>DATGXB010000245.1:0-80419 GCA_035299225.1 Nostocaceae cyanobacterium | reverse complement strand
CCCTGCCCCCTGCCCCCTGCCCCCCTGCCTCTTCTCCCTGCCTCTTCCCATTCACAATTTATTGATAAAGTAAATGCTAATTCAGTTTCGAGAATTTAACCCGTTTGATGTTTGGTTTTGGATCAAATTCAGTACAATTCCCTCAGAGCGAGAAAAAGAATATGTTGAAGAAGCCTTTAATTCCTGGTTTTATCTAGGAAAATTAGGTGCATTTAACGGCGAAAATCTCCAAGTTCAAGAAACCGGACTTGATTTGAGCTACATGAATTATGATTCAGATGCTTATGATAAAAGCATGATGGCTTTGATGCATAACATGAGCGAATTTGAATATTTAGGACAATGGGGGCGTTGTTGGTTTGATTTAGGAACCAGTGATGCGATCGCCTTAGATGTTTTAATCAATGCCCTCACCCAGTTAAGCCAAGAATATGTCACAATTGAAGAATTGTATATTGGCGGCGAAAATGAAGATTGGCCAGTAGAAGATAGTGAAAGCCGTTCATATTCAATTTACGATAATTAGCAGCCGCAATGAATAAACCAGGTGAAATCCGGGTCATAGTCTTAGCCTTAATTCGCGATGGCGATCGCTTATTTGTTTCTGAAGGTTATGATGCTAACAAACAAGCAAACTTTTATCGTGCTTTAGGTGGAGGTGTAGAATTTGGCGAAACCAGCCACACCGCCTTACAACGCGAATTTCAAGAAGAAATACAAGCCGAATTAAAAAATATTAATTATCTCGCTTGTATTGAAAACTTATTTATTTTTAATGGTCAACAAGGACACGAAATTATTCAACTTTATCAATGTGATTTCGCAGATCCTCAATTTTACCAAATCGAAAGTTTAACATTTTCCGAAACACCAGAACGTAAACACCGCGCTTTATGGGTAGATATTCCCCGCTTCAAATCTGGAGAATTAAGATTAGTCCCAGAAGTATTTTTTAATTATTTATAGCTGGGAACAGGGAACAGAGAACAGGGAACAGGTTTAATACTCTTTTAACATCAGGGTTTATTATTAAACTCTGTACTTCATTTACCAGAAACGTGCTGTATAATTTATCTTTCCCCTCTGTAACTAATCTTCTGTTATATTAAAACTAGAGGATAAAAACAGAGGGTTAACTATGTCTATAAAATTACCCGCCAAAAGTTTTACAATTGACCAATATCATCAAATATACGAACTTGGTATTTTAACAGAAAATGACAGAGTAGAATTAATTAGAGGGGAAATTGTAGAAATGTCACCCATTGGTAAACGCCATGCAGGTTATGTGAATCTCATCAATAAAATTTTATCAAAATTATTAGATGAACAAATCATAATTTCTGTACAAAATCCAATTCAACTCAATCATCTATCTGAACCGCAACCAGATATCGCTATACTTAAACCACATCCCAATTTTTATATAGATAAACTTCCCGAAGTAAAAGATATATTACTATTAATTGAAGTTGCAGACAGCACAATTGATTATGATCGAGATGTAAAAATTCCCCTTTATGCTGAAAATGGAATTTTAGAAGTTTGGTTAATTGATATTAATGCAGAAACTATTACAATTTATCGTCAACCCACACCCACAGGTTACAAGGATGTAAAAATTCTCCAAAGAGGTGATAGTTTATCTATTTTAGCTTTCTCAGAAATTAATTTAACCGTAAATAATATTTTCGGATAAAAACCTGTGATTAACATTTATTTACCCAAGAGGTCATTATGATATCTACTCAATTGGAAAAACTACAATTCACAGTTACACAATACCATAAAATGAATGAAGCTGGTATTTTAACAGAAGATGATCGAGTAGAATTAATTAGAGGGGAAATTCTGAAAATGTCACCAGTCGGTAAACGTCACGCAGCTTGTGTAGATTTTATTAGTAATTTTTTGTATGCCGCTTTAGCAAGTAAAGTAATAGTTAGGGTACAAAATCCAATCATATTAAATGATTTGTCAGAACCGCAACCAGATATATCATTAGTTAAATTTCGTACAGATTTTTATCGTTCTGGACTTCCGCAAACAAAAGATATATTACTATTAATTGAAGTTGCAGACAGCACAATTGATTATGATCGAGATGTGAAAATTCCTCTTTATGCTGAAAATGGAATTTTAGAAGTTTGGTTAATTGATATTAAGGCAGAAACTATTACAATTTATCGTCAACCCACACCCACAGGTTACAAGGATGTAAAAATTCTCCAAAGGGGAGATAGTTTATCTATTTTAGCTTTCCCAGAAATTAATTTAACTCTAAATGATATTTTTGGTTAAATATATATTTATCTCCTGAAACATCAACTTAATTTAACCTTAGTTTTTTTGAAAGTAGTGCTTTTTAAAGCACTTTAGCTATTAGCCCAAAATTTATTTTAGGGCGGGTTATATTAAAAACGAAATCACCTACCCAAGAGGTCATTATGATATCTACTCAATTAGAAAAACTACAATTCACAGTTACACAATACCATAAAATGAATGAAGCTGGTATTTTAACAGAAGATGATCGAGTAGAATTAATTAGAGGGGAAATTCTGAAAATGTCACCAGTTGGAAAACGTCACGCTGCTTGTGTAAAAAGATTAGTAGATAAATTAACAAAACTTTTAGGCCAAGTCATGATCATTGGAGTACAAGATCCAATCATATTAAATGATTTGTCTGAACCGCAACCGGATATTACATTACTTAAAAGACGTGCGGATTTTTATGAAACTGGACATCCTCAACCTCAAGACATATTACTCTTAATTGAAGTTGCAGACAGCAGCCTTGATTATGATCGAGATGTGAAAATTCCCCTTTATGCTGAAAATGGAATTTTGGAAGTTTGGTTAATTGATATTAATGCAGAAACTATTACAATTTATCGTCAACCCACACCCACAGGTTACAAGGATGTACAAATTCTCCAAAGAGGTGATAGTTTATCTATTTTAGCTTTCCCAGAAATTAATTTAACTGTAAATGATGTGTTAGGCTAAATCTAATCATATCTATCCTTTTTGGATTTAATCACCTCAATAACATTATCATGATGTTGTCCGCCGATAATATCTTTTAAATGAATTTTTCCCTCAATATATTGTAAATGAATCCGCCAACCAGAAACTTTATCAATATCAGCACGGTAAATTGCTTGTTTAATTCCCGCTACTTTATGTAATCGAGTTTTGGGAAAGTTTCTAGTGCGGTGACATTCATTATCTTCTAATTCTGCTAAAGCTTCCAAAAAATCTATTTTTAACTCCTCTGGTAAAATTTCCATTGCTTCCAGAATTACGCCATATTCATCTAAAAGAGGCTTAATTTGTCCCATTAGCAAACATTCACCTCTAACTCTGGACTTTCTTCGACGGTAAAATCCTGATAAATAAATTCAGCTACAGCATTATAAGCTTTTGATGCATCTTCAGGAGTAACCAATCTAAATAAAGTAATTAATGTACAACCAAAAATGGGATCATCGTCAATAGTGAGAATTATTCTTTGTTCTTCATTGATTTTCATAGAATAAATAGTTGAATCATAATCATGATTAAGTTTAAGATATCGGAATTGTTCGCTATTTTGATAAAACAAATCTTTATCAGTTGATAAAAGTTCAAAACACCGATTCATTTCTTTAATAATCTTAAACTTTTCTGTATTAGTAAATTTTTCTAAGTCTGTTTCAAAATCCTTAGTTGATTCAATGAGTATATCCATCATTCAACTCCTAAACTGAAACTATTGCAAGAAGACAGGAGGTAGAAGGTTGATTTAATTAATGTTTGATAGTGTATAAATGGATAGTGATTTCGGCCACGCTGCACCATTTAGTTAATACTAATTAAATAGTATAGATTGATAAATTAAAATGATAAATCAGAAATTAGGTAGATAGAACTTGTATTTATCACTATATCCTTGTCCTTGTATCGTTATATTCACCTTGAAAATACAGCTTCCTGACAAAAATTAAGAGTAAATTCGATGAAACAAATACAGAGTAAACCCATTAAAGCATTAGTCATACTTTTTTCATCATTATTACAGACTGGTAAAAATCCCTATCTACTTAAAAAAGTTGGAAAAACTAACAAGCCCTGTTTTACCTCCTGCCTTCTGCCTCCTGCCTTCTGCCTTCTGACATTATCAATTATTCCTACTGCTGGTTGTACAAATAGTAATTCATTTGCCCAAAATCCAGCAAAGCCAGCACCCCAAGAAATTATCCAAGCGGGGGAAGTGCGTCCTTTACCCGGTAAACTAGATAATATTCCTGTTTTTAATAGTAACAGCCCTGAATGGATGAAAACAGAGGGAATTTTACTTTCGACCTTTCCACCGCAGGGTAAAAAAACCACCGCAGCACATTTAAACTTTCCCTTTCAAGGACGGTTTGATTTATTTGCACACCACTATACACATACTCCCAAAGATTCGCAAACCTATTATTTAGGTATCATTATCCATAACCCAAACAAGCAATCTGTGACGCTGGATGTGTTGCAAGGTGCGAGTTATTTAATGCAGGATGCCCCTTTTACTACCTTAGCCCCCTATTTAGAAAATAATGATGGTAAAGTGTTTTCAGGTCCTGGTAATCGGGCTGTGGCGGATGTGTTGCGGGGAGTACGTCAAGCTGATTTTCCAGCAAAATTAGTGATTCCGGGGGGGCAAAGTCGGATGTTATTAAATCATCCAATGCCGGTGAAGGGTTTAGAAAAGTTGGTGAATGGTCGGTCTAGCTTTTTCCGGTTGCGGAGTAGTGGTAAAGTTTATGTTGCTAGTTTAGCGATGTTTGCGAAAAAAAATGCTGATAATAGCCATCGCCCTCCAACTTTAGCAGAATGGCAAGCTTCACTAGAAAATGGTGGTTTTGTCACACCAAGGGATAAGACACCCACACCCCCAGATACAAAAGGTGGTAGTTTAATTTACGGGCGTGTAGCTGGTGTTTCTCAGGGTTCACAATGGAAAGCCACGTTAACGGATCACCCCAAAGCCCAAATTTTAACCATACCCCAGTTAAATAAAGCTATATCTTATCCTCTGGCATCCTTGCGGGGCGGACGTTTGGGAACAGAACAAAATCAAACGGCAAAAATGTTAGTCCGTTATCCTGATACGGCTTATGAGGCACATGGGAATTATGGAATAGAGTATAATTTAAGTTTACCCTTAAGCAACAATACACAGAAACCCCAAACGGTAACGGTGACGTTAGAAACGCCTTTGAAGGAAGATAAGTTATCAAAAGGGGGTTTAAAGTTCCGCAAACCTTCCCTAGATTTTCCCTTTTTCCGGGGAACAGTGCGGGTAAACTATATTGATGATGCTGGGAAGCAGCAAAAGCGGTTTGTACATTTATGGCACCGCACAGGCCAGGTTTTAGATCCTTTGGTTAAGGTAGTTTTACCACCAGGGGGTAAACGGTCGGTACAGCTAGATGTTATCTATCCGCCCGATTCTACCCCCCCCCAAGTGGTAACAGTGCGAACCGTAGAGAAATGAGGAAGATGAGGAGGATGAGGAAGATGAAGAAGTTATATTAATATTCTTCCCCCCTGCTCCCTGCCCCCTGCCCCCCTGCCTCTTCTCCCCTACCTCTTCCCTACTTCCCGCCGTAGAAGAAAGCGATTTCTTTCTCCTTCAGGGGTGCGAAGCCTGCGGCAACTAGTTTTTGATCAAGTTCAGCTTGGGGAATGTGTTTTGCACCGATCCGAACAATGCGCGATCGCATGGTGTTGGATACCCCACTGCGTTGTCTGTTTGCTTCTAAGGCCATGACTTGGTGATAAAGTTCGATTTTGGCTGAAGGAATGGGGGTGCCATCAAAGTCAGTACCCTGTGCGATCGCTTGATCAACTGCATCAGCACCAGTGGTAGATTGATTTCCTGTTTGAGTTTCTGTAGTCATGGCTATTAATTTTTAAAGCTACAGGTAGATTTTACCAGTACCGTTTGACATACTCCCCGCCCTAAAAGTGCGGAGATTCTGGGTTCAAACAACAGTTGCAGTTTTATGCCGTCTTACACTATCTCGCCCAACAGACAATGCCCTGCCTGTTTCCACTATTCTACCAAAAAGCCGTCCTCAAAAGACCTATACATTACCCACATCTTTCTTAACAAAGATAGAAGCAAGACAGGGAGGGGATTTCAAATAAACTAGGGAAAAATGGGTTGACAACCCACATTCCGCAGATATGGAATAAAGAACCATGATATCGGATTTGACCTATATCAGACCAAAATTCTAGTCAGTGATTACTAGTGCAGCATGGCGGAAATAACTATCCATTTGAACCCTATCAAACATCCGTTAAATCAACCTTCTTACCTCCTGCCTCCTGCCTCCTGCCTTCTTGCACTAGGTCAATGGTTAAGTGCAGGTATTAATAATATCAAAAATATCGCTTAGTGGTTTGTAAAAATAAGTAAAGCATAGAGATAATTTAACTGTTCTATGCTTTCACTCAAAAAACAATAAATCTTAATAAATCTTTGTAAAATAACCAAGAAATAAATTAAGAAATGAAAATTTATGTAACTTCAATTATGTTAAGTTAATTGTAGATAAACTCTAAACCCAATCATTAACAAGGTTTGGGGGTTTTTCACTTTCTCACCTAGCATAAACTCCTATTTATCATTGACTCCCAAATTTGCGACAATTCAGAAACTATTTAAGAACAATTGGGGAGAAAATTCAATGAAATTAGCTTACTGGATGTATGCAGGGCCTGCCCACATTGGCACGTTAAGAGTTGCTAGTTCATTTAAAAATGTTCACGCTATCATGCACGCACCTTTAGGGGATGACTATTTTAACGTCATGCGCTCAATGTTAGAACGGGAGCGAGATTTTACCCCAGTTACAGCCAGCGTCGTAGACAGAAACGTATTAGCACGGGGTTCTCAAGAGAAAGTCGTAGATAATATCACCCGCAAAGATGCAGAAGAACAACCAGATTTAATTGTTTTAACTCCTACCTGCACCTCTAGTATTTTACAAGAAGATTTACAAAATTTTGTAGAACGGGCACAAATGGATGCGAAATGTGACGTTTTGTTAGCAGATGTAAATCATTATCGAGTCAATGAACTACAAGCAGGCGATCGCACTTTACAACAAATTGTCCAATACTACATTGAGAAAGCCCGCAAAAAAGGCGAATTATCTACAACCAAAACCGCCCAACCTTCAGTAAATATTATTGGAATTTCTACTTTAGGTTTTCACAATCATCATGATTGTAAAGAACTCAAAAAATTAATGGCAGATTTGGGAATTGAAATTAATACCATTATTCCCGAAGGTGCATCAGTACAACAATTAAAAAACTTACCCCAAGCTTGGTTTAACCTCGTTCCTTATCGGGAATTAGGAATGATGACAGCTAATTATTTACAGGCTGAATTTGGTACACCTTTTGTAGATATTACCCCGATGGGAGTTGTAGAAAATGCTAGATGTATTCGCAAAATTCAGCAAGTAATTAACGCTCAAGGTGCAGAGGTTGATTATGAAGAATATATCAACGAACAAACTTTATATGTATCTCAAGCAGCTTGGTTTTCCCGTTCCATTGACTGTCAAAATTTAACAGGTAAAAAAGCCGTGGTGTTTGGGGATAATACCCATGCCGCAGCGATTACGAAAATTTTAGCACGGGAGATGGGGATTCATGTAGTTTGGGCGGGTACTTATTGCAAATATGATGCAGACTGGTTTCGGGAACAGGTCAGCGAATATTGCGACGAAGTGCTGATTACAGATGATCATACAGTGATTGGGGATGCGATCGCTCGTGTCGAACCCTCAGCCATCTTCGGAACACAAATGGAACGTCACGTAGGAAAACGTTTAGACATTCCCTGCGGAGTCATAGCCGCACCCATCCACGTCCAAAATTTCCCCATCGGTTACAAACCATTTTTAGGCTACGAAGGAACAAATCAAATTACCGATTTAATCTATAATTCCTTCACATTAGGAATGGAAGATCACCTTTTAGAAATCTTCGGAGGACACGACACCAAAGAAGTAATTACCAAAGGAATCTCCGCCGAATCTGATTTGAATTGGACAAAAGATGGTTTAGCCGAACTCAACAAAATCCCCGGCTTCGTGCGCGGAAAAGTCAAACGTAACACCGAAAAATTCGCCCGCGAAAGGGGAGTTAAAGACATCAGCGCAGAAGTCCTCTACGCCGCCAAAGAAGCCGTCGGTGCTTAATTTTAGCTTTATTGGAAAAGATTAAGGGGTAAGGAGTAATTTATACTCTTTATCCTTCAATTTTTTTCATCGCCAGATTTTACAGAAACGTATAACTTCAATATCTATAAATTTATAAATTGTTATTTTTGATAAATTCAGTCCATTAGTAACTCTTGTAACAATTCCTTTACAATAAAATAAAGAAAACAGAAAAATAGAGGAGAACAGATTAAACTATGTTACAAGAATACCGCCAACACTGCGAAGAACGGGCAAAACTGGGTATTCCCCCATTACCATTAGATGCAAAACAGACATCAGAATTATGTGAATTATTGAAGAATCCACCCAAGGGGGAGGAAACTGTATTATTAGAATTATTGCGCGATTGCATTCCTCCCGGAGTAGACCAAGCAGCCTATGTAAAAGCAGGTTTTCTCACCGCAATCGCTAAAGGAGAAATCACCAGTCCCCTAGTTTCACATATCGAAGCAGTGGAATTATTAGGAACTATGGTAGGTGGTTACAATGTCCAATCATTAATTGATTTACTCAGTTCCCCAGTAGCAGAAAACGCCGCTAAAGCACTAAGTAAAATCTTATTGGTTTATGATGCCTTTCACGACGTTTTAGAACTGTCCAAAACCAACAAATACGCCCAACAAGTGATAGAATCTTGGGCAGCAGCAGAATGGTTTACCTCCCGTCCTCAACTTCCCGCAGCTATCACCATTACAGTATTTAAAGTGCCAGGGGAAACCAACACCGACGACTTATCACCAGCCACCCACGCTACCACCCGTCCAGACATCCCCTTACACGCCTTAGCAATGCTGGAAACTCGCCAACCGGGAAGTTTAGAAACCATTGCAGAGTTAAAGCAAAAAGGCTATCCCGTGGCTTATGTCGGTGACGTAGTGGGCACAGGTTCATCACGGAAATCTGCGATTAACTCAGTTTTATGGCATTTAGGTAATGATATTCCCTTTGTGCCCAACAAACGAGCAGGGGGATATATTTTAGGAAGTGCGATCGCTCCCATCTTTTTCAACACCGCCGAAGACGCAGGCGCATTACCCATTCAATGCGATGTCACCAAACTAGAAACCGGCGACACCATCACCATCCACCCCTACAAAGGCCAAATCACCAACCAAAACGGCGAAATCATTTCCACCTTCACCCTCAAACCCGAAACCATCCTCGACGAAGTTCGCGCCGGTGGACGCATCCCCCTCTTAATAGGTCGCACCCTCACCGACAAAACCCGTCAAGCATTAGGTTTAGCACCTAGCACCGTCTTCACCCGTCCCCAACAACCCCAAGACACCGGCAAAGGTTACACCCTCGCCCAGAAAATGGTCGGAAAAGCCTGCGGTTTACCCGGAGTCCGTCCCGGAACATCCTGCGAACCCATCATGACCACCGTCGGGTCACAGGACACTACAGGACCCATGACCAGGGACGAACTCAAAGAACTAGCTTGTTTAGGCTTCAGTGCAGACTTAGTAATGCAAAGTTTCTGTCACACTGCTGCTTACCCCAAACCCATAGACATCAAAACCCATCAAGAACTCCCCGACTTTTTCGCCCAACGCGGTGGGGTGGCCTTGCGTCCTGGTGACGGGATCATTCACTCCTGGTTAAACCGGATGTTATTACCCGACACCGTAGGAACAGGCGGCGACTCTCACACCCGCTTCCCCTTGGGAATATCCTTCCCGGCTGGTTCCGGCTTAGTCGCCTTCGCTGGTGCATTGGGTGTCATGCCTTTAGATATGCCAGAATCAGTATTAGTCAGATTTAAAGGTGAACTACAACCAGGAATCACATTAAGGGATATTGTTAACGCCATCCCCTACGTCGCCATTCAAAAAGGTTTGTTAACCGTCGAGAAGAAAAACAAGAAAAACATCTTCTCAGGCCGGATCATGGAAATCGAAGGTTTGCCAGATTTAAAAGTAGAACAAGCCTTTGAATTAACCGACGCATCCGCCGAGCGCTCCTGTGCAGGTTGTACAATTAAATTAAGCATCGAGACAGTTTCCGAATATCTGCGTTCCAATATTGCCCTATTAAAAAATATGGTAGCACGGGGATATGCCGATGCCAGAACCATCATGCGGCGCGTAGCAAAAATGGAAGAATGGTTAGCCAACCCCGTATTACTAGAAGCAGATGCCAATGCCGAATATGCAGAAATAATTGAAATTGACTTAAACCAAATCACAGAACCAATTGTTGCTGCTCCCAACGACCCTGATAATGTTAAATTATTATCAGAAGTTGCTAATGATCCCGTACAAGAAGTTTTCGTTGGTTCTTGTATGACAAATATCGGACATTATCGCGCCACTGCTAAAGTTTTAGAAGGTGCAGGTACAGTAAAAACTCGTTTGTGGATAGCACCACCCACCCGCATGGATGAACACCAATTAAAAGCAGAAGGTGTTTATGATGTTTTCGTAGCTGCAAATGCCAGAACTGAGATTCCAGGATGCAGTTTATGTATGGGAAATCAAGCGCGAGTCGCTGACGGCACCACTGTATTTTCTACCTCCACCCGCAACTTTAACAACCGCATGGGTAAAGATGCACAAGTGTATTTAGGTTCAGCAGAATTAGCCGCAGTTTGTGCCTTATTAGGACGTATTCCCACAGTACAGGAATATTTAGATATTGTCGCCAAAAAAATCAATCCTTTTGCCGAGAATTTGTATCGTTATTTGAACTTTGATCAAATTGTCGGTTTCGAGGATGAAGGGCGAGTAATTTCTAAAGAGGAGCAGGCTTTGTTGGTATAATCTAATTAGGGTGAGTCTGGATGGACTCACCTATTAAATAATGTTGATAGTTATGAACTCATTTTTCCCTAGTTTATCTGAAATCCCCTCCCTGTCTTGCTTCTATCTTTGTTAAGAAAGATGCGGGTAATGTATAGGAGGGGTTTTATTCTGGTAAATTTATAGCGGGGTTTCGGTGAAAAAATCCTCTAGGAAATAGTTTGAAACTAACTTTATGTTTAGGCATGACTGGCCAATCTTCGGGACGGGGAACGTGTGTCATTCCCATTGTATACCAAACAACTAAATCCTGATTTGTTAATGATTCATTATCAGCGATATATTGGGGTAAACCTTGCCTTGGTGGGGTTTGATTGGGATAATCACCACCTGCATATAGTTCATTTGGTTTATATTTTGTTACCCAAAAATGATGAGTTGCAAAAGCGGCTTTTTGGCGAATTTTTGCCCCATCAACTGCATAGAAGATTGTATTACTACCAGGGGTTAACATATAAGCAGTAGGAACGCCTAAAGTATTATTTTGATGACTGGTAATCATCCATTCTCGACTATGTTTAATATCTAAATCCCGTACTGCTGTTGTTTCTGTGGTTAAGGGTGTATTTTCTAATGTAATGGCATTTCCTAATGGATTTTTTTCACTAATTGGTAAAGAGTTAACATTCGTTTCTATGACAGAATTTTTCTGTCCATCTATATCTAAATCTAGACGATAATTAAAGAAATGTTGATGATTTACACCAATAATATTTTTACCAATTAACCGCCCATAAATATTGGTTTCTGCTTCTTGTGTGGCTGCTGTTCCTTGTGCTAAAACAATTCCGCTTAATTCGTTTTCTACTTCTAAAGTGCCATCTTGATGAAAAATCCAATTAATGCTGTAATCATAATTATCTACGGCTGTGGTCATTTTTAAAACTAATTCTCGATTGCGACGAACATAATTTTTTTGAGTGTTGTATTCAAAATGTTTCCACAAAATGCCGTTATCTCTTTCATAAATACCAATGACGTTGGGCATGGTATAGGCTTCACCGTCGGTATTAGCAAATACGGCATCAAGTAAAATACCATGATCAGGAATATCTTTGCCAAGTTCCATTTTATTGGCTAATATACCCAGGTTATATTCTCCCACATCAAAGGCGTTACGAAATGACCAATTAGGGTTAGGATCTCCATAGGGGACAACCATTTCTGAAAGGCTACCCCGGTAAAGGATGGGGCGATATTTTTCACCATCTTTGTAACTAACTAAATATAATACTAAGCCTTCACGGGGGTGCATTAAATAACGAAATTTCCAATCTTGCCAAGTAATCTCATTTTGATTAATTGTAAAGGTTTGTCCTTGTGGTTGAATAATTTTTAAGGCTTTGGGTAAAGAGTGTAATTTACCTAAAGATTTAATATCATAATCCCAGTTTTCTGTAGAGATAGGAATGATACCTTGGTCAACTAAACTATCAACTGTTGCGGCATTTAAGTTAACAGTAACTAAAACACCTTCAATGGGACGGGGGTAAAAATTCCAGCGATCGCCTTTATAATAAGATATAGCACGACACAGCCTATTACCTGCTTTTTGTTCTGTTGATGTCAGTAAACCAGGAGCCCAACAACTGATTTGCACTTGGTCAAAATCTTTAATACCCCGTTTCTGCATGGCTTTTTGCCAACGGAGATCAGATTTAACTATTTCTTCTGCTGCTAGATAATCTAGGGGTAGTAATGCAGGTTGAACTCCTGGTATTTCTTGCCAAGAGGTTAGGGTTTTGGTGTTTAAATTAACTATTCCTTCGTAGGTTTTGTTGTGCGATCGCTCATACACTTGCAAGAAAACCTGGCGTGAAAATGGCTGTCCAGGTGTAAAGTTTAAAACTTCCCTTTTCTCAGGTTCTTTTAAAGCCACCAAAGTAAAATTTGCGGTTTCACTCAGGTTTCTTTCCTGTTTAAGAATCTCTACCGCTTGGTTAATTTCTAACTCTGTTAAGGGGTTAAGAGGGTGAGTAAACGACATTTCAGCCGATGCGATTTCTACCCATCCCAGAGAAATATTAGTCAAGAAAATGATGGCAATGGTAAGGCTGATCCAATGATTTAGCTTCTTAATCATCTGTGTAACTTTGGTTGAGAATATATATCTATAGCATTCCTGTTTGATTGTTGAAAAATACTGAGGTGGGCATTTCCTACAGTTTTCCGCATCTGTTCAGTGTTTTAGCAAAAATGCCCACCCTACACATACCGAAAATTTTTCACGAATCATTTAGGATTCCTATATATTCCTAATCTGTAACGGAAAAACAGATTAATCAAGAAGCTAAATGTATAAAAATTTAGGGCTAGATTTTGTCAGAATGTAAGGAAAATCAGGAAGTAATTTTATATTCCTCCTGCCTCCTGCCTCCTGCCTCCTTAAATTAGACAGAGACTAAACGACGTAAAGATTCAGCCCGACGTTTAGCAGTAGCATTACTAGGAGCAAGTTTCAAAGCTTCTTCGTACATTTGTAAAGCTTGGGCAGTTAATTTTTTACGCTCGTAAGCATGACCTAAATTATTGTACGCGACAACATAATTAGGGTTTAATTTCAGTGCTTCTTTGTATTGACGAATAGCTAAGTCATATTGCTCTTGAGCAAAATAAACGTAACCCAAAGCATTATAAATGGGGGCAGTATTTTCTTCTCCCTCTTCCTCAGCCGCTTTTAGTGCTTTTTGAAATAAGGGTATAGCTTGAGTAAAAACTTTTTTCTCTGAATAAATACTCCCCAATTCGTAATACTCTTGGGCTGTACCTTTTTCTTTGGTTAGCTTGTTCCGCAATTTGGATAAATTGCTTTCTAACTTCCGAGTTTTCAGCACTTGGCGAAAAACTGACACACCTGCAAAAGCAAGTAATCCCACAAAAATGGCGAGATAAACAACGGCTAGATTCTTATCCATTGCCCACATTATTTAGTACGATTTTATCTATTATTTTAGGACAGAGAGGGAACAGGGAACAGGGAACAGGGAACAGGAAATAGGCAATAGGCAACAGGAAATAGGCAATAGGCAATAGGTAATAGGCAACAGGTAATAGGCAATAGGCAATAGGCAACAGGTAATAGGTAATTAGGAATTAATTCTTATTTTCCCCCCTGCTCCCTGCTCCCCTGCTCCCTGCTCCCCTGCTCCCCTGCTCCCCTGCTCCCCTGCTCCCTGCCCCCCTGCCCCTCTGCCTGCTGGTAGTCCCCAATATTTTACCCGTTCGTTTAGCCAGCCTGTGAGGGTGTAACGAGCGATCGCCTCATTTACCTTTCTTCTGAACTCATCGTACTGTAAACCCTTGGGCATGGCGACCGATAAGGGGTAAGCTGATAATTGGGTATTAATCAAGCGATATTCTGGATTTTCTTGCACCCAACCAGTTAATACACTCCCATCTCCGGCAAAAGCATCAACCTGATTATTTTCTAGCTTTTCTCTGGCTGCGCTGTAGCTGTTTACAGCGATTAATTCAGCATTAGGTATAAAATTTCTAATTATTCCCACCGTACTAGAATAGTTGAGTACGGCGATTTTGCGTTGATTTAAGTCTTTAAGTTTTTGAATATCTGTATTTTTTGTTACTAAATTTACACCATCAAAATAGTAAGGAACACCGAAACTAACTAAGCGAGAACGGGATTCTGTGGCAGTCAGTTGAGCGATCGCTAAATCTACTTGATCCTCAAAAACCACGGACAGGCGATCGCGGTTCAGCACAGGTTTAAATTTTACCTTCTCAGCTTTCCCTAATAAATCCTTGGCTAATTCCTGGGCTAAATCTATCTCTAAGCCTTGTAAATTGCCTTTTTCATCTTTAAACCCCAAAGGGCGTAAGTTATCTTTTACTGCCACAATCAGATAACCACGCTCTTGAATTTTCGACCAGGGGGCGGCTTGGGCTGTTCCCACACCCAACCAAAACAGACATAAAACCAAACATAAGGTAGCGGATAATACCAGATGTAACTGATTTATACTTATCCATCTGTTACATCCGTTATCCATCCGAGCCACCTTATCCTTTAGCTTGCGCTGCCAATTCTGCAACTTTACCGAAAGTAGCAGGATCAACAACTGCCAACTGTGCCAACATTTTGCGATTAAGTTGGACATTAGCCTTTTTCAAATTACCCATTAATTTGCTATAGCTTAAACCATGTTGTCTAGCTGCGGCATTAATTCGAGTAATCCAGAGACTGCGAAAATCGCGCTTTTTCTTTTTGCGATCGCGGTATGCACTGCGGAGTGCTTTCATTACCTGCTGGTTAGCGGTTCTAAACAGCGTGGAATGAGAACCACGAAAACCTTTAGCCAGTTTCAGGATTTTATTGCGGCGTTTGCGGGCTACATTACCGCGTTTTACACGAGTCATACTTTCTTCGTACCTAAAAATTTACAAACTAAAGATTTACAAATAGGGGAGCATTAAGCGCACGTTTTCTTCATCGCGCTCATGAACAACCACCGTTTTAGACAGTTTACGTTTTTTGTCAGAGGACTTGTGTTGTAGCAGGTGGTTTTTGAAAGCCTTGCGGCGGACAATTTTACCGCTACCGGTCACGCGAAACCGCTTTGCTGCTGCTTTGCGAGTTTTGAGTTTAGGCATGATCAGAATTTTGATTCGACACAATCGCCTATTATATACTATTCTGATGAGTTATTTCCGACTGATTCGCAGCATTTTATCTTTTTCTACGGGAGAGATGGAGGAGGGGCAGAAGGAAAAAGCGCACCAGTAGGGTTACAGGTCATTTCTATCACGGTATAAGATGCCCTTAATTTTTCGATTTCCTCCTGTTGCTTTCTGAGAATCTCTTGGTAATTTGCTGGTGCATTACCCCAACAGCCTGTTAACTTATAAAAATAAATCGGTTTGCCAGAAGCATCTATTAATTTTTTGTCTCTACTCCAACAACGGGCTTTTAATTGCTTGAGTTTTTGTTCTACTGTAGTAATAACAGTCCGGTTGTGAGTTTCATCTCTACTCACAACATCAGACAATTTGATATCTTTCGGTAAACATCTCTCAACAGGTAAATTTCTGATAATTCGCCGTTTGTTGGTAATTGCAGAAGCCGTTAATGTGCTGTTTACCAATAACAAACCCAAAATTACGGTACTCACTTGGCTAATTATTTTTTTGCAATGCATATTTTTTTACATTAACTTACAAAAAACCAAATCTGATCAATTTTTCGTAGGGACATGGCAGTGCCATGTCCTTGTATTATTTATATCTTAAATTATCCCCCAACTTTGGGATCTAAAGCTAGACGTGAACCGGTGGTATCTACGTGATAAGTCCAAGATTGATTTCTAACTCTAACAACTACCACCCAACCTTCTATCGGATCAAAAACTTGAGCGCAGATTTCCCCAAAACCGAATACACAGGCATTACTAAAGGTTTTTTTGGTGACATCTGTGATTTTGATGGCGTTGGCTGGTAAGCGGGAACGTTTGGCAGCGTCGTTAATTACTAGGTTAGCAATTTTCGGGGGTAGTTGGGCATTACCGGAAACATTGATTTTAGGATCAAGGACAATTTGTGTACCGGATTTATTAACATGATAAGTCCAAGCTTGATCCTTCACTTGTACAACTACCCTCCAGCCTTCTATCGGGTTCAGTTCTTTGGTACAAATTTCACCAAATTGGAAAATACAAGGATTACCAAAAGTTTGGGGTGTGACTTCAGTAATTTTCAGATTATTGATCCGGACACCGGAACGGTTTGCAGCATCACGGAGGACTTTTTGAGCGATCGCTCTTGGTAAACTATTCTGTGCAACCTCTATCTGTCCATTACTGGGAACTGCAATGGAACTATCAGGATTTGTCACACCCATTCCACAACTGAGAATACCAGTTAAAGCCAAGGTTACAACAGCAGCTTTTGGCAACTTACGAAAATTTTGCAGCAAAGAAGATAACATAATCACGTCCATAAACTTCAAGTGATCCACAAGTCTATTAACTCTTTTTCTGTTGATTTTGTTCCCATTAGCCTGAATAATTGCCATCTATAAAATTTGTGAATTTGTGCCAATTCTGGTTAAAATTTTAATAATTCTAATCGCTTGTAATCTTGCTAATTTTAGAGATAAAAATTATTTTTTATTATATCAAAATCTTTGTAGAGATTTGAGCTAGAATATATATAATCAAAAAAATAATACTGAGAATCACATCTAAATATCAGGTTTGACCTTACCAATTATTAACCGGAAGTTTTTACTGCCAGATTTAGGACAAATTTAAGTGGGAAAAAGTAAGTTAATTGACAATATATCTGTTGTTTCCTT
Source organism: Nostocaceae cyanobacterium (assembly GCA_035299225.1). GTDB lineage: Bacteria > Cyanobacteriota > Cyanobacteriia > Cyanobacteriales > Nostocaceae > DATGXB01. Next base: position 63,033 of record DATGXB010000245.1, on the reverse strand, counting down.
AGATACAGGGGCATTGCTGCAAATTAGCTAAATATTCACTAAGATTTAATGACAATGCCCACATTATACATTATTTCTGGTTATTTTTTCTTCAGTATAGTGGTAGTGGCTACATAACCGAAAGCTAACAGACCTAGTAAGCTGCTTGGTTCAGGAATCGAGCTTTTTCTAGGAATTAATTTGACATTATCAAGTCCTGATTCTCTCACACCAACACCACCAGAAGTAGAGGCAAAACTAGCATCAAGATTGATAAATAATCCGCTAACGTTGGCTAGGACATTTTGTAAAGTCCCGCTTCCAGATATAGTCCACTGGGTAGGGTTGTCAAATGATAAGGAGTGAGTAGTCCAAGTTTGTAAAGGGGTTTGTGTAAAAGCACTGGTTAAGCTTGTGCCGTTATTTCCTTGAATGATGACTTGGCTTGTACCGAGACGAAAGGCCCCATTGTTAAAAGCAAAATCATCCCATTGGATACCAGCATAGGAGCTAAAATCGCCAGATATGGGAGCTTTTACCCACATTCCTCCGGTTGTGGGGTCATTGTCGGTAACGTATATATAGCCACCGGGATTTCCCCCAGTGTTGCTTAACAATAAATTACCCCCAAAAAATGGGCTAGTTGCAGGTGTCCATCCTTGCAAAGTTCCGTCGTTAAAGTCAAATGAGGGTGCAGCTTGGGCAGGTAAAGTTGCTGCTGCTATTACTGTTGATAATCCAGCAATGATCAGTAGTTTTTTGTTCATAAATTTTTTGACTGGGTTCTATGTTGCTAGGTGGAGTATCGGTGAGTTGAGACATTCTTTATAAGTAACAATATATCTCATTTTAGTTGTAAATTCACTGAAAAAAGTTGCTAAAATAAATACTGATAAAAAATAGATTGCACGATCTTATTAAGATTGTAGTTTGTCAAAATAAAGTAATCATCAGGGTTTGGGATTGTGCCGCTATCACCGCAATACAAAGATTTTTTTATTGACTGAATACTGACAAGAAGCGATCACCTACGGTGGGCGTTTCGCCATTGCTCTGCTCATGACTGGTAATTTATTTACTTTAAATATGGATAACATTAATATGTTGATGCGATCGCTAAGTTCATGAAGTTTTGCGGGAAATGACGTTTTAAAGCCGCAAATACTGGGCAGGGGGCTTGTTCTTGGAGATTGTTGGGTTTACTCCAAGTAAAGGGAGCTTTTTTAGCTGCTGACATCCATAATAAACGTTTAGCTCTGGTCATGGCTACGTAAAGTAGGCGATATTCTTCGGCCATTTTCAGATTTTTGGCTTGTTCCCAAGCATGATTAATCTGGGGGATATCCTCAGCTTTGGTGTGTAATGCGGCACGGATTTGGGCGCGGGCTACTTCTGAGAGGGTGAAATCTCCTAAAAATTTACTTTGGGGGGGAATCCAAAAGCGTCCGGGTATCAGGTTTTCATGTAAAAATGGTAAAAAGACATGATCCCAATCTAGCCCTTTGGCTTTGTGCATAGTGATAATTGTCAGTTGTCCGGTTTGTGTATATTTTTCTTCAGCGTTGTCGGTTTCTACTGGTTCAAATTGTTCAGAAGAGACTATTTCACTCAACACTGATAACATGACCCCCAATGAACTGTTACCGGCTATTTGCTGATTTACTCTTTCTGCAAGTTTGTCAGCTGTGGCTAGTTCGGCTTGGTCATAATCTAGGGTGAGTGCCAAAAAGGAAATTAGTTGATATAGGGGCAGTTCTAACCGGGCACGGAGTAAGCTACGGCACAAATGGGCAGCTTTTTGGACGGTTTCGCTTTGGGTGGGGGTGAGGGGTCCAGGATAAAGAAATTCTTCGGGAAGACTGGCTAAAGCGTTTAAGTCTTGGGTGGGAATTAATTGACGTTCTACTAATACGTCTAAGGCGGCTTTGAGATAATCAGGGGAGTGGGGGCGATCGCAAAATTGCAGTAGTGATAATATTTCTTGGGGAACGTGCGATCGCCTCTCTTTCTCTCCTACATCATACAATTTAATATTATGTTCTTTACAAATCACTTCTAAGGCGTTTGCTATCCATCGGCCTTGACGATTTTCTCTCACTAATATGGCTGCGCTGGGTTTATCTTCTTGGTTAAATAGTTCAATGATTCTTTGCCCGATTAACTCGACTGTATGATGAATATCATGGGGAGTATACAGTTCTAAACCTTTGCCTACTGGTTCAGGGTTAGCGTTTGTTTGCGGATCATCGCTATTTACGGGGTAAATAGTTTGATAGCGAAATGGTTTAATGTCTTCTTGGGTGGTGGCGTGCCATTGTTCATTTACCCATTTTAAAGCGAAGTTGGCAGCATTAATAATCATTTGGGAACTTCTACCCGCTTGATTCATGGTTGCTAACCTATCCTTTAAATTACACTGACGGCAAAATTCCCGAAAGTAAATTGGATCTGCGGGTGTAAATGTGGAGTTAATGGCCTGGTTAGGATCTCCAACGCGGATTAAGTTAAATTGAGGCTTGGGAGTTGGTAAATTTTCTGCTGTTTCCCCAGCCGCTAATATTTCTAGTAATCTAGTTTGTAAGGGGCTAGAGTCTTGGGCTTCGTCTTCAAATACTGCAAATACTTGGTTTTGTTCAATTTTTCTAGCGCTATCGTTTTCTAATACGCGCAAAGCTGCCAAAATCATATCATCATAATCAACGAAGTCACGCGATCGCATTAAATTTTCATACTGTTCATACAATCCAGCAGCAATCCTTAAAATACTATATTCATCTGCTGTTTTTTGACTCCAGCGCCTTAAATCATCAGGTGAAATACCAGAACTCTTCGCTTCATGAATCACTGCATAAGCTAAATCTGGCAATACTTCAGTTCTTAAAACTGACTGACGGCGTAATCTTTCTGTTTCTTCTCCATCAAATTGTTGTCCTTCAATTAACAAGGCATAATGTTCTGTGTTATTGGCAATCCAATATTCTACAGCAGTGCGAATTAAACGATGGCTTTGATTCGGCGTAACTAAGGTTAAGTTGTCTAATTGTAAGCCGGATAAATCAGGATGACGACTAGCAATATTTAAAGCTAAACCGTGTAAAGTATAAACGACAAAGCCGGTTTGAGGTAAAGATAATTTTCTTAAATTTTGGCGAATTTTGGCTTTAATGTTGGCAGCAGCAGAACGAGTAAAAGTTACTACTACCAACTGCCGACGGTGATTTTGCCCTGTTAATCGGGAACGTTCATATTGTCTGGCTATAGCGATCGCCGCCGCCGCCGCCATACCCGTAGATTTACCAGCCCCAGGCACCGCAGAAACCGCCAATGGACCACCATCCCAGTCGGCCATTTGCTTTTGTCCAGAACGCAACTGATCACGAATTTCCCCTATTTTCCGTTGTAACTCAACAAGGGGCGCTCTTTCATTACTTTCTAGTGTAGTTTCCGCAGTTAAGGGATTGGTAAATTGAGAATCTGACATGAATTTATTAAAACTTAATCTGGGTGCGGGGAGGGGAGAGGCAGAGGGGCAGAGGGCAGGGGAGGCAGAGAGGCAGGGGGCAGAGGGAAAATAAGAATAAATTGCCTGTTCCCTGTTCCCTGTTCCCTGTTCCCTGTTCCCTGTTCCCTAATGACTATTCATCAATTTGCCATACATCTTTGGTAAATTCTTGATCCAAAATCTTTTTCGGACGGACTATAACTATTACTTTGCCCCATAAACGAGTGTCTGGTGCTGTTTCAAACCACTGAAAATCTATTTCCTCACCCTTTTCTACGACAAAATAACTTGTGGCATCCCATTGACGTTGAGCCCGGTCTATTACCACTAATATTGGTTCTATTGTAGTGTGGTTAGGAAAGCGATCGCTTTTGGCTATAATCACTATTGGATCTTCGGCACTTAGTAACACTTGCCATCCTGGTAATGCTACCCAAGCCTGTTCACCGGCAAATTTAACCATGCCAAAAGGTTCAATTTCTGTAATTAAAGGCACAGCTTGAATATCTTTTGTTGTGATTGGTAATTCACCGACGACTGGCAAAATACGCGGTAAATCTTCATCTGAATCGAGGCGATAAAAAGGTAAATTAGGCGCTGGACGTGTGGGAATAACGGTAAAATCCACGAGTAGCTGTTCTAAGTGTTTTCTCGCGGTGTCAGAGTGAGCAAAACGTAAACCTTTGGCAATTAAACGCGATCGCTCTTGTAAATCTGATTTCTGTCGTGCTAATCTCCAAGATTGATAGGCTACCGCATCTCCTGGGTGATTGCTAAAACCTTCTGGTAATGTGCCTAAATATGAAAAATCTTTGACTGCTTTGGCAATGTCTCGCACTTCTAGGGCATCTAATTTGTGAATAAATATTAAGTCGGCGGTGGTGGCTCTTTCTTGTTGGTTTAAAGCGCGTAACTCATACAAAATATCACTGCCTCTAGCGCCATAGTAGGCTTGCGTAGCTGCGGAAGCTCCACCTTTTTCTAAAGAATTGTAAACTTGAGCCGCCACAATGACCTGATTTTGCTGAATTGGTTCAAAACCAGTGGATTCAAAGATGTCTTGAGGATTGTAACCGGATTTTTGTAATTGAGCGATCGCTAATCCCCATTCTACCCAGTTACCTTGCTTTTGCCTGAGTTTGACTAGCAGTTCTGTACCTTGGTCATCAGTAGCATTCCCCGGATTTTGATTTGTGGGTGGTAGTTCAGCCATAAACTTGATACTGTAATTTCTCAACTGTGAAATAAATCTATTCTTGACAACGGTTCTAGTTATCCGTTAAAAACTTGATCAGCCATTAGCTACGGATACAAACCCGTAAATTTATTTATGGAACAAAAAGCCAGATTTTTTTCTAGTGCAGCGTGGCGGAAATAACTATCCGGTGAAATCCTATCAAACACCAGTGAAATCAACCTTCTTACCTCCTGCCTCCTACCTCCTGCCTCCTGCCTTCTTACGCTATTCTTCCACCATGAGAAAAAGGTGCTTTTTATTTCTACTTTCTAAATTTTATGTATGGATTTAGCTGAATTTTGGCTGTTTTGCTGATCATATAGTGTAATTAAAACTCATTATAACTTCATGAGCAGCACTAATATATTATTCCAATCTCTAAATAACCTACACAAAATTCACCTAATCTCATATTAGAATCTTAAGTTATATATAACTTAGTTTAATTTCTACCTTCAGTAGATGAAAGTTACTGTCCATCAGGCTAGTAGCAAGACCGAGAGGTAAATCAACATATACTTCTTGTCTGTTTAAAGACTATAAACTAAGTCTAATTGCGTAAGAGTCAGGTGAGAGCAGCTTAAGTTGAGAAATGTTTTAGATGTATTATTCATCAGAATTTTCTCCTTTGTAGACAGTTACAAAATGCGTCCTATTCTCAACATAAGTCTGTATGGAATATAACAAAATAGTAGGAATATAAATCAATTATCTTATGAATACTCCCAACCTTGAAGTAGATAAGATGCGCCGTCAAGTTACCACCCTAGAACGTCCGAAAAAACTGAAAATTCTAGTAGTTGATGATGAACCAGATAATTTAGACCTACTGTATCGGACTTTTCGCCGTGATTTTAACGTTCTCAAAGCTGATAGCGGCGTTCAGGCCCTGGAAATTTTAGCCGCAGAAGGAGAAGTAGCGGTAATTATCTCCGACCAAAGAATGCCAGAAATGAAGGGAACAGAATTTTTGAGTAAGACTGTACCACAGTTTCCCGATACGGTGAGAATTATTCTGACAGGGTTTACAGATATTGAGGATTTAGTTGAAGCAATCAACGCTGGACAAGTTTACAAATACATTACCAAGCCTTGGGATCCTGGTGAACTCAAGACAGTAGTACAAAGAGCAGCAGAGACTTATGATTTACTCAAGCAGCGCACAGAGGAATTACGCCGCGCCCATGCTCAAGTAGACTTATTAACGGTATTAGTAGAGGTAACACAAGCAGCAACAAGTTTAGAAGAAACCCTGAACCCAATTGTTAAAGCTTTCTGTCAAACCTTTGCGGCTGGTGGTTGTATTTTACAACTAGCTGAAAACAATACATTAATCAGTACCCAAGGAGTTTACAGCGAAATCACCAATTTAGGAAATTGGCTATCACAAGATCCATTAGCCACAGAAGCGATCGCCACCGGAGAAATACAATTATCATTAAATATACCTAGAGATGCCAAATTAAATAGTGTAGAACACTACAAAACCAGTGGGATTCAAGCTCATGTAGTGATTCCGATAGATTATCGTTCTAAAATATTGGGAGTATTATCACTTCAGTGGCAACAACCCTGTAGTTTAAGGGAAGATGAAATCAAGCTGATTAAATTATCAGCAGAACTCACAGCGATCGCTCTCACCAGTAGTTTAGCAAAATGAGTAAAGATGGGGAGGATAAGGAAAATAAGGAATCCCAAGAAGCATTTTAGATTCCTCCTGCCTCCTGCCCCGTTCGACTTCGCTCACGGAACGCCTGCCCCCTGCCTTCTTAATGACTAATGACTAATGACGTTCAAACCATTTTTAACCGTATTGCCCCAGTATATGACCAACTTAACGACTGGTTAAGCTTAGGACAGCACCGAATTTGGAAAGAAATGACCGTTAAATGGTGTGCAGCTAAACCTGGAGACACTTGTATAGATTTGTGTTGCGGTAGCGGTGATTTAACCTTTCGATTAGCACGACGTGTAGGCATCACCGGCAAAGTTTACGGAGTGGACTTTTCACCCAACCTGTTAAAAGCTGCTCAAGAACGTTGTCAAAAGTCCTCCTTCCAACCTCAGATCAATTGGGTAGAAGCAGACGTGTTAAATTTGCCCTTTGAAGATAATCAATTTGATGCGGCTACTATGGGCTATGGTTTAAGAAACGTTAAAAATTTTTCCCAATCTTTACAAGAAATTCATCGTATTCTCAAACCAGGCGGAAAAGCAGCAATTTTAGACTTTCATCGGCCTAATAACGAACAAATTCGAGCCTTGCAGCAGTGGTATTTAGCCAATTTGGTTGTACCAATAGCCACAAATTTCGGCGTAAAGGAAGAATACGCTTACATCAGTCCCAGCTTAGACCGGTTTCCCATTGGTAGGGAACAAGTAGAGTTAGCCCAGCAAGTTGGTTTCACAGAGATAACACACTACCCTATTGCTAACGGTATGATGGGAGTGCTAGTAGTAAGGGTGTAGGAAAAGGCAACAGGCAACAGGCAATAGGCAATAGGCAATCGGGAAAAAGGAAAAAGGGAATTATTTAATGATTTTCCCTCTGCCCCCTGCCCTCTGCTTTCTGCTTCCTGCCCCCTATCTCCTGCTTAATTGTTAACCTCTAATCCAAAATACTGTGGATTGGTCTAAACTTTGGTTATATTTATCCCCTCCCATTCTCGGCGGAATAATTGGCTATTTCACCAATGATATAGCCATAAAAATGTTATTTCGCCCCTATAAAGCCATTTATTTGTTTGGGAAAAGAGTACCTTTCACCCCTGGCTTAATTCCTGGCAGTCAAGAACGATTAGCTAAAAATATATCTAACACCATTATGGGGTCGTTGCTTACGCCAGAAGAATTACAAAATCTGGCGCGGAGACTCCTGCAAACAGAAAGAGTCCAAGGGGCAATTCTGTGGTTATTAAAATTAGCAATTGAACAATTACAAGGAGATAAAAATCAAAAAAGTGCTAAAATTATTGCAGGCATTTTAAGAGATTTGTTAGGGGAATCCTTACCACGTTTATTAAAAGTCCTTGCCCGACAGGAAAATTTCTTAGAGTCACAAATTAACCAAATTTTCGATCAAGTATTATTAGAATTTCAACTGACTGAAGAACAAGCTACACGCTTGGCTGATTGGTTATTAGAAGTAGTTTTACCACCGGATGCACTGCGTCAAGCCGTGATTGATTTTTTAACAGACCGGACAATTCAAGTAATTGATGAAGGTTTCCGGGAGAAAACTAGCGGTACTTATTGGGTAGTAGCGAATATATTTGGTTTACGGAACACACTCACAAGATTAAGGACATTTTGTTTAGATGAAAAAGAGGAAACTAATAAGAGATTAAAAGAATTAATCAAAGATTTGCAAATGCGCGATCGCATCAAAAAATTACTTCTAGATTTATCCTTTCAAAATCTCCCTGTTGGTACAGTGCGACAGCTGCGAAAAACCACCAGAGAAAGTGTACGTCAGTATTTACAAACCAGTGGGAGTGATTTAATTCAAGGTTTAACAGAATCAGCCGACTGGGAAAATATCGCCGTTTTATTAATCAACCGCTTGAGTAATTCCCCAGTTTTTAGCACTTCTTTAGAAGTTGTTTCTCAGGAATTAGCTTTGATTTTAGAAAAATATTTAGAAAGAGATTTAGAAGTGATTGTTCAACAGGCCATTCCCATTTTATCCATAGACCAGGTAATTGTAAATAAAGTCAAAGCCACCTCACCCGCAGATTTAGAAGCCGCAATTGAAGGAATTGTGAAAAATGAATTACAAGCAATTGTTACTTTAGGCGGTATTCTCGGTTTTATCGTCGGTTTAATGCAGGTTGGTTTGTTATTACTTTCCCAACAGTAAATTTTAGATATTTGGGTTTAATTTGAGTATTCAACCAGAAATTAACCTTTATCAATTACTGCTAAACTGGTTGATAACTCATCTTCTTCAAACACATCAGAATTAATTTTCTGATGCAAAATTTTTAATATATCTTGTACAGCAACTTCTTTAACTCGAATTCCATCAACATCAAATAATTCTCTAGTATTATTTAGGGTAATAATCCAAACTTGGCGGTTTTTACCTTGAATTTGTAATGTTTTTCTCTTGACTCCTCCATCAGTTAAGCGAAAATCTATTGTAATTTGTGAATTTTTTAATTTATTCACATAATTTTCAATTTGTTCTTTTTTGTGTTCTTCAAAGTTTTTTCTCAGAGTACAGTCATACATAACCGCAAAACTACCAATCATAAAAAATCCGTCTGCTTTACCAGCTTGGTTTTTCTGATCGTATTGATATAAATTATGAATACCCATCAATCGCAGCAACAGAAATACATAATCTTCAAATTCTGCTGGTTCAGAAATTTTTAAGCCATTGTCTAAAGCTAAATAAATGTCTTTTTTAATTCCTGCAACATTCACAATATCATTTTTTGATAATTGTGTTTTAGCAATGGGTTTAATAATAGGAGTTAAATTTATATTTTCTACTCTCGTTTTATCAACATTATCTAATAACTTAACTTCTTCAGCTATTTTTTCACTAGCACCATATCTTTTCCTCCACATAGTAATACCAAACTCAACTAAATCACCTATTTTTAAATCTTCAATGGTAATTCCTATTAACTTATCTCCGAAAAACCGAATAATATCACCTTCAAAATCAGGGATGGGTGTATCAGGAGTGATAAACCCGTAAGGTGCTTTTCCTTGGTTAATGGTTATCTCTTTGATTGTTCCGGTAAATTTCATAACTTGTTAACTGAAATGTATTGGTAAGATTGTGAGTTTATATTTACCCGTAACTGCTTATAATAGCACTTTTGGGTACAAAATCTTACAATATCAACTTTTGCTCACTTATGTCAAGCAGTTAACCAAGTAAAGAAAAAAATTAATTTCAATAGTGACAGTTTAGTAATTAACTATAGCATTCCTGTTTGATTTTTGAAAAATATTGAGGTGGGCATTTCCTAAAATTTTCTGCTTCTATTCAGTGTTTTACCGAAAAATGCCCACCCTACACATACTTTTGACTTGTTGTACTAGCCATTTTTAACCAACCAAAAATATCATTTACAGTTAGTTTTAAATCAATTCCTGATAACACAGGTACAATATCAACACCTATTAAAAGTTGTGGTTGTTGATTTGCTAAAAAGACTAAAATACTATGGTCATCAGGATCAAGAAACCAACCTAATTGACAACTATATCTTAAACAATGCAGAATATTACCAATTACTTTATTGGGTTTTTGTTCAGGTGATAAAGTCTCAATTACCCAATCAGGAGACAGCATAAAATCATCAGGCACTTCTCCATTAGCATTAAATGGAATATGTTGCCACTGAAATACAGCTAAATCAGGTATAATAGACCTATCACCAAAAGTACACCGCAATTCTGAAAAAGCGTAGGCAATTTTTTGAGTTTCGGCTACTTGATTAATAGCATTACCCAGTTTACTTTGTAAGCGGCTGTGTCTTCCTTTGGGCATTGGTTTTTGTATAATTTCACCATCTATAAATTCACTACCTGGCTTAGTTTCAGGGAGTTTCAAGAACTCTGCTAAGGTGATTTGTGGTGATTTGATGATAGTCATATTTAAACTATAATTTGTTGAAAATATCAACAAGGTGGGCATTTTTGAGGTTAATTCGCTTTTATTCGGAATTTTACAGAGAAATCCCACCCTACACATAATTTTTTATGATAATTCAAATAGCGTAAATTATCAAGTATGATGACAAAACGTAAAGGTGCAACTCGTCTATCTAATATTTCTCCGGAAATTCTAGAACAATTAAACTCAGGAAATTTAGAAACTGCTAATTTAATTGAAGGTTTAGCTATAGATTTTACTATTTTATTATCTCACATTGTCCCAGAAATTAAACAAGCAGATTTGAGAAAGTTACAAACAATAGAGGGAATCACTAAAAAAATGAGGATGGTTGGTGAAATCCTATTTACACAATTTGGTAATTCTGGTTTTGAAAAATTTGCTGATCATCAAGCCGATACTGTTAGAGGTTGGGCAGCTTTTTTATTAAGTGAAATTTCTGATTTAACTTTAGCGGAAAGATTAGTCAAAATTCGGATTTTAGCTGATGATCATCACTTTGCAGTGAGAGAATGGGCTTGGTTAGCAATGCGTCCTCATGTGAGTAAAGGAATTGATTTAGCAATTGAATTATTAACACCTTGGGTTAAGGAAGATGTGGTAAATATTCGCAGATTTGCGGTAGAAGTTACCCGTCCCCGTGGGGTGTGGTGTAGTCATATTCCAGTTTTAAAAACACAACCAGAATTAGGTTTAGTGTTACTTGAACCTTTAAAAACAGAAGCAGAAAAATATGTACAGGATTCTGTGGCTAATTGGTTAAATGATGCTGCTAAATCAAGTCCTGATTGGGTTCTAGAATTATGTAATAGTTGGTTAGTCTCTTCTGACATTCCGGCAACAAATCGTATTTGTAAACGCGCTTTAAGAAGTTTAAAAAAATAGGTTTGATTAAATTTATTTACCTGGTTTTGATTTGGGGTAAGCGATGCGTTTATGGTGGAACTGTTGCCAAACTTCTACAAATATTTGGGCAATTTTCGTCATTTCTTCTCTGGTTAATCCTGAATCAGCTAGTTGTCCATCTTGCCATCTAGCGCGGAGGATATTATTTAACATTTTTAATGCTTGTTCTGGGGTGGTATCGGTCAGACTCCGCAATGCGGCTTCGCAGGAGTCCGCTAACATGACAATTCCTGTTTCTCGTGATTGGGGAATGGGCCCATCATAACAAAAATCAGCTTTATTGATGACTATACTTGGATCTTCCTTGGCCATTTGTTGGGCTTGATGATAGAAATAGGCGATCGCCATTGTTCCCTGATGTTCAGGAATAAAAGCTTGAATAGCATTCGGTAAACTATGTTTTTTCGCCATTACTAACCCTTCAGTAACGTGCTTTTTAATAATTTCGGCACTTTTCCAAGGGTCTTTAATTTCGGTATCATGTTTATTTGGCCGACTCATTTGATTTTCAATAAATCCTAATGGATCGTGCATTTTACCAATATCATGATATAAAGTTCCAGCCCTGACTAATTCCACATTACAACCTAATTCTTTGGCTGCGGCTTCTGCTAGGGTGGCAACAAATAAAGTATGTTGAAAAGTACCGGGAGTTTCTGTAGCTAATTTTTGTAATAATGGCCGATTAGGATTAGATAATTCTGCTAAACGAATCGGAGTAATTAAATCAAATATTTTTTCTAAATAAGGACTTAAACCCAAGGCTACCACACTCCAAACCAAGCCAGATAATGCAAATAAAACCGCTTCTTGCAAAATCATATACCATCCTACACCAAAAGCCGCACCTAGCAAGACTTTAAAAATTAAGTATATTCCTCCTTGGGTGAGGGCAATTGCTACACCTAATAAAGCTAATTCTTCACGCGATCGCAACTTGTAAGCAAAGTAACTGCTGAATATTCCCCCTACTGCCCCGGCTAATAAGTTGATTTTACTGATTTCTGTGGTTATTGGGAGTATTAGTGACAGTAAACTAATGACTGTTAGACCTATAGTTGAGCCGTAAAAACTGCCCAACAGTAGACCCATAGCATTCCAAGTTGTATAAGGTACACCTATAGCTAATACTATTGGTGCGCTGAGAGTTAATAACAAGATTAAAAAGCGGTCGCGTTGTCGTAATTTACTTTTATTTCGCTTTTCTACCCAAACAAAAATACATAAAGCTACAGTCACAAATACCGCCAATAATGTTAAACCTAACCAATCTATTTGGCGGTGAACAAAGTGATAATATTCTAAAACTTGTAAATTTCTTTGATTAATTTTCTGCCCCTGATAAACAATAACTTCACCTTGACGAATATTAATCATCACTGGGTCTAAGTCTTGTGCTATTTCTCGTGCTTTTTGTTTACTTTTTTCTGGATCAGGTTTTAAATTAGGTTGAAGTACAGCCTGTAGAAGTTCTTGAGCTAAAGCTTCCGCTTGACCAGGAACAGAATGTTGTAATTGTAAACTTATCCCATTCTTTAAAATTTGATCTGGCAATCTATAAGGGATACCTTGGGCTAACATTCTTTCTACACTTTCATGGATTCCTGTGCGCGTTTTTAGCCAGTCTTCATCTGTTAAATCTAAAACAGTATCTTCTGTATAAACCTTTTTTGATAATCCTGTTTCTAGTTGTTTCAATTTTTTCAAGGCTTCATCATATTTTTTTCTAGCATCATTAATTTCATTAATTAATATTGCTAAATTTTCTTCATTTGGACTAATACTATAAGTCTCTATCTCTCCTATTGCTTGTTGTAAGAGGTCTTTAGGGGATATTTGAGGATTTTTTCTGACTAAATTTCTATTAGTTAGTTGATTATTTTCTGGTGTTTGGGCTAATTTTTCTTCAAATTTAATTTTTAAACTCGGTTGTAATAACTTGGCGTTTTTTTGTTTATTTTTTTCTAAAGTTAATTGTAGCTTCTGCCATTCTGAATCAGAGATTGAACGGAGATATTGTTGAGTTGGTAAAGACAACACTGAAACATCAAAAAATGGAAATGGCCCAGCTATATCTCTAATTCTATCCCCATGTTCTAAAACTTGTGATAAATTTTCGTCTACTTGTTCATTAACTTTAGTATCAATCGTCCAAACTGGGATAAATGAATTACTAATTTCCTCTCGTTGGGCTTGTGTTCTTTTTTCATCTTCAATACTAGCAGTTTTAGGAGCAATAAAAGTTTGAGGTGCTATATCTCCTACTTTTAATTGTGGCTGACTATATAATTTATAACCCATAACCCCAGTGAGAGATACTACAGCCAGAACAAAAACCACTGAGGAACGTTGTTGATGGAGTTTAACTATAATTGCATCAATACCCCGGTTAGTTTTTTTCGTGGGAACTGTTGATTTAGCTACTGGTTGTCCTTGGTGGTGTGTATTGGATTTATCAGGGGATGATAAATGTAGAAAAAGATTTTTAAGCAGATTTTTGGGTTGTTCTTGTTGATGATTATGGCTGTTAGGACTGCTGGCTAAAGTAAGCCATTTACCTTTACGGCATAACATTTTATAGCTTCGTCGTAAATGTTTTAATTGCTGGTTTAATGACTGTAACAGGCGTTGCGTTTTCATTATTTCTAGCTATATTTGCTTACTTTGATAGTGCTAACAAAACCATGATGAAAATTCCTCATAATTAACCACTACTTTAATTAGTTGCTATTTTGTCGTCAGCGTCTCAAAGTCATCAGTGAATTGTTAGCCTCCCAATGTATAAATATATTTTATCTCAGTGGATAATTGAATAAAATACAACAAGGACTACAAATCACACTGTCTTGCTTGGTTTGCTTTGACTTGGGTGAATTGTACTGGTGAATTTTCAAGTGCATCATTGATGCTTGTAGTCAAGTAATATTTTTTTATATACTTATCGGGGACGAATAACACAAGGTGCAGCAAAGGACAGGGGTTTTCCTGTTGTAGTAGTGTAGTTCTGATTTAAGCTCAGTTCATACACCCCTGACCATACAGCCACCAGTGCATCGGATAATTCTAGCATTTGGGAAAAGTTGTTGAGTCCCCAAGCTGGAGAATTTTTAGGAGAGAATAAAACTTGCCAATTAATCGGCATTCCTGCGGTACTATTATAAACGCCTGACAAAGTACCTGTGATTGCGGCAATGGACTCCCGTTTGACAAAGCTGGTTTGATTTTCTTCTGCGGAGTAGCTTGCTCTTAATACTGCTAACTGAAAATCTTCCAAGGTACTCAAAAAACAATAAAAGGCTAGAGCAAAATCTGTACTAATTTGTTCTGAAGAGTTTAACTGCGTTTGTACTATTGCTAAACTAGCACTTTGCTCGAATAAAGTATTGACTTTTAATAAATTTTGTGCTATTGGATTTGTTCTATTATCCAGGAAGGTGATGATTTGGGGAATTAGCAAATGGGGAGAAAGTTGTTCTGTGAGAGATTTGGCGATCGCATACCCAAATGCTAAAATTGCATCTTGAAGTGCTGGGTGATCCTGTCCCCAAATTTTTAATACTTGTTGTAAATTTTGTTTAAGTTGAGTCGGGTTTTCGTGAAAAAACAGGCACAGTGGCAGGGTAGCCAGAATAATTTTGCCCCAATCATCATGATTACCTGCTAACTGCTGACGCTCAACCCAATCATGAATATCTAATCTACCAAATCTAATTAAACTTTCCGTACCGCTAACGGCTAGTTTTCCTAAATCACAATAACTTGTATTTTGGTCTGCAAGTTGACTTTTAGCGACGCTTTCCCCCAAAAACGCGCCTAAAAAAGCACCTCGAAACCGATTAACCAGAGAATAACGCATAAAACTCATCAGGAAATTAGGATAAAAGCTAAAAATGGCGTTTTCATCCTTGATCCTGCCGTAGATAATGCACCAGTGCTTGTAAACCTAATAAATAACTTTGATAGCCAAAACCGCTAATTTGCCCAATGGCTATTGGTGCGATGTAAGAGTGATGACGAAAGTCCTCTCGACGATAGATATTACTCAGGTGTACTTCGACAGTGGGTAGTTTGACAGCTGCGATCGCATCTCGTAAAGCTACACTAGTATGAGTGTAAGCCCCAGCATTGATTAAAATGCCTTGATGCTGTTCTATAGCCTGATGAATCTGATCTACCAAAACCCCTTCATGATTTGACTGCACAGCCGTTACTTGTACTTGTAACTGGGTTGCTTCTTCTGTTAACAAGCGATTAATTTCTGCTAGAGTCACAGAACCGTAGATCCCAGGTTCACGCTGTCCTAGCAGATTAAGATTTGGGCCATGCAGTACCAAAATACTATAAATTGACAAAATTTCCCCCCACACCTTGAGGATTTTAGCGCCGACGCGATCGGTCATTAACAGGAATCGGAATTAACTCCGGTTCCGGTTCAGTCTCTGGCCCTAGCAAGGCTTCGATTAGCTTCCGTGCTAATTCTTTCAGCTTTTCCAGTACCTTTTCTATATAGTCCATTAAACTGAACGCTCCTGAAATACTACCTCTATTTTAATTAACAGGTTTGTGAAAACTGGTGATCTGTCTCACCTCTAACCAGGTATGGGCTGACACGCTCTTTAACTTGAGCAACATACCAATTTACAAACTTGTTTTTATTTTATTGCCTTTTTTTAGAGTATCACAAGAAATTTAGCTGTGGGCAGAGGGGCAGGGGGCAGGAGGCAGGAGGCAGGAGGCAGTTCGCGGAAGCGTTGCCGTAGGCTAGGCAGGAGGCAAATAGAGGATTTTGGATTTTAAATTAATGATATTTCCTTATCATCCAGGTAGTATTTCATGCCTAATTCTGGCATCAATCATATACTTGGTCTTGATCCTTCACCCTTGCACCCTGCCCCGTTCGACTTCGCTCACGGAACGCCTGCTCCCCTGCCTCTTCCGCACCCTACGCTGTATCTTTCTTCTTACTGCTAGATTTAGCTTTAGAAGTGGTTGATTTGGTGGTTTTGCGTTTGGTAGATGTTTTAGCGGCTAACAACTCCAAGGCTTGAGCCAGAGTGATATTTTCTACTGTCTGACCTTCGGGAAGACTGACATTAGTTTTGCCATGTTTAATGTAAGGACCATAAGGGCCATCATAGATATTGATAGGTGAACCTTCTTCTGGGTGTGTTCCCAACTCTCGCAATGCGGCTTTTGATTTGCTGCTGGTGGTTTTTCCCTTTTTCGGTTCAGCTAATAACTCTAATGCACGTTCTAAACTAATTGTTAGTACATCATCAGGTGCTTTAATAGAACGATAATCTTTTCCTTCCTTGCCTTGGTCATGTACCACATAAGGGCCAAATCGTCCTAGACTGGCTTGAATTTTGCCACCAGTCGCCGGATGAGTTCCCAAGGTGCGGGGTAGTGCCAACAAGCCCACAGCCATCTCTAAAGTAGCCGTTTCAATTGTTACCCCTTTCGGTAAAGAAGCCTGTTTGGGTTTGGGGTTTTCCTCAGTTTTATCACCAAGTTGCACATAGAGGCCATAAGTACCAATTTTCACATAAATTGGTTCTCCCGTTTCCGGGTGGCGGCCTAACTCATCGGGACCTGTAGTTTTTTGTCGCAGTAATACCTCTACCTGTTTGGGGTCAAGGTCTGCGGGGGTGAGGTCTTTGGGAATAGAGGCTGTAACAACACCATCACCATTTTCTACTTCGATGTAAGGCCCATATTTACCAATACGAACTTTAGCAGCTAAGTTTTCTAGTTCTACGGTTCTGGCTTTATTGGCATCAATGTGATTTTCTTGTTCTTTAACTAAGGTTTCTAAACCTTTTTCCCCCAAATAAAATTCCTGGAGGTAAGGCAACCATTTAGCTTGACCTTCGGCAATATCATCTAGGGTTTGCTCCATTTTGGAGGTAAAACTAGGGTCAACAATATCGGGAAAATGCTTTTCTAGTAAGTCAGTGACAGCAAAGGCTGTGAATGTGGGAATTAAGGCATTATTTACCAGTTGGGCATAACCTTTATCAATGATTGTACCGATAATACTGGCGTAGGTGCTGGGGCGGCCAATACCTTCACTTTCTAAGGTTTTGACTAGAGTTGCTTCGGTATACCTTGCGGGGGGTTGGGTTTCGTGTCCTACAGCTTCCAGTTTTTTACAGTTGGGATGATCTCCTACTTTCAGTGCTGGTAAAATTACCTCTTGGTCTTCTAATGCGGCTTCTGGGTCATCTGAGCCTTCTACATAAGCGCGTAAGAAGCCGGGGAAATCAATCCGCTTACCAGAGGAACGGAAACCAGCATTTTCCACTTTTAGCTGTACAGTAATTTGGGTTTGGCGTGAGTCGGCCATTTGACAGGCCACTGTCCGCTTCCAAATCAAATCATACAGGGCTAATTCTCGACCGCTTAAACCGGTTTCTTGGGGAGTGCGGAAGGTGCTACCCGCCGGACGGATGGCTTCGTGTGCTTCCTGTGCGCCTTTTGATTTGGTGGTGTATTGCCTGGGTTGGGGACTAAGGTACTGTTTACCATACAATTGTTCTACACAACTGCGAGCAGCTGCGATCGCCTGATCTGATAAATGTACAGAATCAGTACGCATATAGGTAATATACCCTTGCTCATACAAGCTCTGGGCTGTCCGCATGGTGTCCCGTGCAGAGAGGCGCAGTTTCCGGTTAGCTTCCTGCTGTAAGGTGGAGGTGGTAAATGGTGGTGCAGGTTTGCGAGTAACCGGACGCTCATCCATTTCTGTCACTGTCCAAGTTTTCCCGGTCAGCCGTTCCCGGAGTTCCCTAGCTTGCGCTTCACTCAACAACACCACATTCCGTCCTGCCACTATTTGTCCTGTGGCTGGGTCAAAATCGCTGCCGTTAGCCACTTTTGTGCCGTCTAGGGTCACTAATTGGGCGGTAAATGGAGTTTTTGCTTGCTCCAGGCTGGCTTTTAAATCCCAATATGTACCTTCTCGGAAAGCACGACGCTGACGCTCCCTATTGACCAATAACCGCACTGCTACCGACTGCACTCGTCCAGCCGACAAACCCCAAGCGATTTTTTTCCACAATAGCGGTGATAAGGTATAACCTACCAACCGATCTAAAATTCGTCGTGTTTCTTGAGCGCGTACTAATTGTTCATCAATACTGCGACAGTTTTTTAAAGCTTTTTGAATGGCTTCTTGAGTAATTTCATGAAAAACCATTCGTTTAGTCGGCACTTTGGGCTTAAGTAATTGATACAAATGCCAACTAATACTTTCACCTTCCCGGTCTTCGTCAGTTGCCAGAATCAATTCATCTGCTTCTTTTAAAGCATCTTTTAGTTGGGTGACAACTTTCTTTTTGTCCTTGGGGACTACATACACCGGTTCAAAGTCGGCTTCTATATTTACCCCAAGCTGCGCCCATTTTTCTGCTTTTACAGCTGCCGGAATTTCACTAGCTGACTGAGGGAGGTCACGCACATGACCCATAGAAGCTTCTACCCGGTAAGTTTTTGGCAGGTAGTTGCGAATGGTACGAGCTTTGGTCGGAGATTCGACGATGACGAGAGTTGACATGGAAATTTCACAAAAGGAATAGCTATGAAGCTAAACAGTCAAGTTGAGGTAATTTTGGCGCAATGTCAAGATTAAATATTACGTTTTGAGCAATAATTTAACCTTACAATTACCCCAAAATCCTATTAACTGAGGGCGTTAGCCTGCCCCAAGGACTGGGGAAGGGAACGCTAAACATAAACGGCCAGATATTTCAATCTTTAACCTATCTCATCCATAATTGGCGACTGAAGTTTGCAAAATACCCCACAAGTGTAATATAAGGATACTTTTTCTTGTTTAAGAATAAAAAATTTGAGTAATAACACTCTAGTGCAAGGAGGCAGGAGGCAGGAGGCAGGAGGCAGGAGGCAGGGGGCAGGGGACAGGAGGCAGGGAGCAGGGGGCAGGGGAGCAGGGAGCAGGGGAGCAGGGGAGCAGGGGAGCAGGGGAGAAAATAAGAATTAATTCCTAATTACCTATTACCTGTTACCTATTACCTGTTGCCTATTGCCTATTGCCTGTTCCCTGTTCCCTAACTCCGCGTAGGAAATTAATTTTGCACAACTGCTTATAGTTATTTCTGCCAAGCTACTCTAAATTAATACCTCATTTTTTCAATAATCTCACACTTTCCTTTGAAGTCGTGCAAAAATTATAACTCAGCAACAATATAAATACAATGATTCACATTATATCATATTGAAATACAATTAAAAATGTTAATTTACAGTCAATCAAATAAAATAACGTAAAATAGAATCATCCCAACCAAAAAATTATCATAGTGAGGGAGTAAAATCATGTTTTTAACAGAAGAAAACATTAAAGCACTTACAAATCATGATTTTAGCAGTATATATCAGGATTTAGTAGAAGTAATCAAAACTTTAGAAAATACCTATAATTCAGCAGATGCAAAAATTGCTCAAGAAGATATTAAAGATTTATGGCAAAAAGTACATATCAATAGAGAAAAGCTATTTAATAGGGATCCTCTATGTCAATTACAAGGCGGTCAGGAACTTGTAAAAATTTTACGAGATTTTAGATTAAAAAATGTAGAAGTATTACCCAAAAACATAATCACAATAATAGAAAATTGGGAAAATACAATTATCCCAAATGTAGAACTAAAATATTATTGTTTGTCTGTGAATAATGCAATTAAATTGTCAAAAGATGAATTAGAAAAGGCTCAAAAACTTTATGCCGCATTAATCGGTATTCAAAAAACAGTAGAAAAGCATATTCAGTATTTATATACCGAACAAGAAATGTTGCAATTAACGCAAGATTTAGCAAATAGTATCAGTCAAATGTATGATGATTATAAATTTCAAGATAATAATAATCAAGAAGCAATAGAAAACTACATAATATCTATAAAAAATTCTGCAAAAGTATTATTATGGGAAATGAATCAGTATCAACAAAATCCAAACCCTAAAAATCAAACCTCAGAAAAAGAGAAATTTAAAACTATAGATGAACTTTGGGAAGATTGGGATGAAAAATATGATGAAGCTGAAATGTCAGAATCATTGGAAATTCTCATAGAAGCTATTGATTCTAGAAGAAGAAAACAGGGTGGTAGAACTTTATTCTCATGAACAAGAAAATTATATTACTCGATTCGGGTTCTTTAGGCTTTATCATAAATGCCAAATCTAAAAAGGAGCAAGTAATTAAATGTCGCAAATGGTTTGAAGAAATAAGGAAAATTATGTAGTTTGTATTCCTGAAATCAATGATTATGAAGTAAGACGCGAATTAGAACATAACAAATTAGGAGAAAGTATCAAAAGACTAGATAATTTAATCAATGTAAAAGGTATTGAATATGCACCAATAACCACAGAAATTATGAGAAAAGCGGCTCAACTTTGGGGGATGGTCAAGAGTAACAGGATAAAGTACATCTGGAGAAGAATCACTTGATGGAGATGTAATATGAGCAGCAACAGCAATTATTAAAACTGAGAAGGAAGGGACTGCAAATATAATAGCTACGACAAATGTAAATCATCTACAAAGATATTATACTATGACCAAACACTGGGAAGATACAGATTGGAGTAACTCCGAAGTAATGAAATTTAATAAAGAGATTGAAGAATAATATTTTTTGTTTTTAAAAACTTACAGCAGGGAACAGGGAACAGGGTTGAAAGTCTCTTTGTATAAGAGTTTGTTCCAAAAATTTGTACCTCATTTACCTGAAACGGGCTGTATCAAATCAATAATTAGAAGAAAATAAATTTGAAAATATAAAAATACAATTATTCAGGTAGGTAATTTTATGGTTCAAGTTTTACCTCAAAAAAAATTAGTAACCTTTGAGGAGTTTACCCAATGGAAACCAGAGGGGGGACGGTATGAACTACACAATGGAGTAATTATTCAAATGTCACAACCATCAGGGGAACATGAAGATATTATTGGTTTTTTAGGGTTAGAAATATCTTTCGATATTAAACGATTAAATCTTCCTTATTATATTTCAAAAACTGCACTGGTCAAACCACCTGAAAGTGAGTCTGGCTATTCACCAGATATATTAGTTATTAACCGTCCTAATTTGGTAAATGAACCTTTGTGGAAAAAGCAATCTACAGTTATTCAAGGGGGTTCGATTCCGTTAGTAGTTGAAGTTGTGAACACTAATTGGAGAGATGATTATTTAACTAAAGTTAGAGATTATGAAATAATTGGTATTGGTGAATATTGGATTATTGACTATTTAGGATTGGGTGGGGTTCGATATATTGGTAGTCCTAAACAGCCAACTATTTCTATTTACTATCTAGTTGAAAATGAATATCGAGTTAGTCAGTTTAGAGGAAATGAACGGATAATTTCACCCACTTTCCCAGAATTGAATTTAACTGCTAATCAGGTTTTTCAAGCGGGAAGTTAAATTTTTTGGTTAATAATGAAAATGAAACTGTATGATTTAGGCTTGTTTTTGGGATTTTAAATAATCGAAAACTGATTTATCTCCAATGTCTGGGGGGATGGCTTGAATTGATTTACGCATAGCGAAAACTAAAAATAAAATTGCCCAGGTTGCTAATAAAGTTTGTTCTATTTGGTTTGGTAAAATGCCGAATAAATGACCTAATAGTAGTAAGGGAATGAGGGGAGTTAAAATTTTTGTTTCTAGACGATGAAAACAAAATGCTTCTTTGAAATAAATGCCTGTTAAAGCTGCAAATGTAAAGCCAATACCTAATAATGTTAATGGTTGATTATAAATCGTTAGTGCAAATGGTTGTGAATCAACATGAGCAAATATTAATGCAGAAATACTACCAATTAACCAAAAAACCTGTAAAGTTCGGTGTAGAAAACTCATGTAAATATGAATTGTTAATAAACTGACACCAAGAGCGAGACTAAAGCAGGTGTAAAAGGGGGTAATTGCTTGAATGGCGGTAGAATTGGGATAAAATAAAGCTAAGATACTACCTATTGCAAAGCTAAGTGCTGCGACCATTAAGCCAGTACGATAGATAATCACACCGATGCGATCGCTTTCTGTAATTGTAAATTCCCCAAATTGACCTTGATAAACTTCTGGTGTGGTGATAGTTTGTGTTGTCATAGTTAAATTTAATCTAGTAAAATCACTTCTATTTTATCTTGCCAATTTATTTGTAATTGTGTCTGTGCATTACCGCTATTCACGGCAATTTCTACAAAATCATGACTACCAACTAAAGCTAATGCTTTTCCAGGGTTGACGCTGCTGTAAGTTTCACCGTTTGGTATTGTTAAATTACCCACTTTTACACACCAGTTTTTACCGTAAATATAACTAGCGGGAATATTACTAATCAAATTCCCAAAGTCATCTATATATTGAATACAACCAGTAATGGTATTTCCAATTTTATCACATTGACCAATATCTAATTTTACCAAACTTTCTAGATCAATTTCTGCTCCTAAATCCCCTAAACTCACACCTTTACTTAAATGTGCTGCTACTGGTGCAAAGATATCACGACCGTGAAAGGTGGTGCTTGGTTGGAGAGTCCGCCAATAGTTAAGATTTGTTAACTCTACGGCTTTAATAGCTGGATTTTGAGCGAGTACACCGGAAAACAAACCGTTATCGGGTCCGACTAAATAGCCTTGACTAAATTTTACAGCGATCGCTCTTCTTTTACTCCCTACCCCCGGATCTACTACCGCTAAATGTATTGTCCCCACAGGGAAATAATAGTAAGCACTCATCAAGCAAAATCTGGCGGCGGCTATGTTTTGCGCTGGGATTTGATGGGTTAAATCAATCATTCTTACATCTGGATTGATCTGACAAATTACTCCTTTCATTACAGCTGGGTAGATGTGGCGATCGCCAAAATCACTTAATAAGGTGATCACAATTTGGTTATTCATGTACTGATTTACAATAAACATAAATTTAGATCATAATATTTTATAGAAAACTGTAGCTTAAACTACAGAATGCGTGATATATTAAGATTACCGGACATAAATATATATTATTGAGGTAAAAACTGTGAGCAACAACAGACAGCAAGCAGCAAAAGAAAGTCAAGATATACACAAAGAAAATATTAAGAAAAGTTTAGAACATCGTTTACAGATAGCTAAAACAAAAGGTGATGAACAGCTAATTCGTCAACTAGAAGCCGAAATGGCCTACTATAGCTAAATCGAATTTTAACTTTTCATGGTTTTGTTGTATCCTTCCCGCAAAAGCGGGTTTTTTTATATTCAAATAAAACAGTTTAATTCTTTTTGGAGTTGTAGTAAGTATTGCTCAAATAAACCAGTTTGTTGGGCTTTAATTAACAAATCTCGAATTTTATCTTCATTACCTAAATGAAAATCTGCTTTAGCAACATAACAACAACTAAAAAATATATCTATCGGATTATTACCTTCTGCTGTTAAAGGTAAAAGTAGTTCTTTCCCTTCACTAAAACGTTCTAATTCTACTAAAATTGCGCCTCTAGTTCCCCGCAAAGTGACACAATCTTTGGCTATTTCCATTGCTTCTAATGACCAATTATCAGCTAAAGGTAAATATTTTTTTTCACCATGATTGATAACGATAGATATTAAGTGATCTAAGATTAATACACGCTCTGACTTTAACAAATTTGGCTGATTCAATAACTCATTACATAATTGAATCGCAAGTTCAAAGTTACTTTTATTAGTTGCTGAAAGGGCTTGGAAATATTTGATTAAGGCTGTAACATCACTTTTAAATAATCCCTTACTTAAATTATCTTCGGGAATTTTATATCTTGATAAATCTACAATATTTTGGATATTCCCTGGATATTTATTAAATAAAGTTTCCAAAATAATTTTACCATCATTGGCAAGTTGACTACCATATAATTGCACATCTGTGGGGATGAGATTATTAAATAATGTCCAAACTTCAAAAAGGCAAAAAATTAAAATTAAGGGGTTGTCAATAAATCGAGAATAAAGAATTATGAGAATAGATAAAGATAGTAATTGAACCGCAGAACCGGCAAAATAAAAGAGTATGAGTTTTAATTTTAGTTGATTAACAAATAAATTAGTAATTTGAGTGATACCCCCACCAGGGAGAATCATTAACTCAAATGTAGCATCAAGCAAATTAGTTTGTAAAAACTTGTGACCTGAACCAATTTTGACTAACTTTGGTTCTAACCCTAATAATTTAGCAACAAAGAAATGACCTATTTCATGGCTAAAAATGGAGAAATAAAGCCAAGCATAGATAGAGATGGCGATTATTAAAATGTTACCGAAAATTGACATTGGTGTTTTTGTGCTTGTTGAGGTGAGGAGTGATCAAAATTAACCTCCTTATTATTCCCCAAATTGTCAGTAAATAACAATACAAGCACCTGAACATCAGTAATAAAACTTTACATTTCCCCTTAATCTACCTTAATCTAAATTTTCTCCCCGTATTGGTAGAGGTGCTGGTTTGACTCCGACTTGAACAGTTTGGCCATTGCGTTCTACTTGGAGTTGTAGTTGTTCACCAATTTTGCTGCTTTCTACTAGCTTTTGTACTTCTTCTACTTTAGTGACGGGTTGATTATTAATACTTTTAATCACATCACCGGCTCTTAGTCCACCATTAGCGGCGGGTGAGTCTGGGATGATTTGCACTAATAATACTCCAGTATCAGAGGTGATATTTAGGCGATCGCTAAATCTATTATTAATCCTTTCTCTAATTTCTGGTGTAAGTGTTCTCATCTGAATCCCTAAATATGGATGATCTACCCTTCCCTTAGTAATTAACTCCTCAGCGATTTTTTGCACTGTATTAATGGGAATTGCAAACCCCAAACCCTGTGCTCCGCGAATAATTGCTGTATTCATCCCGATTACTTCACCTCTGACATTTAACAAAGGTCCGCCAGAATTACCAGGATTAATGGCTGCATCGGTTTGGATATAATCAACCCGTTTATCACTAGCACCAATATCACTACTAGAACGACCTGTGGCGCTGATAATTCCCGAAGTCACAGTATTATTTAAACCCAAAGGATTACCAATAGCAATCACCGGTTCTCCCGGCTGTAAACCTTCAGCATTTCCTATGGCTAATGTTGGTAAATTGTTGGCATTTATTTGAATTACCGCCACATCTGTAACCGGATCTTCACCCAAAACCTTACCATCAAAACTGCGTCCGTCTTTGAGAGTGACAGTAACACTATCAGCACCGTTCACAACATGAGCATTAGTTAAAATCTGTCCAGAGGAATTAATGATAAACCCGGAACCGTGACCCCTTTCCACTCTTTGTCTAGGTTGTACCCGCAGACGATTACCAAAAAAGCGCCGGAAAACAGGATCATTAAATTCATCTGGTACTTGGGAGGTAATAGTTTTAGCTGCATCAATGCGGACAACTGCCCCTCCTGACTTTTGTACCACTTTCACCACAAAATGAGTATCTCCCGTAGTGGAGATGATCGGAGGAGGTGCAAATGCTGATGTTGGTTGATTAGTCCCTGGTGTTGGGGTTGTAGGACTTTCACCAGTCTGAATATTCAGCCGGGAACAACTAACCACACACACAGATACACCCAAGACTAGCCCTAAAAGCTGTTTGGTGTGTAAATACCAGGTATAACTATTTTTAGGTGTCTGATGATGTTCATTTATCCGCATTGGTTACTTCTCCGTGTTTGAGGGTGAGTGGTAGGATATTGGCTACATAGTTTACAAGCTATAGTCAAACCAAAGCTAATTCTAATGTTAAATTAAAGCTTGGCTTAATCTTCTATTCTGATGGTTATCAGCAAAGGTGGTAGATAATGACAATTTCCATAGACAATTTGTGGAGTCAGGTACTAGAACGCTTACAACTAGAGTTATCCCGTCCCACCTTTGAAACTTGGATTAAAACTGCTAGTGCTCAACGGCTAGAAAACAATTGTTTAATTATTCGCACCCCTAACCCTTTTGCCCGTAATTGGTTACAAAAATACTATATTAATACTATTGCTAATGTAGTCAAAGATATTTTAGGTTATCCGGTAGAAATTTATATTACTGTTGAACAGGGTGAGGAAGTTTCGCCACCAATAGAGAGGGATATAACTCAGGATTTACCTACTATAAATCAAGTTAACCAAAAATTTCCACTTCAGCCACAAAAAACCACAGATTTAAATTCTAAATATGTATTTTCACGGTTTGTAGTTGGTGCTAATAATCGCATGGCTCATGCTGCATCTTTGGCTGTGGCTGAGTCTCCTGGTAGAGAATTTAATCCTTTATTTTTATGTGGTGGTGTGGGTTTGGGTAAAACTCACTTAATGCAAGCTATAGGTCATTATCGCTTGGAAATTTGCCCAAATTCTAAAATATTTTATGTTTCCACTGAACAATTTACTAACGATTTAATTACCGCCATTCGCAATGATCAAATGCAAAGTTTTCGAGAACATTACCGGGCGGCTGATGTTTTATTAGTAGATGATATTCAATTCATTGAAGGTAAAGAATATACTCAAGAGGAGTTTTTTCATACTTTTAATACTTTACATGAGGCTGGCAAACAAGTGGTAATTGCTTCTGATCGTCCGCCTAATCAAATTCCTCGTTTACAAGAGCGTCTTTGTTCGCGTTTTTCTATGGGTTTAATTGCGGATATTCAAGCCCCGGATTTAGAAACACGCATGGCAATTTTACAAAAAAAAGCTGAATATGAAAATATTCGTTTACCGAAGGAGGTAGTAGAATATATTGCTACTAATTATACATCTAATATTCGGGAGTTAGAAGGGGCATTAATTCGGGCTGTGGCTTATATTTCTATCTGGGGTTTAGCGATGACGGTGGAAAATATTGCGCCGGTGTTAGAACCCCCACGAGAAAAGATCGAAACTACGCCAGAGGTGATTTTAACGGTAGTGGCGGAAGCTTTGAAGGTGTCGGTAGAAGATTTAAAGGGTAATTCTCGACGGCGGGAAATTAGTTGGGCTAGACAAATCGGGATGTATTTAATGAGACAACATACAGATTTAAGTTTACCGAGAATTGGTGAGGAGTTTGGCGGTAAGGATCATACTACGGTGATGTATAGTTGTGAAAAAATTACACAATTGCAAGAGCATGAACACTTAAGACGCAATGAGAGTGAGCGGAATATATCTCAAACTTTACGCCAATTGAGCGATCGCATCAATATGATCACCCGTTCTACAAAGTAAAGGGACAGGGAACAGGGAACAGGGAACAGGGAACAGGGAACAGGGAACAGGGAACAGAAAAAGAATTTGTGTAATCTATTCTGCTTGATCACTCTATCAAGTAAAGGTTAAGCAAATAACTTACGGTATCTTTTTCTTGACATCTGGCGCATTTGGCCGGAAGATTAAGTAAAGTATAAAAATTATTAAAATTCTCTTTAAACTGCGGATAAGACCCGGACTTTGTGGAAAAGTCTGTGGAAAACTTATAATTTCTTATTTATATTCTGCCCAATAGTTTTTGATTAAACGTTAAAGGGAGAGATAAGGAGAATCAGGGAGATAAGGAAGTCATAAATCCCAAATCCCAAATCTAAAATTTATCGGCTTCTGTGGAACACTAACCTGGTTTTTCCACAAGTTTTCCACAGGAATGTTAAGCTTGATCATAAGGTTAGAGGAAAGTTGTGCAAAGTTTTCCACAATTTCCACAGATATTGTTATGCCCAAAAATGCTGCGTAAAAAACTTGTCTCTAAGATAGAAGCTTGGTAAATTTGATTGTTTGCACCTTGAGAAATTTTAGGTTAGTGATTGTTTAGGATATTTGATTTATGAAATTAGTCTGCGCTCAAAGTGACCTGAGTTCAAATCTCTCTTTAGTTAGTCGTGCTGTTCCTTCCCGTCCCACACATCCGGTATTGGCTAACATTCTGCTACAAGCAGATGCGGAAACCAATCAAGTTAGTTTAACCGCGTTTGATTTAAGTTTAGGTATTCGTACTAGTTTTAGTGCAGAGGTAAAAGAAGGAGGTGCGATCGCACTTCCTGCT
Organism: Nostocaceae cyanobacterium; assembly: GCA_035299225.1. Lineage (GTDB taxonomy): Bacteria > Cyanobacteriota > Cyanobacteriia > Cyanobacteriales > Nostocaceae > DATGXB01. Next base: position 34,703 of record DATGXB010000245.1, on the reverse strand, counting down.
AAATTATTAGTAGATATTACCTCTCGTCTGCCAGAAGGCGAAATTACTCTAGATGATGAAGCTGGAGAAAATAACACCGGTGAAGGTTTAATTGTCACCCTTACCCCCAAAAGTGGACGTTATCAAGTCCGGGCAATGAGTGCAGAAGAGTTCCCCGAACTACCCGTAATTGCTGATACAGATACAATTAACCTCACCACTGCGGCTTTAATTGAAGGTTTAAAAGGTTCACTTTTTGCTACCAGCACCGATGAAACGAAACAGGTTTTAACTGGTGTACATCTGACAGTAAAACAAGATACTTTAGAATTTGCAGCCACTGATGGACACCGTTTAGCTATGGTAGAATCTACCAATGAGCGCCCCATAGAAGGAAGTGAACAATTAGAATTAACTGTTCCCGCTAGAGCTTTACGAGAATTACAACGGATGTTAGCTCATAATTCTTCTTCGGAGGAAACAGTAGCTTTATCTTTTGAACAAGGTCAAATTGTCTTTGCTTGGCAAAATCAACGCCTCACTAGCCGCACTTTAGAGGGACAATATCCCGCGTATCGTCAATTAATTCCCCGTCAATTTGAACGCCAAGTTACTATTGAGCGTAAACAATTTATTAGTATGTTAGAACGAATTGCCGTTTTAGCTGACCAGAAAAATAATATTGTTAAGATTAGCATTGATAATGCTGAACAACAAATTACTTTATCCTGTGAAGCCCAAGATGTAGGTAATGGTAGAGAATCAATGCCTGCTCAAATTTCTGGGGAAGATATTGATATTGCTTTCAATGTTAAATATTTAATGGAAGGTTTAAAAGAACTTCCTGCGTCAGAAATTCAAATGCACCTCAATCAAAGTTTAACCCCGGTAATTTTCACCCCACTGGGAGGGTTAAAAATGACTTATTTAGCCATGCCTGTACAAATGAGAAGTTAAGTTATTAGTACATAATTAATAGGACATGGCAGTGCCATGTCCCTACGTTGAAGAATTTTAAAAAGTACCTAATAAGGGCAAAACTTTCTGTTTTAAAAGTTCAATTAAAACCCCATCCATATAATCATATTCATCAGGAATATCTAAACAAATCACTCTTTTACCTTTGAGGAAAGACTGGAATTTTTGAGATAGTTTGCGTTTATGGGTTTTTTCCATCACAAAAATCATATCAGCCCACTCTAATGCTTCTGTAGAAACTGGTACTTCTGCATTTCGGTCTAAACCGGCGGAATCAACTTCTAAACCTGGATATTCTGAAAACACAGCTTCTGCCGTCGGACTTCGTAATTTATTTTGACTACAAATAAATAACAGCTTTTTCATGAGTTAAATCAATTCTTAATGCTCTAATTTCTGCAATTTCGAGAGTAAAATTACTAAAACTAAGCCTGTAATTATTCCGTAAATCACACCATTGAGAATCATCAAAAACCATTCCACTAAATCATATATACCACCAGAATATAAACCGATTCTTCCTAAAACTGAACTTATTTGATTAATGACAAAATTACCAAAGGCAAAACTAAAACCATTCGCTAATATCCACAAACCAGCACCCGGAAGTTTACCACGCAATACCAAATATTGAGCAATGCCGATAATTAAACCAATTACTGTATAGGATAATATGCCTTGTATTGATGGTAAATTATTAACTAATATTAGTGCTAAAGGATATGATAAACTGGTGGCTAGTACCCAATATTTAGCGTTAGCGATCCAATTTTTGAGCACATACCATTGAAATACACTACCTATAGCATTACTAATAGCACTAAAAATGAGAATCAGAATAAAAGGGTTTTCCAAGAATTGGAATAAAAATCTACTGACTAGCCAATCAAAAATCAGGCGAATTAAGTAAAAAATAGCACAAACAAATATCCATTTTTTCAACAAATGCCAGTTAAATGATGCAGTTGAGGTGTTAGTCATAATGGTAATTTAACTAATCAGTGCCTAATATTTACAGATATGCACTGAATCATCCAATTTGTCAACTATTGATAATGTTTCTTTATTAACTAATTTTTAAATATGCCTTAGTTAAATGCTGGCAAATCCAGTAAAATCAATTATAACTATCAGGCGAAAGATAAACTTTTCACTTAATAAATTCAAATGTAATTTGGGGAGCAACTTCTGCAAATTATGCATCGAAAAGCGTTACCCTAGATTATAAACTTGATGAAAATAATATGACACCAGAAGAAATTGCGGGTACATTAACAGGGTTATTTGGTGCGGATTTGGTGCAAGCGATCGCACCAGGTTCTTGGCAAGTGGAAGATGCTGCTTTCCGGCTGTTGGTGCTAGTCTCAGAAGATAATACTTGGTTGCGTGTGTTACTACCCATTGTCCCAGTAGGGGAGGTAGAAGGGTTTTTAAGCCAGTTCCTCGAAGCCAATTTTGATGACACTCAAGAAACCCGCTACGCTGTTTATGATGGGGTGATATGGGGAGTATATCAACATAATTTGGGGACTTTAGCCAGTGCAGATTTAGGGAATGCGATCGCTCGTTTGGTGTCTTTATATCAAAATGGTGTCAATGATGCCTTCAATCGCATGGTAGAAAGTCGTATCCGCCAAATTGTCCAAGCCGCAAAACAACAAGGCCAATCTTTAGAAGCAACAATGCAAAGTTTAGAGCGTTTTTACGCCGAAGGCATATTAGGAGAAATTAATCAAAGTTCCACTTCCAGAGATGAAGTTTTAGCCGCTTGGCGAAGACGGTTAGAAAGTCTTTGGAATGAATGAAACAATTAAAAATTAAGAATTAAAAATTACAAATTAATCTCGTTCATTCACATATTCAAAGAATGCTAATCTAGAGGCTCTGCCTCTTATTTAATCACAATACAGTCATTTTAATATTTAATAGAATTTTCTTGAAGCCATTCTGATATCGTTTCTTGAGTTTCTTGACTGTTTGCAAGTCTTTGCATTATTAAAACAACTTCTGGTTCTGGAACGTCTAGTGAATATCCATTCAATTCTAAAAAGGTAGCCATTGTCAAAAATGCTGCCCGTTTATTACCATCTACAAATGGATGATTTTTTGCAAATCCATAACCATAAGCCGCAGCTAAATCAAATATGGTAGGTGTTGGTTCACCATAAGCAAACAGATTTTTAGGTCTATCTAAACTAGCTAAAAATAAGTTTCTGTCTCTTATACCTGAAAGACCTCCATGCTGAACTAATTGGTCTTCATGCATAGCCATAACAATGGCCTCATCTAACCAAAAAATCTCATTCACTTTGCTAACTCATTCAGTGCATTTCTGTATTTTATGCTTACTTTTCTGTAAGCTGCCATTGCCTTTTTAAAATTAGGATTGGCAGTATTTTTATGAATAATAGAATTAGTTTTAACTCTAAGTTTTTGTAATACCGCTCTAGGCAAAGTTACAGCAAAAGAATTGCCAATTTTTCGGGTTTTCAAAGTGTACATAAGTCAATATCCGATTTCATAACTTTTCGGTAAATTTTACGGGGTTGTGTCCGTGTAAATTTACTAATCTAATAGTAGCATAAAGTTAGGTGAGATTAAACAATCCTACTTCATTCAACTTAACCCTGTGAAATATGGATATTATAGACACACTTAAATCTGACTATCAACGCTTTCCCATTAATCAAACTTACAGCATCTATGCACCAGATGTTTATTTTCAAGATCCAATGAGTGAATTTCGTGGTTTAGAACGTTATAAAAAAATGATTAATTTCATGAAAACTTTTTTCCTAAATATCAAAATGGATTTACACCAAATCCAACACCAAGATCACATTATTAAAACAGAATGGACACTGAGTTGGAATACTCCCCTACCTTGGCAACCGCGCATCTCTATTTCTGGTTGGAGTGAACTAAAACTCAACCAAGATGACTTAATAGCCTCTCATATTGATTATTGGTATTGTTCACGCACTGATGTGCTAAAGCAGCATTTCTTTGGGAAAACACAGGATAATGTAAATAAATGTAAATAAAATTCAGGCAGGGCTATCATTCATGCGCGTAATTTTGATGACAGGTAAAGGTGGTGTAGGTAAAACTTCCGTCGCAGCAGCCACCGGTTTACGTTGTGCAGAACTGGGTTATCGGACTTTGGTATTAAGCACCGACCCCGCACACTCTTTAGCTGATAGCTTTGATTTAGAATTGGGACATGACCCCCGCAGCATTAAGCCTAAATTATGGGGTGCGGAACTGGATGCACTGCAAGAGTTAGAGGGAAACTGGGGTGCTGTAAAGCGTTATATTACCCAGGTTTTGCAAGCTAGAGGTTTAGACGGTGTACAAGCGGAAGAGTTAGCCATCTTACCAGGAATGGATGAAATTTTTGGTTTGGTGAGAATGAAACGCCATTATGATGAAGGAGATTTTGACGTTTTAATTATTGACTCTGCACCCACTGGTACAGCTTTACGTCTGCTGAGTTTACCAGAAGTGGGCGGTTGGTATATGCGCCGCTTTTACAAACCGTTTCAAAATATCTCTGTCGCACTCCGACCTCTAGTAGAACCTTTATTTAAACCTATTGCGGGTTTTTCCTTGCCAGATAAGGAAGTTATGGATGCACCTTATGAATTTTATGAACAAATCGAAGCATTAGAAAAAGTGCTGACAGACAATACTCAAACCTCGGTGCGACTGGTGACAAACCCGGAAAAAATGGTGATTAAAGAATCTCTCCGGGCTCATGCTTATCTGAGTTTATATAATGTAGCCACAGATTTAGTAGTAGCTAATCGGATTATTCCCCAAGAAGTACAAGACCCATTTTTCCAACGTTGGAAGGAAAATCAAGAACAATATCGCCAAGAAATTCATGATAATTTTCACCCTTTGCCGGTGAAGGAAATACCGTTATTTTCTGAGGAAATGTGTGGTTTGGCAGCTTTGGAAAGGTTGAAAGAAACTTTGTACAAAGATGAAGACCCGACCCAAGTTTATTACAAGGAAACAACTATTCGAGTTGTGCAAGAACAAAACCAGTACAGCCTAGAACTGTATTTACCCAATATTCCTAAAAGCCAAGTTCAACTTAGCAAAACAGGGGATGAGTTAAATATTACTATTGGTAATCATCGCCGGAATTTGGTTTTACCCCAAGCTTTAGCCGCACTGCAACCCGCCGGTGCAAAGATGGAGAATGATTATTTAAAAATCCGGTTTGCTGAGAGTGCTAGGGTTTAATCAAGGGTTTGGTAAAAGTGTAAATAACTTGTTACCTCTTGACTTTGACTGAGTTAATACAGGCGTGTGATTATTTACGTCTGTATTTTTCTTGAATGGAGTAAGGGAACAGGAAACAGGGAACAGGGAAATTGAGTTGTGTAATTAATTCTGCCTAATTAATTATTAAGTTTTGTTTTGGAAAAAGATTTATGTATGTAAATTTTACAGTTGAACTTTGATGATTTTTATTTTAGTTAAAAGTTTAAGAAGATATTTTGAGAAATTAAAAATAGCTCATAGCATATCATTTAACCACAAAATATGTGAATTTTGCGAAAAATCTGCCAAAACTATTAATAAGTTTTATGAATTTTATGATTTACTAGTATTCTTACTGAAGACAGAATTGTAAAAAAAACCTTAAGATAATACCATAGTCCAAAAATCAATTGAGCAAAAATTAATTGATTTCTTTAAATAGAGCTTACAGCTATGACTTATATTCCTACACTGGATTTGCAAAAAGGCATAGCTCAAGAGACTTTGCTGCGTCGCATCACAAACCGGATTCGTCAGTCTCTAGAGTTAGAAGACATAATTCAAACTACAACAGACGAAGTTCGAGCATTACTTGGTACTGACCGAGTAATGATTTATAAATTTAATCATGATGGTAGTGGTCAAGTAGTTTCTGAATCTATATATAAAAAGCGTTTGCCCTCTTTATTAGGGTTAAATTTCCCAGCCGATGATATTCCACCGCAAGCACGGGAATTATTTATTAACTCACGGGTGCGATCTGTCGTAAATGTTGCCACTAGAGAAATTGGCCAAAGTCCTGTACAAAATTTGGCTAACGGGGAAACTCTTGCGGAAGATATTGCTTATCGGACTGTGGACTCTTGTCATGTTGAATATTTAACAGCGATGGGGGTAATGTCTTCAGTAGTTGCACCAATTTTTCATCAAAATGAGTTTTGGGGGTTATTGGTATCGCATCACTCCAAAACCCGGGAGGTGACAGAAGAAGAACTAGATGCAATGCAGATGGTGGTAGAACAGTTATCTGTAGCGATCGCTCATAATCATCTTCTCACCCAAACTCGTGACCAAGCCCGACAGGAAGCAATTATTAACAAAATTTCCACTCTCCTGCACTCTCTCCCCACAATTGTTTTACAACCTGCTTTAGAGGCTACAGTTTCCGCTTTAGATGGGGTCGGTGGGAGGTTATGTATTAGGCATAATGCTTTTGACCTGCATACAGGTGGATTTAAAAATTTATCAGAATGTTTAACTCCTGGTAATGATTGTGTGCGAGTTTATCTGTGTGGACAACAGCCAATCTTACCAGAACCAAGTATATATCAAATATTAGAACAATACAGCGTTTGGCAAGAACATTATAAAACGGGAAATTATGATATATGGGCAATTAATGATATTTTTCAAGACCCCAATTTAAGAATTATTCAAGCTACCATTCAAGATACAAAAATCCGGGGCTTGTTGATGATTCCCCTACATTATCGTCAACAATTAGTAGGTTATTTAACTATTTTTCGTAATTCTATAGATACAGAAACTCTCTGGGCAGGAAGATTTAACCCAGATCAACGAAATCTTTATCCTAGATTATCATTTACAGCATGGTGTGAATCCAAAAAAGGACAACCGCAACCTTGGGCAGATCAAGAAATAGAATTAGCCAGAGAAATTGGTAAACATTTTGCTTCCGCAGTTCAGCAACATGAACTTTATCAACAGATCCAAAACTTTAACTTTAACTTAGAAAAGCAAGTCCAACAGCGTACCTTAGAAATGCGCCGGACAGCAGATCAACAGCAAACAGTATTTAAAGTTATTAATAAAATTCGTGAATCCTTAGATACGGAAACTATTTTCCGCACGACTACCACAGAGGTATGTCAGTTAATAAAAAGCGATCGCGTTTCCGTTTATCGTTTTGATGCTGACTGGGGAGGAGAATTTGTTGGTGATTTTGAAGCCACCAGCCCCAACTGGTCAAACGAATCCAAACTTGGTGTAAATATGGTTTGGAATGATACCTATTTACAAGATACCCAAGGCGGACGTTATCGCTATGGTGAAACTTATGCCGTAGACGATATCTACAAAATGGGCTTTACTCAATGTCATGTTGATATTTTAGAACAATATTATATTCATGCCTTTGTATTAGCACCGATATTCGTAGGACAAAAACTTTGGGGTTTGCTTTGTGTTTATCAACATACAGGCCCCCGACAATGGAAATCCTCAGAAGTTAGCTTTATCACCCAAATTGCCGCCCAACTAGGAGTAGCATTACAACAAGCAGAATTATTAGCCACAACCCAACAACAAGCCGAACAATTAAACGCCGCACTCACAGAATTACAAACTACCCAAAGCCAACTAATTCAAACTGAAAAAATGTCTTCCTTGGGTCAATTAGTAGCCGGTATTGCCCATGAAATTAATAACCCAGTTAACTTTATTTGTGGTAACTTAACCCATATTCAAGAATATGCAGAAGACCTGCTAAATCTCGTAGAAAAATATCAAGTAGAATACCCCGTTCCTAGTGAAGAACTTTTAGATTTAGTAGATGCAGTAGATTTAGAATTTCTCACCGAAGATATGCCTAAAACTCTAGCATCAATGAAAGTAGGAGTTGATCGGATTCGGCAAATTGTCTTATCCTTGCGGAACTTTTCACGGATTGATGAAGCAGAAGTCAAAGATGTCAATGTTCATGATGGCATTGATAGCACTTTACTAATTTTACAACATCGTTTCAAAGCTAGGCCAGAAAGTTCCGCAGTAGAAATAATTAAAGAATATGATGATTTACCATTAGTTGAATGTTTTGCTGGACAACTGAATCAGGTATTTATGAATGTGATCAGTAACGCCGTTGATGCCTTAGAATATGACCGTTCTCCTGATTCGGAAAAACGCCAAAACTGCAAAATCACAATTCATACATCACTAGGTGAATTAAGACAAAAACCCAGTGTGATCATTCGTATTGCAGATAATGGTCCTGGTATTCCTGAAACTTTAAAAGCGAAAATATTCGATCCTTTTTTCACTACCAAACCAATAGGAAAAGGTACTGGCTTGGGATTATCAATCAGCTATCAAATTATAGTTGAAAAACACGGAGGAGTGTTTAAGTATGATTCTCAACCTGATATTGGTACAGAATTTTGGATTGAAATTCCGGTTAAACATTGCTAGAAATTTTAGATTTTGGATTTTAGATTTTGGGTTAAACCATCTAAAATCCAATTTTGAACATAGAAATTTAGAAATGTTTAATTACTTGCACAATAGTTATTCATTTCTTTAACTAAAGAACTGCTATCTCCACTATTTTTTCGCTTTTTAATTGAAATACTATTAATTGCTTGGGGGTTTTGCTTGTTAATGGCATTTGCCGCATCTTTTAAATTTTGGCTGAGGTCTTCATAAACTGCGACAAATCCTATTTGAAATACTTTCAGTTTTTCATCTTGTACTTCTACAGCTTTTAATTCTTTTGTTACTTCGTCTAACTTGGTAGCGAATTGATTAAATGATTGAGCATCTTTTTTCGTTTGGGCATTTTTGCCTTCTTCTTGGTTAATTTTAACAAGTTTATTGGTAACTGTAATGATTTTGTTACATTGAGCAACTTTACTTTCTCCACAACCAACAAATAGTAAAGAAATCGCTCCTACGGCTGAAATTATAACACTTTGTTTAATTAAGTGTGCCATTGCTGCTGTAATCTCCATTGTTTGGGCATTTTCTCAGAAAAATAAACACAAAAAACTGTTTGGCTACAAGTAAATAAAAGGTAGCCAAAATTTGATCATCAGTATTTAAATTAGGTGCTTTTTGCTTTATTTTTTCTGATAAGTTCTAACCTTTATATCCTATTTTTGTGAAAATTTTTACTAAAATTTATGCAAATTTAGGACAACTGGTAATAACACAAACAAGCGATACATACCAGTTATTAAGATTAACTTGCAGTGAGTAAAGAGATAATATTATGTTCTACCTGTTGTGGTGTTTGGTCGCCATTAACAGTTAATAAACGGCGACGACGATCATAATATTCTAAAATGGGAATTGTGCGATCGTAAAATAATTCCACTCGACGCTGGACAATTTCTGGTTGATCATCAGGTAGGGAACGTCCCAAAGAACGGCTAACCATTACTGCTTCTGGCACTTGTAAATAAATAGCCCAATCTAATTTTTGTCCTAAATCTTCTAATAAAAAATCTAACTCCTCAGCTTGAAAAGCAGTCCGGGGATAACCTTCAATAATCCAACCATGATTGATATTTAGCTGAGTTAGACGATTTTTAATAAATTCAATCATCATTTCATCAGGTACTAATTCCCCTTTTTCGACAAAAGGCTGGGCATAACGACCTAAATCATTAATTTCTTCAGATTTATTTTCCGGTTCACTAGAAATTGCTTCTCGCAAAATATCACCAGTAGAAATCAGAGAAATATTAAAGTAATTACAGAGATTTCGCGCTTGAGTGCTTTTTCCTGCTCCTGAACCTCCCAAAATTACCAATTTCACAATCATTCACTCCTATTGCTGTCAAATTCCTTACTTTTTTATGGGATTTAACCCAAATATGATAAATCTACTATTCTGATAATTCCTAGCCTTCATTCCAGTTTTTTAACTGATTGTAACTGCTGTTGATAAGTGATGATTTTAACTTTATCTGAAATAAAATACATAAAAATATTAATCTAACTCACTCTTGACTAAAGAACAAATGTAGTGTTTGACTAAAAGGGCAAAGTACAAAATTCAGCCTACCTGTAGAAAATAGGATGATTATACAGTGTAGATTGGCAAACACTACTTTCCACAAGACCAACCTTAAATTTATTGTGACTATTTAAACTTTTGCTTATGGTTGCCCAACTAGAAACACCCAGTGTAAATTCGACTCTCAGCTTACCATACTCGGTAGAAGGTCTAGTACAAGTTTTCACCACTTCTCACCGCAATTTTTTCACTTGTGTCATGTCTCAAGCCTTGAGAATCGCCGGTCAAGGTACACCAGTGTTAATAGTCCAGTTTCTCAAAGGTGGTATCAATCAAGGACATAACAACCCAATCCAAATGGGTAAAAGTCTAGATTGGATACGCTGCAACTTACCAAGGTGTATTGATACACCCCACCTAGACGAATCAGAAACCACAGCCTTACAAACACTGTGGCAACATACCCAAAATGTAGTATATGAAGGTAAATATTCTTTAGTAGTTTTAGATGAGTTAAGTTTAGCGATTAATTTCGGTTTAATTCCCGAATCTGAGGTTTTAACCTTTCTCTCTCAACGTCCCCCCCACATTGACATCATCCTCACAGGTCCCGAAATGCCCAAATCCTTACTAGAAGTTGCCGACCAAATCACCGAAATCCGCAGAAGTCATCAACCTTAATACTGGACTTAAAAAAAATTCTAGTTTCACGGTTACAGTTTCAGGTATTCTAGTTGATCGGTTTGAATTACCTGTGGAACTGTGATTAAGAACGATATCTGGATTACCGAAATGGCTCAAAAAGGCATGATCACCCCCTTTGAGCCTAGCTTAGTTCGTCAAATTGATCAATTACCTATTATTTCCTTTGGTCTGAGTAGCTTTGGCTATGATATTAGGTTATCACCACATGATTTCCGTATTTTTAAACATATTCCGGGAACTGTAGTAGATCCTAAAAATTTTAATCCTGAAAACTTAGAAGTAACAAAACTACACCAAGATTCTAACGGTAGCTATTTTATCCTACCAGCCCATTCTTATGGGTTAGGTGTTGCGTTGGAAAAACTAGAAATACCAGAAAATATTACAGTTATTTGTATCGGTAAAAGTACGTATGCAAGATGTGGTATAATTGCGAACGTAACACCTGCCGAAGCCGCTTGGCGAGGTTACTTAACTCTAGAATTATCTAATGCTTCCAGTGCTGATTGTCGTATTTATGCCAATGAAGGTATAGTACAATTAATGTTTTTAGAAGGTGAACCTTGTGGTATTAGCTACCAAGCTCGACAAGGAAAATATCAAGACCAACTTAATGTTGTAACTTTAGCTAGGGTTTAAGTTTCGATAAAAAACATTCGAGTCAATCTTGAATTAAGGAATAGGAACAGCACAAAATGTCAATACTTACAGATACAGATTTGAATAAAATTTTATGTTATGACAACAATCAGTGGGGTGCATCAAAACCATTATTAATTCAAGATGGCTCTGATGATTGTATAACACCTATGGGTTATGATTTGAGAGTTGGTGGATTTTATAAAACATTTATTGCTAAACCAAATCTTGATACTCTTGATGAAGGAAAATCTGTTGAAATTAAGCCTGGAGATATAGCTTTAATTGGTACTTATGAGAAAATAAAAATGCCCAAAGATGGTTCAATTTCAGCGTTGATATTATCAAAAGTATCATTAGTTTCAAAAGGAATATCTAATATATCTACAAAGGTTGATCCAGGATGGGCTGAAGGAGAATTACTTATACCAGTACAAAATTTTTCAAGAGATATCATTAAATTAGATTATAAAGAAAAATTTTGCACTATAGTCTTTTTTAAAAATGAATCACCCGCATCTCTATATAACTCTAGTTCAAGCCGGGAAAAATTTTTCCGATTACTTTCTCAAACCAGTAGAACATCTTTTATTAAAGATGTTCAGTTAGGATTAGTATCTATTAGTATTATAGGAATAGCAGGCATTTCGGGTTATTACTTTTTTGGTAATTCTCCTGGATTTGGAGTTACAGTCACAGTAGGTATAGCAATAGAAAGAATTGCCTCAATCATAGCAGCCAAATTAATAGGAAGAAGGTAATTTTTTAACTATACTTATATTGAGTGTTTAGTTAGCTTTTAACTCAACTGAAGGCTGAGTTTTTTTGATGAAAGTGACAGCAGAATTCAAATTCATCATTTCTAAGATTATACAGTAATTAAGGTGCTAACCTTCCTTTACCTAAACGAGCTTTCTTATACCATTCGGCTATTGTTGGAATCCACTCTTCAAAGTGAGTCCACATTAATTCGGATAATTTTTGAATTTCTAGTAAAACTATATTTACCGTAGGTTGGATTGTAGCTTGCTTCTCCGTAGGGGTAGAACGTAACCCAACACCACACCTCGCAATCTCCCGCTAATGTTGGGTTTCACTTCTTACTTTGGGGATATTGCTACAACCCAACCTACAATAAATTAATTAATATTTTTACCATTAAGGGAGCGATCACGCCATTTTTATTGTAGCAATAATAGTAAGTATGAACAAATGAAAAATTATATTAGAATGTTGGATTATTTACGGTTGTTATTGTTAGAATATTTGCAATCTTGATAAAAAATGCCTAAGCTCAAAGATAAACATGATTTTATGAGTCGTTATCGTATTATTCAACCTGGTCAAAGTTATACATTTAGTAAATACTTTGAATTACCTTTTTCTCCAGAAGATATTCTTGCTGAACTGGGTTGTGTTTATCAACATCAACGGTTGCAACTACCAAAGGTAGAATTTAATCTTGAGCATATTCCAGAATTAGAACGGGTTATTGATCGTAATTTACGCCGAGTTAAATTATTAACGGAAGATGCCAGGAAACAAGTATTAATATCACCTATTCTTTTAGAAGTTTGTGAAATAACAGAAACTCAATTAAATATTGAATATTCTATTAACGTCAGCGACCAATTAAAAGGTAGTTTAGATTATTACATTAATAAAGGTAGAGGTTTATTAATCATTGCAGCTAAACAAGCTGATTTGAGTAGAGGTTTTACACAATTAGCTGTAGAATTGATTGCACTTGATCAATGGATAAATTCTGACAATACGATACTTTATGGTGCTGTAACTACGGGTGAAGATTGGCGATTTGCTATTTACAAACGTCAAGAAAAAGAAATTATTGAAGATTTAAAATTGTATCGCGTTCCTGAAGAATTAAACGAATTAGTCAGGATTTTAGTGGCTATAGTTAGTAACCATAGTTAGCAATTAATAAAGGTATATTCTGATTATTAGTGTTTATTTTAAGGTGCTAATCTTCCTTTACCTAAGCGTGATTTTTTGTACCATTCAGCTATCGCGGGAATCCACTCTTCAAAATGAGGCCACATTAATTCGCATAACTTTTGAATTTCTAGTTGAGCGTCTTTCTTATTTCTCAAATCACAAAAATGTAAGAAAGACCGGACATTAAAACTAACTACAAAATGCTGACGATAATCAAAAGGCATTTTACCTCTGATGTGTTCCTCAGACATTCCCGCCTCAAAATCAATTTTGTATTGTTTTGCAGCTTCTAAACACCATTGCAAATCTGCTGCTCTTTTTTCGGGTGAATAATAATATTTTTTACCTTGTCTATCTGTGTAATAACCAACAGGACGCAAGTAAAAAACATCTTCTATATCTTTTTTCCCTTCTACTACTTCAATAAACTGCTGTCCCGTATACCTAAAAGATTGAACATCAAAGGATACACCTACTCTATGTGTGCGTGCTTGCTGCATCACACTATGAGGAAAGTAACCACAGTTGAAAACTATTTGCGGGTGTTCCAAGGGCCCGTAATGTCCCCTTTCACCAGCTAAGAGTTGTTTAGTGATAATTTCACCGCATTTTGACTCTGTAGGCCATTTGTCACGCTGATCATACACAAACCCGTCTGTATAGTCCTGGTGCATCGCAGCATAAATTACTTGCTGGGGGTTGGGTGTCTTAGCAATAACTTCAACTCGAAATCGATCCATGAGCTACTCGAAACTATGTTTGTGAATGATAACAGCAACTAACAAGGCACAAAGTTGATTTATGAGAAATCACAAAAATGCACCCAATGGATGATCATATCTCTGTCTGGGATTTTGGCAGATACTTTACAAAAATTAATTTACTTGTTACACTTCTTTACATAGCCAAAAGATACGGGGATAACTTCATGCGTGGTAATGGTGCAATTGTTGATGACCAAGGCAAAATGAATAACTTTGCGGTTGAACCTAAAGTTTATGTGGATGAACAAGGCGATCGCACTGGTTTGACTCCCTACGCGGAACTGCTCAATGGTCGTCTAGCAATGATTGGTTTTGTTTCTCTCATTGCTTTAGAAGTGTTTACAGGACACGGAATTTTAGGACTTTTAGCAAACTTAAAATAAAAAACGCAATTTTTCTTCATCAATAATCAGCAAAGAGGCGGGATTTTTCTCGCCTTAAATTTTGTTAGCACAGATGTTATACTGTTAAAAACCTTTTTTACCGAACAATTTTAATTTTTTAAATATGGTTTTAACTGCTTCTACCATGTTGCCTCTAGGCACAAAAGCCCCTGATTTCCATCTACCAGAAGTAGTAAGTGGGGAAACAATTTCTTTAGGGAATTTTGCTGATAAAAAAGCTCTTTTGGTGATGTTTATTTGTCGCCATTGTCCATTTGTTAAACATATTCAAAACCAATTAGCACAGTTAGGCAATGATTACTTTCATAGTAATTTAGGTATTGTAGCTATTAGTGCTAATGATGTGCAAAATTATCCTCTTGATGCGCCAGAATCTTTAAAAGAAATGGCAATTGAATTAGGCTTTAAATTTTCTGTTTGTTATGATGAAACTCAGGAAGTTGCCAAAGCTTATACGGCAGCTTGTACACCAGATTTTTTCTTGTTTGATAGTGAGCGAAAATTAGTTTATAGAGGACAATTAGATGATAGTCGTCCTAGTAGTAATCAGCCTGTAAATGGGGCAGATTTACGAGCAGCAATTGAGGCGATTCTGGAAGACCAATCTGTGACAATTGAGCAGAAACCGAGTATTGGCTGTAATATTAAATGGAAGCCAGGAAATGAGCCAAATTATTAATAGTTAATTAGGGTGGGCAAAATTTGGTGTGAGTACCGTCAAAAGCTGCCCAACCGCCAAAATACAGCACGTTTCAGGTAAATGAGGTACAAATTTTGGGAACAAAGCTAGATATCAACAGATTTTCACCCCTGCACCGCACGCTCGCGCAGTCGAAGTGTTAAGAGTTCCCTGTTCCCCGTTCCCCGTTCCCTGTTCCCTGCTATATGTTAATGATGAATTTCTAAAATGAGAATATAACGACCTAGTTGAACTTTCTCTGACCAAAGTTCGTATTCTAAACGTAAACTTTCTGGTAAAGGTCGGCCAGTCAGATGTAAGCTATTTGTAAAGTTACGTAGGCGGATTGGTTCATGAGTTGTTAAAGATTCTGTGGGTAGCCAATAACGGCTAACACCATAAACTCCTTGTTCCCAAAAATGGCGATAACTGACTTGAGAGTTACCCTGCATGGTCATAATTACCCGATAAGGGGAAATTTCTAACCATAAAATTCTCGGACTACTGGGAATGTTAATATTATTTTTAACTTGGGGGGATGGTTCTCCCGCAACAACAGTGTTTAACGTTTCACAGCTAATTAAGGGCGGTGCAGTTAGGAGGAGGTGAAAACGGTCAGTATCTTTTTGATACAATGTTCCGGCGGTTTCCACTACAGACCAAACTGGTAGGTCAGTAGAGATTAAAGATAAGCACACGGGCTTGCGGTGGTGGGTGAGCATGGGAGCGATAGATGTTAGATGCTGATTGAGTAATAAGTAGAGAACACCAGAAGTACAACAGGTGAGTTTGTGCCACTAAAATAGACAAACCTGCTTCATATTAACTAAATATTCTGATTTATTAATCTAGACAAATTGAGAGTTAAAAAGATATGATATAAGGTTAAACTGTAAAGATTGGGGTGAAAATCACCATAGCTTGCTCCTAAGCCAAGGTTTTGAGTTTTTTCCAAATTTTTACCTATTTATAGATACAGTACAATAAAAGCCTAGTCAGATGCTAGACTAATTTACAAACTGCTGTAAAGTTTCAATCTAAATTCACTTACAAAGCTGATACCTCTTTTGTGACTTGCGCTAAATCAATTGATTAAGAATTTTAGTAATTTATTTATAGTTTAACTTTTTTGTTACAGCAGGGAGCAGGTAACAGAATTGAAACCCCTTTAGTATCAGGCTTTAACGATTAACTGTTGTACTTCATTTGCCTAAAACGTGTTGTAAAAGCTAAGATATTAAAACCCTGATAATATACTGATTATAAAATTAGGGCATTATTTTTTCATTCCCACTTGGAGAGAATAGGAAGATATGTAGCTGATCTATATTTAAATAGAACAAAGTTACTTGATCGCTTGTGTTGATCAGTTTTTCAATTCCTTTAGTTCCTATTTCTTGTTGATGAGTGGTTGGTAAATCACTAAATCTATCTTCACCAACTTCTAGCACGGTGGGAATATTAGCAACAGGTATACCAATTCGCTCACCTGTTTTGGTAGTACAAACAATCAGATAGTTATATTCTTTTTCTTGATCTCCATCTAGAAAAAATCCAGATATGTTAATTTGGGTGATGATTTCATCGTTATAACTTACTAGACTATGACCACTGTTTAAAATTCCCTGAGTGGTGAATGTTTTGATAATGTATAAGACTTGAAAGATAGAAATTGCATATTGTTCTCTACCCAGTTGAAAGCAAATTAATTTATGAGTAGGAATATGAGTTTCTATTTGAGATTTTTTCCGAAATCTTCGGTATGATGTGGAAGCCATAATTAAAAATTAAAACCTAAAAATTATAACTTAAAAATTAGAAACTCCTGTTGTTACCTGTTCTCTTATGTCTAAAAGTTGAGAGATAGCCGATAATAGTTGCACTTCATTGTATGGTTTAGTGAAATAGCCAGTAGCTCCCAAATCCATGCCTATTTGTCGGTGTTTTGCACCACTGCGAGAAGTCAGGATTGCTACAGGAATAAAAGAAAATAGGGGATTTGATTTAATTGCTTGTAAAAGTTCAAATCCGTCCATTCGGGGCATTTCAATGTCAGTAATAATTAAGTTGCAACTTAATCCGTTTTGCAATTTCTCTAGTGCATCTTGGCCATCTTTTGCTTGTACGACACGGTAACGTCCACGGGTGAGGGTGAGGGAGAGCATCTGGCGAATAATATAGGAGTCATCTACTATGAGGATTTGGGGTTGTGTGGTGGGGACAGGTGCAAGAATTTGGGATTTTCTATCATCTAATGAAATTGCGGTACTGCTTTGGGGTGTAAACTCGCTAATGAGGTCATCTATATCTAATATGGGGATAACTTTTCCATCTCCAAGAATGGTACTACCGACAATGCCTTTAGGTTTAGATAATGGTGCGGGTAAGGGTTTAATGACGATTTCTTGTTGACCTAGTAAACGCTCGACTGCGATCGCTATTACGTTGTCATTTGTCATTAAAATCAAAACAGGAATGAAATCTGGCTGTAAGGGTATGGGAGAAGGAGCATCAGGTGGGGATGTGGTGTGATACTCAACTAAATCTTGCAGACGCGCCAACCGAATAAACTCCGAACACCACAACAGCATCGGTTGATTGCCTGCCATCTTAATTTCATCTGTTTGGATGTAGAGAATTTCCTCTACAGCATCCATCGGCACTGCTAGAATATTATGATCAATCTTCACCAGCAGGGCATCGGTGATAGATAACATTAAGGGTAATTTGAGAATAAAGCTAGTTCCTTTACCAGGGCGAGAGTCAACTTTTACTGTTCCCCGTACCTGTTGTAAATTGGTGCGGACAACATCTAGCCCTACTCCACGTCCTGAAAGGTCTGTGGCGTGTTCTCTGGTACTGAAACCAGGCCAGAACAGGAAATCATATAGTTCTGTCATTGATAAAGTTTGTGACTGTTCTGCTGTCACTAAACTACGTTCTACAACTTTGGCTCTAATTTGTTCGGGGTCAATGCCTTTGCCATCATCAGTAACAGTGATAATTGTCTGCCCTCCTTGATGCCGGGCTTCAATTTCTATTTCCCCACAGACAGGCTTACCTACTGCTTGCCGTTCTGCTGGTGACTCAATACCATGATCAAAAGCGTTGCGAACTAGATGTACTAAGGGGTCACGGAGGGCATCTAATAAACTGTCATCAATTTTCGTATCTCGTCCTAACAGGATTAAATTTACATCTTTGTTGTATAAACGCGAAAGGTCACGGATAGCTCTAGGTAGGTGATCCACCGCGCGACTAAATGGCACTACGCGTAGTTGCATGACTCGGTTTCGCAGTTGTTCAGTAATGCGTCGTAGTTGCTCTGTACTCCGTTCAAATTTTGCTGCTAGGTCGTCTACTTTGCTCGTACCTTGGGCGATCGCTTGAGTAGTTTCAATAATTGATTGGGCTGTAGAATGAAACTGAGTATAGCGATCCATCTCTAAATTATCGAAATAAGTTCCATGACGGTGAGAACCGGGAACAAGGGAAATCTTACCGCGAGCCGGATCATGTACACTCATGAGATCATATTCTTGGCGCAACTGACTACCCGCTTGATTTAGTTCAGCAATACTACGGCGAATCCGCTTTACTTCCCCCCGCAGCTGATTTTCTTGCAGTTGTAAGTTAGTGCGATTAATTACCAACTCTCCCACTAAATTCACCAGTTCGGTTAACCTTTCTACATCCACGCGAATAGTAGGACGTTGCCAAGTGGAAGCTTCTGACGGTTTAGCTAGAGTTGGAACTGCTAATAATTCAGTTGTTACACTTTCCGTTTTTCCACTTTGGGCATCAGCAACAGTGAGGGCATGACCTTGTAAAATTTCATCCCTAGTAACACGTAGCTTTTGAGCAATTTCCCAGCCTTGTTGCTGTAACTGTTCTAAAGTTAGATCAGGTAAGTTAATTAAAGTATCTAACTGAGTTGCAATTTCTCCAAAAGCTGGGAGTTGTAGCATTGTAGCCACGCCTGATAGTTGGTAATGAATAGGAGCAATAGCAGCGATCGCCAGTTCTAATTTGTCTGCTTGTGCTTGAGATAGTTCGGCTTCTAATTTATCCAGCACTATTGGCAGTTCATTACCAAACACTACCTTAATAATTTCCTGATTAGCAGGTTGATTGCTCAAGTTAGCCTGTGGTGGTTGAATCGTACCATACATGGCCTCAAATTGTTCTTTGATTTGAGCGATCGCTATTTGATGCTCACTAATATCCGGTTCTTGTGGTGTACCCTCAGCAATAATTTTCTCCACAATACAACGCAGATGATCTAACCCATGCAGTAAGCTAGAAACAGTATTTGGTTGCAATTCCGGTAAAACTCCCACAGCAAACTGTAACTGTTCCCGTAACACTGCAAAGCAATCCTCTAAATAATGTGCAGCCGTTGACAAGCCCTCAAAACCAAACATTCTCGCTGACCCTTTAATAGAATGGGCACTGCGAAATAGATTTTTGACAGACTGCAACCGCGCCTCTAGAGTATTAGTCGTTTCTAAAGCCAAAATATTAGTTTCCATCAATTGCAAAAACTCTTGAGTCTCTGCAATAAAAGCACCAATGAACTCGTTAAAATCTTCAGCTTCCATGATCATCACGAAAAAAGGTTTAAAGCCGACTGGAATCATAGGTAGCCTATTTTTCCCTATTAAGTAATTAAGCAGAATTAATTACCCAAACTTTTTTCCCTGCACCGCACGCTCGCGCAGTCGAAGTGTTGTCTGTTGCCTGACTCCACGTGGGAAATTAATTTTGCACAACTACTTACCTATTGCCTGTGGCCTTTCACTGCAATCGGAAATGGGTGACAGAACTTTGTAGCTTACCAACAGTTATTGACAGCCCATCTAAGGACTGTGTTACCTCTTCGGCTTTATGAACGGTATTTACAGCAATCTCACTTACCTGTTGCACAGTTCCAGAAATTTCTTCCACAGAAATAGCTTGTTTTTGTGCTGCTTTAGTGATGTTCCTAATTAAACCATTCATTTCCCGGCTCACCTCAATAATGGCATTCAGGTTAGTTTTAGCTTCTGTAGCCAGTTGTGTGCCATTTACTACTTGTTGCGTACCAGATTCCATTGCACTCATTACCCGGCTAATTTCCTCTTGAATAGTGGTGACAATATCAGAAATTTCCTCTGTTGCTGATGCCGAACGCTCCGCCAGTTTTCGCACTTCTTCTGCTACCACTGCAAAACCCCGTCCTTGCTCCCCTGCTCGTGCGGCTTCAATTGTGGCATTCAGGGCTAGTAAATTTGTTTGGGAAGCAATTTGCGAAATAGAAGTGACAATTTTACCAATTTGCTGCGAACCTTCCCCTAGACGTTTCATCATTTTGGAAGTGTCAGCAATTGTTTGGCGTAGTTCATAGATACCTTCTACTGTTCTATCTACAGCCTCTCCCCCAACTTCAGCCGTAGTTGCTGCCTGTTGTGCTACCTGTTCAGCCCGTTTTGCTACATCAGACACATCTTTAATTGTGTTGAGCATTCGTTCTATTTGCCGCAATGAGCCGGTGATTTGTTCAGCTTGGATATTTGCTTGCTGTGCTAACTCCTTAGTATTATTGATGGAGTGACCCGTAGCCGATGTAACTTGAGTTGCCACATCCTGAATGTTATTTACCACTTTGCGGAGTGAACCGAGCAAAAAGTTAAAAGAATCGGCAACGGCTCCTAAGACATCATTAGTGACTTGAGCGCGGACAGTAAGATCACCCTTAGCAGCTCCTTTTATTTCACCTAACATTTTCACTACCTGCTGAGTTAAAGAGTCGGTTTCTGCCTTGCGTTCCTCTGCCAGTTTTTCTAGTCTCTGTTCTGCTGCTTTACGCTCAGTGATATCAAAACGAATGCCAATGTATTTAACGATTTTGCCATTAGCATCAAAAATAGGAGCAATTGTAGAATCAACCCAATAATAATCACCATTTTTGCGTCGGTTCTTAATTTCCCCTTTCCAGATATGACCACTAGAAATGGTTTTCCACATCTGAGGGAAAAAGTCTACACTATGGTATCCAGAGTTAACAATGCGGTGGTTTTGCCCCATCAACTCTTCCCGGTTGTAACCGGATATTTCACAGAATTTATCATTAACAAAAATAATATTTCCTTTCCGGTCGGCTTCACTGACAATGGCGGACTCGTCTAGTACAGTTTGGCGGTTTTTTAATTCTTGTACCAGCTGTTCCTGATTGCTGGCCATGGTTTGGAGTTGTTCTTCTGCCTGTTTACGTTCTGTAATATCAAAGCGAATACCAATGTAACCAGAAATTTTCTGAGTACCATCAAACAGGGGCATGATTGAAGCATCTACCCAATAATAATCACCATTTTTACGCTGGTTCTTAATTTCCCCTTTCCACACCTGACCATGAGAAATAGTCTTCCACATTTGGGCAAAAAATTCCTGGGGATGATGGCCAGAGTTCACAAGTCGGTGGTTTTGTCCTATTAATTCTTCTCGGCTGTAACCGGATATTTCACAAAATTTGTTGTTGACGTAAGTGATTGTACCCTGACGATCCGTAATAGAAGCGATCGCTGATAGATCCAGGGATCTCTGTTGATTCCGCAGGTCGGTAATTATTTGCTCAACTTTACCTGCCATCAAATTAAAATTAACTGATAGCTCCTCAATGCTCTGGTTTCCCTCTAATTTAGGTACACGTAAATCAAATTGTCCATCGGCAAAGTTGGTTAAGGTTTTTCCCACTAATTGCAACTGTTTTTGCTGCGTCTGTATTTGTGACAATAAAGATTGTAGCCAATTAGATAAATGGTTGATGTAAGTTGCAAGTAGAGCAAATTCGTGATCACTGGTTATGGGTATGGTGGTTTGTAGCTGTCCTTGAGTTAGTTTTGCTGTGTTTTCAACAATTTGCATCAAGGTATCGGTTGCACGATTAGCTATGAAGGCGGAGATAGTTCCCATAATTAAGGTAATTATTCCCGTCCAGACAATCACACTCAGTAATAATACTTGCTGGCTAACCTGTATTTCTGGCTGTTGGATGCTGATCCAGCCACAGGTTAAGGCCATAATTGTGAGTATTGGGAGTGTACTCAGGGCGATCGCTCCTAATATCACTTTTTTTCGCCAACTACCTCTGGGTAAACACTCAGTTATTAAATGCGGTGGTTGGGTTTGTTCGCAAATCAGAATGTCTGTATCCAGTTGTAATTGTTCCACTATTTACTTCTTCTTGTTACTCAAAGTTAATCAAAACCTCAATCTCACCAACATTCAGCTTGCGAGATTGCTTCTACATCCAAAATCATTAGTAATCGCCCATCACAGTCGTATAATCCCTGTAAATAAGGTACTAACTCGGCACTCACTTCCACTGCTGATATCACTAAATCTGGGTATAAAGACAACACTCCCTGAACCTTGGATACAGCTAAACCTAAACACAAAGGCAAAGCACGAGGATTTTGAGGGTTAGTTGTTTCCAGTACCAAAATACGGCTGTCACTATGATTTAAATCAGTGGGCGATAAATGTATGAACTGACCAAAATCTGCAACTGCCAAAATTTCACCACGTAAATTCATTAGCCCTAATAAAAAATTTGGTGTATTTGGCACTGGAGAAATTAGTTGTTCCATAGGAGCCAGCACTTCCCTTACCATCATTAAATCTACTGCAAATGAACTAGCATCCTGACTATATACAAGAAATTGACGTGTTACATTCCCCTGATTTTTAGCGTTCAGGGTGATCACAGATGACATGGTAATTAGTAAAATCCCCAAATTAATTTTTACTACTCAGATTATTTCTTACAAAAACCGTTTTACCGTATTCACTAACTGCTGTGGATCAAAAGGTTTAGTTAAATAAGCATCCGCTCCCAATTCCATGCCCCAAGTCTTATCAATCTCAGTATCTTTTTGCGTACAAAGGATAATAGGAATGTTCTTGGTTTTTTCACTTTCTCGTAATTCTCGGATAACTTCAAAACCGTTCATCCGAGGCATCACTACATCTAAAATAATTAAATCGGCATCCTCTTCATTGATTCGACCAATTGCTTCTTCGCCATCATTTGCACGTATTACTTCTAGACCTACATTTTGCAATGTCCGACAAATTAACTCTAATTCAGTTGGTAAATCATCAACCACTAATACTTTTGACATTTACTTATTCCTTTTTTTACTTAAAACTTGACCTATCTTGCTAAAATCATTTAATATTTAACTAAATTAGCCAATATTTAAAGGTTTTAGCTGTTGAAATATTACCCTAGTGCAGCTTGGCGAAAATAACTATCCAATGAAATAATGCTCAAACGCTAGTTAAATCAACCGTTTTACCTCCTGCCTCCTGCCTCCTGCCTCCTGCCTTCTTACCCTAGTCTCATATCTCAATTCAGAAATGGATGAGAGATATAATTTACAGTATTTGCTAAATTGCTTAGGATATAAAATAGGTATATAACCCAGATGAAAAAAGATTTTTAAGCTTATTCAGAGTTGCCCTATTACCTATTTAACAACCTAAATATAGGTCAGCTATACTTTTTAACTAAGAACGCATTACCTCTATATATTTAGTAACTGTTTGACGCAACTGTAAGTTATTAAATGGTTTGGTTAGATATTCAGTTGCTCCAGCATTCTTGCCCTTAATTTTATCTATAGGTGTATCTTTTGCTGTCACCATAATAATCGGTAAGTTGATAAAATTTGGCATGGCTCGAATTGTGCGACACAAATCTAAACCATCCATTCCTGGCATTTCTACATCTAGTAAAATAACAGCAATTTTTTCATGATTTAGTGTAGCTAAAGCATCAATTGCACTGCTGACAGTGATCACTTGATAATCTTGCTCAAAAACACGTTTAATGAAAACTTGCATTAACGCGCTATCTTCTACAATCAGAATTGTTTGTTGAGGTTTAATTGCTACCATAGTACCTCTTTAGTTGTATGCAAATACTTAGTGTTAAAAATTTAGTTAGGAGCAAAGACTGACTGTTTCAAATCTAACCTATAGAATCAAAAATTGTAAAATATTAAAACTTTATAAAAGAAACTTTATATTCCTTTACAAAGACTAAGACTTAAGAATTTAGTATTACTGAATTAAGGAATAGATTTATCCACAAAAGAACGAAAAACCTGTTAATCTCTAGGGTTTTCATGTTCAATTTATTTTGCAAATACCATTGTAAAAAATCTATGATATCCATAAGAAAATAATTTTATTTTTTGCCAAATAGTTGTTATAATTCAAATCCTTTTGGCTTTTAAGTACAAAAAGATTGCTATGTAAAATATATAATTAATATATGATTAGATATTTAAGTATCAGCAGTTTTCATGCGGTTAGTGAACAAATACTAAGAATAAATTCAAACTCAAGCCTGAGAAATGTATAGCTATGATGAGGCTAATACTGTTATTTAAAGTATATCCTAAAAAATGCTTAACGTTTCTATAAATTGGTAGGAAGTAAAGGCACGCAATTGTTAATATTTTTATATTGAGAGAAGGAAGTTAGTTCTTTGAAAATTATTGTGTTCCGGTTTAACAGTCAGACTTAAATAAATTGAATCAAGTTTTGTTTAGCAGCGAAAAGCGTGGGATGCTAAAGTTAAAACTATCAGTGGCTATGTTGCATTGTCTCTGGTAAAATCTCTATCTATTCCAAAGCCAGTTTATCCTAATGTCGGCTGCTGTTATAACCGTAGAAACTCAAGAAAACTTAGCTCATAAGTTAATTATTCAGCGTCCTAGTGCTGGATTATCTCTTCAAGGTCGTGTCCGGGTGCCTGGGGATAAATCTATCTCTCACCGGGCTTTGATGCTGGGGGCGATCGCTGAAGGTGAAACTCAGATTCAAGGGTTGCTGTTAGGGGAAGATCCCCGCAGTACCGCACACTGTTTTCAAGCGATGGGGGCGGAAATTTCCCCACTGAACACAGAATTAGTCCGGGTCAAGGGGATTGGTTTGGGAAACTTGCAAGAACCAGTAGATGTACTGAATGCTGGTAACTCCGGGACTACTATCAGGTTGATGTTAGGGTTGCTTGCTTCCCATCCAGAGCGATTTTTTACTGTTACCGGTGATGCTTCCTTGCGATCGCGTCCTATGTCTCGTGTAGTCAAACCTTTACAGGAAATGGCAGCGCAAATTTGGGGACGCAAAGGCAATTCTTTAGCACCTTTAGCCATTCAAGGTCAAGTTCTCAAACCGATTCATTATCATTCCCCCATTGCTTCAGCTCAAGTTAAATCCTGCATTCTTCTGGCTGGGTTAAATACAGAGGGTAAAACCACTGTCACCGAACCTGCCTTATCACGGGATCATAGTGAGCGAATGTTTAGGGCTTTTGGGGCGGATGTGAGTGTAGACCCGGAAACCCATAGCGTGACTGTCACAGGCCCCGCTAAATTATATGGTCAATCGGTTGTTGTTCCTGGTGATATTAGTTCCGCCGCCTTTTGGTTGGTGGCTGGGTGTATAGTTCCCGGTTCCGAGTTGGTGATTGAAAATGTAGGGGTGAATCCTACCCGCACCGGCATTTTAGAAGCTTTGGCTTTGATGGGTGCAGATATTCAACAGGAAAATCAACGAGAAGTGGCGGGAGAACCGGTGGCAGATTTGCGGGTGCGTTCTAGTCAATTGAAAAGCTGTACCATTGCTGGGGCAATTATTCCCAGGTTAATTGATGAAATTCCCATTTTGGCCGTAGCTGCGGCCTTTGCTGAAGGTACAACCATTATTCAGGATGCGGCAGAATTAAGAGTAAAAGAAAGCGATCGCATTGCGGTCATGGCACAACAATTAAATCAAATGGGAGCAAAAATCACCGAATTACCCGACGGAATGGAAATTACTGGCGGTACTCCCCTAGTGGGAACAGATGTAGATAGTTTTACCGATCATCGCATTGCCATGAGTTTAGCGATCGCCGCTCTCAATGCTCAAGGGATCACTACTATCCACCGTGCCGAAGCAGCCGCTATTTCTTATCCCAATTTTACGCACACTTTGCAACAAATCTGTAGTTAAGTAGGAGGCAGGAGGCAGGAGGCAGGAGGCAGGAGGAATTAATTCTTTTTACTCAGCACTCAGCACCCCGCACCCTGCACCCCGCAACCAAATTACATAATTTTTGGCACTTTAAAAAATTCTCCTTCCTGTTGTGGTGCACAACTTAGAATAGCTTCTCTGTCAGGGTATGGTTTTAGTTCATCCTCCCGTGACACATTGCTTACATCTATAGCCCTAGTTGTAGGTAGTACATCATGAACATCTAGTTCACTGAGTTGTTCTATATAATCTAAAATGCTACTTAATTGAGTAGTAAACTGCGCCTCTTCTTCCGGTGTCAGCTCTAAACGCGCTAAGTTAGCAACTTTATGTACTTGTTCACGATCAATCATAGTTTTATTTATCCAGTCAGTATTCACTAAATCAATAGTAATTTACCATTGCTGCATGGCAAGCACCAATTCTAGTGCAGTGTGGCGGAAATAACTAGCCAGTGAAACCTTATTAAAAACCAGTCTGCCTCCTGCCTTCTGCCTTCTGCCTCCTGCCTCCTGCCTCCTGCCTCCTGCCTTCTTGCACTAGCTTATTTTAGGGGGCGATACCTCTCACCCCTCACCCCTCACTCCTCTTCATAAGTCATACTAATACTGAATATGTACAAGTAATATAGTTTTCCAGAGCGTCCATCATTGCTCAAAAATCTTTCAGAAAGTAATTAATGTAAAAACTTCACGCCAAAAAACCATTTTATGGTTAAAATTACTTAAGGATTGGAATCAGACAATTCTTAATCTTTGGCATTCTTGGAAAACAAAGTAAGAATAATGAACAACTCACTAGATACAGAGGTACTAATTCCTGGATATCATTTAACTGAAAAGTTGTATACTGGTGCTAGAACCTTAGTGTATCGGGGCATAATTCAAGCAAACCAACAACCAGTAATAGTTAAATTATTAAACAGCGAATACCCGACTTTTAACGAACTATTACAGTTTCGTAACCAATACACAATAGCTAAAAATCTCAGATTTTCAGGTATTGTTAGTCCTTTGTGTCTTGAACCTTACCGCAATGGATATGCACTGATCATGGAAGATTTTGGTGGTATCTCATTGCATGAATATGTTAAAAACCATCCATTAGAAATAACAGATTTTCTAGAAATTGCCATACAACTGGCTGATATACTCAACTATCTCTACCATCATCATACTATTCACAAAGATATTAAACCTGCTAACATCTTAATTCATCCCTTAACAAAACAGATCAAGCTTATAGATTTTAGTATTGCTTCCCTATTACCCAAAGAAACCCAAGAAATTAAAAATCCTAATATTTTGGAAGGAACTTTAGCATATATTGCACCAGAACAAACCGGACGGATGAACCGGGGAATTGATTATCGAGCAGATTTTTATGCTTTAGGAGTAACCTTTTTTGAATTGTTGACAGGAAACTTACCGTTTAATTCCACTGATCCCATCGAGTTGGTGCATTGTCACATTGCCAGACAACCTGCAAATATTTGCCACCTGAAACCAGAAATACCAACAACTTTAGGTGAAATTGTCAACAAACTCATGGATAAAAATGCTGAAGACCGCTATCAGAGTGCCTTGGGTTTAAAATATGATTTAGAAAAGTGTCTTACCCAAATTAAAGAAACTGGTATAATTGAACCTTTCCAGATTGGTCAGAGAGATATTTGTGACCGTTTTCTTATTCCTGAAAAACTGTATGGACGAGAAGAAGAAGTCCAAGAATTGTTAGCTGCTTATGAAAGGGTTTCCCAAGGACACAAGGAATTAATGCTGGTAGCTGGGTTTTCTGGGATTGGGAAAACGGCAGTCATCAATGAAATTCATAAACCGATTATTCGGCAAAGAGGATATTTTATTAAAGGGAAGTTTGACCAATTCAACCGTAATATTCCCTTTTTTGCATTTGTGCAAGCATTTCGAGCTTTAATTGGGCAACTATTAACAGAAAATGACCGACAATTACAACAGTGGAAAGCTGATATTATTGCAGCAGTGGGTGAAAATGGACAAGTAATTGTTGACGTTATTCCTGAATTAGAAAAAATTATTGGTGAACAGCCTCAAGTTCCAGAATTGTCTGGTAATGCGGCACAAAATCG
This sequence comes from Nostocaceae cyanobacterium, assembly GCA_035299225.1. Lineage (GTDB taxonomy): Bacteria > Cyanobacteriota > Cyanobacteriia > Cyanobacteriales > Nostocaceae > DATGXB01. The sequence goes on along the minus strand of DATGXB010000245.1, from coordinate 6,394 downwards.
GTTTAATTTATTGTGGCAAAAGTTTATTCAAGTATTTACAACTTCAGACCGTCCATTAGTAATATTTTTAGATGACTTACAATGGGCTGATTCAGCTTCATTGCAATTAATACAATTGTTAGTGAGTCAAGCCAACCAGGATTCTTTATTGTTAATTGGAGCTTATAGAGATAATGAAATTTACTCTACTCATCCCTTAATGTTGATGCTAGAAAATATTAGGAATGAGCAGGTAATGGTTAATACAATTACATTGCGTCCGCTTGATCAATTACAAGTAAATGAGTTAGTTGCGGATACATTAGGATGTAGAGAAATTTTAGCCTTACCCTTGAGTCAATTAGTTTATCAAAAAACCCAAGGTAATCCATTTTTTGCTACCCAATTTTTAAAGGCTTTACACCAAAATGGGTTAATTCAATTTAATTTTGAGTTAAGATGCTGGGAGGGCAATATTGCCCAAATTAACCAACAATCCTTAACTGAGGATGTGGTAGAATTGATGACCTGGCAGTTAAGAAAATTGCCAAACTTAACTCAAAAAGTATTACAGTTTGCCGCTTGTATAGGGAATCAATTTGATTTAAAAACTTTAGCGATTGTTTGTGAAAAATCAGAAGAAGATGTGGCCGCTTTTTTATGGCAAGCTTTAGAAGAAGGTTTGATTTTACCCCAAGGTGAGGTTTATAAGTTTTATTTGGGTAAAGAAAATCATAGTATGGCTGCGGAAATTAAGGAAGTTGTAGCCTATAAATTTCTCCATGACCGAGTGCAACAAGCGGCCTATTCCCTCATTACTGAAGAACAGAAAGCAATCACACATTATCAGATTGGTAGCTTACTCTGGCAAAATACCTCAGAATCAGAATTAGAAGAGAAAATTTTTACAATTGCTAATCAATTAAATCTAGGGATGGAATGTATTCATCAACCCCTAGAATGCGATCGCCTAGCACGATTAAATCTCTTAGCCGGGAAAAAAGCTAAAGCCTCCACTGCTTATAATTCAGCCCTAAATTATCTCCAACAAGGGATCAAAGCCCTGCCTGTTGGTTGTTGGGAATATGATTATGATTTAAGTTTAAGTTTATACACCGAAGCAACGGAAGCGGCTTATCTCCAGGGTAACATGGCGGTAATGATCTCCCTGTGTCAACAAGTCCTACAAAATGCTAAAAATGCCTCTGATACAGCCAGGGTATACGAAGTCAAAATCGAAGCTTACACAGTTCAAGGTCAATTTTTAGCAGCAATTGATACCGCTAGGGAATTTTTGCAACAAATTAACATTGAATTTCCCCAAGACCCTACAGAACAGGATTTAGAAGCTGCATTACAGGAAACTCAAGCCTGTTTAGAAGGAAAAGCCATCGCTCAATTGGCTGATTTACCAGAAATGCAGGAATTGGAATTACGTGCAGCTTTAAGAGTGTTAGTTAAAGTAGATACGCCGGCTTACTTAGCTCATCCCCAACTGCATCGTTTATTAGTCCTGAAAGAAGTTGCCCTATCTGTTCAATATGGTAATACTTCTGCTTCCGCTTTTGCTTATGCAGTGTATGGTTTGACACTGAGCGGACAGGTGGAAACTATCCCTACCGGTTACGAATTTGGTCAACTAGCCTTACAACTTTTAGCTAAATTTCCCGACCAAGAATATCAAGCTAGAGTATTAGTGGTAGTTCATCATTTTATTACTCACTGGCAAGACCATGCAAGCACCACCCTCCAACCCTTAATACAAGCTTATACTAGCGGTTTAGAAACTGGGGATTTAGCCTTTGCTGGTTATGGGGCATATATTTATTGCTTCCATGCTTATTTCTCTGGTCAAGAATTAACCAAATTGGTGAATGATTTTACCAACTACGGATTAGCACTAGCAAAAATCGGCCAAAAAACCGCCTTGAATTATCACAATATTTACCATCAAGGAATCTTAAATTTAATTGATTCTAGTGGCAATCCCTGGGAATTAGTTGGTGATATTTATGATGAAACATCAATGCTGACCTTACACCAGCAAACTAATGATGGTACAGGGTTATGGCATTTCTATACGCACAAGTTAATGCTGTGTTACCTGTTCCAAGTCATAGATTTAGCGGCTGAATACGCTGATAAAGCTCTAAAATATGCAGGTTCAGGATATGCAATGATTAATATTCCTGTGTTTTACCTGTATAAATCTTTAGTCAAATTAGCATTATTTCCCAACTCTACCACCAGTCAAAAAGAGGAAATTTTACAGGAAGTAGAAGCGGCGCAAAAAATCATGGAGCAGTGGGTAAATTATGCACCCATGAACCAATTGCATCGCTTTCAGTTAGTGGAAGCAGAACGATATCGGGTGTTAGGGGAAAAAGTCCAGGCAATGGAATTATATGATCAAGCGATCGCCACAGCCAAAGCTAACAACTATCTACTAGAAGAAGCCCTAGCTAATGAACTAGCGGCCAAATTTTATCTTGATTGGGGTAGAGAAAAAGTTGCTCAAGCTTATGTACAAGAAGCTTACTACTGCTACGCTCGTTGGGGATCTCAAGCTAAAACCGACGACTTAAAACAACGTTATCCCCAACTGTTGCAACCTATCCTCCAACAACAAAAAGTCAAACTCAATTTTAACCCCCTCAAAACTATTGCCACTATTGCTGGGTTTCCCAAAAAATCTCTATCTTCCTCTAGTTATGGGAGTAGCACGATTTCCGAAGCCCTAGATTTAGCCTCAGTCCTCAAAGCAGCTCAAACCATTTCCAGTAGTATTCAACTAGATGAACTGATTAGCAACTTGAGTAAAATTATCCTGGAAAATGCTGGAGCAGAAAAATGTATCTTAATGTTATTAGAGAAAAATGAATGGCAAGTAAGAGCTATTACTTTAATTAATCCCCAGGATCATACACTAAATACATTGCTGGTGTCACAATCATTAGAAGATTGTCCAAATATTCCCATTAAATTAATTCAATACGTTAAACGCACCATAGAACCGGTAGTAATTGATAATTGCCAAACCGAAGTTAGGGGAGTAATTAGTAATTATATGCTGAAATATCAACCCAAAAGTGCTTGGTGTACCCCAATTATTCATCAAGGAAAATTAGTAGGTATCTTTTATTTAGAAAATAATTTAACTCAGGGAGTATTTACTAGCGATCGCCAGTTAGTGATTAATTTTCTATGCACCCAAGCCGCCATATCCCTAGAGAATGCCCTTTTACATTACCAACAAGAACAACAAGCACGAAGAGACTTACAACAGGCACAATTACAATTAATCCAAAGTGAAAAAATGTCGGCATTAGGCAATTTAGTAGCAGGTGTAGCCCATGAAATGAATAATCCTTTAGGATTTATTTCGGCCAGCTTAAAACAACTCAGTCCTAATATCTCAGATGTCATAGAACATTTACAATACTATCAACAAGCATTTCCTCATCCTGATGGTCATATTGCTAAACACGCCGAAGAAATAGAAATTGATTACTTAATAGATGACTTACCCAAAATAATTTTATCTATGGAAATGGCTTGCGATCGCCTCACCAACATTAGCACCAGCCTGAGAACCTTCTCCCGTGCCGATAAAGATTACAAAATTACCTTTGATATTCATGAAGGAATTGATAGCACGATCTTAATTTTGAAACATCGCCTGAAAGCAAATGCTGAACGTCCCAGCATCAAAATAGTTACAGAATACGGTGATATACCACCAGTTGAGTGCTTTCCGGGACAAATTAATCAAGTCTTTATGAATCTACTGGCAAATGCCATTGATGCAGTCGAAGAATCCAATCAAGGTTGTGATATGGCAGAAATTAAAGCTCGTCCCAACTGTATTACAATTCGTACCAGTGCAGAAAATAGTCATGTCAAAATTCAGATTAGTGATAATGGTGTAGGGATGAGCAAAGAAGTCCAGAACAAGATTTTCAACCAAATATTTACAACTAAAGCCGTAGGTAAAGGTACGGGTTTGGGACTAGCGATCGCCTATCAAATTATCGTAGAAAAACACGGTGGTCAAATTAGCGTAGAATCAGAACCAGGTAAAGGTACAAAATTTACAGTTACTTTACCCATTATAGGCAATACAGGGGAAGGAAATTAATGTTTATTCCCTCTTCCCCATACTCAATTTAGAAAAATACGTCCACTTGCGATCGCCCTGTAGTTTTCAGCCAGTTTTGCGCTTCAATATAATTATTAGGAGCTAGGCGAATCGCTCTAACCCAGTAATCTGCGGCTTGGTCAAATAACGCTTCACCCCCGTCATTATCTCCCGCTTCCTTCGCCTTTTCCCCTTGATAGTGATAAATCACCGCAATATTATTCAAAGCTTGGGGTAAACGGGCATTTAACTCAATTGCTTGGTGATAAAGTTCTAGCGCCTTCTCATGGTTGCCATTGCTGGCATATATTAACCCCATATTGTAGAGAATATAGCTTTTGTCGTTGGAATCTTCCTCTAAAGTTAAAGCTTCCTCATAATATTCCAAAGCTTCCGCGTATTCCCCTTCCGCCTGCGCTGACATACCATCACGGTAATAAACAAAAGCTTCCTTGGCTTTTCTGTTAGCTGGCAGCATTTTCAGAATTAAATCTGCCATAACGGTAAAAGACTTGTCAATAAAGTTATCGTTTTTCTGTGTTCTTGGCATATTCGCCTCTGTAGTTGCTGATAAAAGCCGATTGTGTGTAGCCGCTTCCCATAGTTAATTTAACCGATTTATGGGTTAATTCTGTTCATTGGCTGGATACAATCTGGATGATCATAACGAGAATTATTCACCTTAGTGCTAACTGGGTAAACTGTCATTGCTGCGGCTGGATAGGGCTTTAACAGGGGTTGGAGTTGTTCAGGTGTATTGATTTGCGGATTTAACCACAAATCGTCATCCTCTGGAGAGAGAATCACTGGCATCCGTTCATGAACTGGCTGCACTAACTCGTTAGCGGTGGTTGTTAAAATTGTACAAGAATCTATCTCTTCACCGTCAGGACTTGACCATCTTTCCCACAACCCAGCAAAAGCAAAAGGTTCACCATCTTTTACCCGAAAATAAAAAGGTTGTTTTTTAGTACCTTGTTTTTGCCACTCAAAAAAGCCATCAGCTGCTATCAAACAGCGACGATGTTTAAAAGCCGCCCGGAAAGCAGGTTTTTCCGCCACCGTTTCCGCCCTAGCGTTGATTAACTTAGCAGCCATACTGGTATCTTTAGCCCAGGAAGGAATTAAGCCCCAGTGTAGATGACATATTTCCAGGCGATCGCTATTCTGGTTTTTGATCGCAGCTACCACATTTTGAGTAGGTGCAATATTAAAACGGGTGTCTAAATCCTTTATTTCCTCAACTCCAAAGAAAGCCGCTAAAGTCTCGGCTGATAAGCTTAACGTAAATCTGCCACACATATTTTTATCTCTAACTACTTTTTCAAAAGATACACTCATACCCTATAAATAAAACAAATTTTTAAATTTACTTATTTCAAATAATTATTTAATGCATAAAAAAAACTTAGATAATTTTTTCATAATCTAACCTATAAAGACTGATAATTATTACACCCCGTTTCAGGTAAATGAGGTACAAATTTTTGGAACAAACCCTTATAAAAAGAGACTTTCAACCTTCCTGCACCGCACTGAGCGTAGTCGAAGTGTTCCCTGTTCCCTGTTCCCTGTTCCCTGCTGTAACAACTCCTAATCATATATATTGAAAATGAGAAAACTACGCTTATTTGATTTTCTCCCTTCTGGAAATGGCTATAAAATTCGCCTGCTATTGATACAATTAGGAATACCATTTGAAAGGATAGAACTAAACATCACCAAAGGCGAAACAAGAACACCAGAATTTTTAAACAAAAATCATTTTGGGAAGATTCCTTTACTAGAAATAGATGAAAATAAATACTTATCTGAATCTAATGCTATTTTAATTTATTTGAGCGAAAATACAGAATTTTTACCTGAAGATCCTTTCCTCCGCGCTCAAGTTTTACAATGGTTATTTTTTGAACAAAATCAACATGAACCGAATATTGCCACATCAAGATATTGGATCTCCATTTTAGGCCGCCCCCCACAATATCAAGAAATTCTCAACCAAAAACAAGAACTTGGTTATATGGCACTTAATATCATGGAAGAACATTTAATTAAACATAATTTTTTTGTAGATGAACGTTATACAATTGCTGATATAGCTTTATTTGCTTATACTCATGTTGCTGATGAAGGTGGTTTTGATTTAACTCGGTTTCCCGCTATTCAAGCTTGGATAGAAAGAGTAAAAAACCAGCCAAATTATATTAGTATTACACAAAATATTTAGGGGGCAGGGGGGATGAAGAGGCAGGGGGGCAGGGGGGCAGGGAGCAGGGG
>DATGXB010000244.1:0-3537 GCA_035299225.1 Nostocaceae cyanobacterium | reverse complement strand
ATTGGCACGTCATAGTCAGGCTAATTAGCTGTTACTCGATTTAATGCTACTAATTCTTATTAAGCTCTTGCTTTTTGTTCTTTTGATTAGTTCCCATGTACTATATTTTTGCCTTGTGACAGTTTGGGTGCGGAATGTGGGGTGTAATACTCAATTTTGAGTGATTTCGTGATATTGTTAGTTACCACAGTTTCATCAAAAAGTGGTATCAGTTCAGGATTTTGACTCATAATTAGGTTGGTAATTTCTCTGAGTTGTTTGTTCAAGAATTTGTCGGTTTGTTGGTTCTTCACCTCAGAAGAACCAACTTTGTTTCTGGCACTATTTAACGCTTTCTCGATTGCGAGTAGTAGCTGGTAAACGGAATAATATTCCCAGTTCCTTTGATGATCCATCTTTCCATTTTCCTCAATTTGAGTATCACTAAAAGGTTAGTGATGCCTTGGAAAATGATGGCTAATAAGAAGATGACTAAAAGAGTTTCAGGCATAGTAGGGTCTGAATGTAAGGTTTATTCTTTCGGTTAATACTTTGGGGTCCTTGGGAATTTCATGGACAAATTCCTCCTGACAACCAGGGAGCATAATTAAAAGTGATCCATGCTCTAGTTGATAATGAGTTGGTTTTGAGCCTTTGACTTTAGACCTGATGGAAAATTTTCGGGATGCTCCAAGTGAGATGGAAGCGATCGCTGGCTTCTTTCCCATTGATGGCTCTTTGTCAGCGTGCCAGCCGATAGAGTCTTGACCGTTGCGGTACTTGTTACCGATTACTATTTCAAATTTGTTGCGGTCAAATTTATGGCAACAAAAATCTTCAATTTTGAGTTTGAGTTCGTAAAGTTCTGGTGTCCAGGGATGGGCTTGAATAGTGACTTTTCCTCTAGAGTATGTATAGCTCTCTGTTCCTGTGCCATACATACATTCCAGGCGGGGAAGGTCTAGGGGTTTACCAAACATTTCAAACTGGTTTTGTTGCCAGTTTAATTGTTGGCAGTGTTGAAATAGCCAATCTGCTTCTCTTGTGGTGAGGAAGTTGGGGTGATACTCAATCGGTATGTCTGTAGATAGTGCAGGAAATAAATCTATTTGTTGCATGATCAACCACCCCCTAATTTCCCTTGATATAGTACAGTTAAACCGCCTGAATTTTGGTTTGACTGGTCAAATAATGGGAGTGGCATTCTCTCGCCATTTATGTACAAAATAGCTTCTTGAATTACCTCCATAATTTGTTTGTCAAGATTTTCAAAATTCCCCATAGCATCAGGGGAAATATAGGGGGTTGTGGGACAAGCGAAAAGGTTGCCAATCTGGCATTTGGCGGTTATGGTAACACCTATTCCATCGTCACAATGTTTTAATGAAAGTCCTATAACTTCCCCTTTTTCCCAGGCATCAGCATCTAGTCCAATTGCGTTGATGACTATGGGTAGAAGGGTATCAAGTTTATTGGGAAATTGTGAACGGGGTTCTTCTTTACAGGAAAGGTCTATATCCTGTAATCCTGTTTTGCTGTTGGGATGTGGTATAGTATAGGAAATAAATACCTCCCAAGGTTGCCTTTTCAATTTGATTTTGGTGATGAGCATTTATTTATCCTCTAATGATTGAGAGGCTATCCAAACACCATATTGAATGGCTTTTCTAACCAGCGTTTCTGTTGATTCGTCGAGGTTGTATTGGTCTAGATATGAGTTGAATGTTTCATCAAAGGGAGCGTACCCTGATTGATAAGATGACTCAAATTCATTCCATGCTTCTTCGGCGATTTTTTCAATGTTTTCTGTGTTGATTGTGCTGGCTTTTTGGTTGGCTTTTTTGGGTTCTTTGGATTGTTCTACTACCAAGTTGTAGGCTTTATCTACACCGCGAATACCCCTCACTATGGCTTTAATTTCGGCAGCTTTGGGGTGTCCTGCATCCATAGCCAAAACCGCAATCTTAGCTTTTTCATAGTTGCGACCACTGCCAAGTTTGACAATTTTGGCAATCTTGTCTCTAACCGTACCCTCAGATTCTCCTTTGACTCCCCGGCGTTGACGTTCTAGGGCTTTAGCTTTTTCCCCTTCCTCCATTGCCATGCCAGCGCGGACTCTCTGTTCGATGTTGGGTTCTCTACTGGCGTTGAGGATTCCCAACAGCGCTTTTTCGTGATCTCTGTCTTTGGGGTAAATAATCTCGCAGGGCAGATCAATAAAGCCAATGATTAAAAGTGCGTCGTTCCGGCGGTTGCCTGCGAGGAGTAAAAATTTACCTTCCTCTTCTGGGTCAGGACAGACAATTAGAGGGTCTACGTGGCCGCTTTCTTTGATGGCCAATACCAAGTCATCTACTGGTTCGTTTTCGCCATAGATAAGGGGGTTGAATGGGTGTTTCTTTAGTTTGCTGTAGTGGATGTAGGTTATTTCTCTGCGGCCAGAACCCCTATAACTTTTGGGGTCAATTACTTCCACCAAAAGGGAATCTTGCCCTAGTTGTTTGGCAGCTTCTACAACTGCCAAACCTTCAATTAGTTGTTTGTTGGGCTGGATTATGACGGATGGTAATGATTCTCCTGCCTCAAACAATTTGATTATGTGATTGATGGCTATGGAGTTTGTGGTAATGCTGGGAGGAATTACTATTTCCTCTATTGGCATTATCTGGGGCTGCGGTTCTACTACAATTGCTGTTGACATATTATTTTGCGGTGCGGTGTTTGTTTTTAAGCCGCGCTTTTTCTTTGGTTGTTTTTGCGTTGCCGGGGGGGTGCGTCTCTTTCTTCGGGTGGTGTTAGAAGTCTTTGTTTGCATTTTTTGATGTTGAACTGGTACTTGGGTTTTTCGCGCCCATTGAGCCTTCTGTCACGAAATTCAATGTTTTGGCGGAATAAGCCATTGCGGACGCATTTACGGAGTTGTTCGGCGGATTCAAAACCTATGAGGGCATAGGCTGGTGAGGTGTCAACCCATTGATCATCGTCGGTTTTTTTGAGGGGTTGTGCTGCTGCCAATTCTTGCCGAACTGCCTCACGAATGAGGTCTTTTAATTCGCTAGGTGTGATGGCGATTGTGATTTGCATCTTTCTTGCACTATTCCCATTTGAATTAGTAATTCTTTTTCAGTAAGCGGGTAGGATGCTTTGTAATCAGTTCCAAAACCAGCTTGCTGGTCTGGTTGGTAGACAGATAAAAGGAATTCTGTCCCGCTTTTTGCTCGTGTGTTGAATTCGCAGTAGTCAATGTAGAATGTGGCTTCGCAGTATGTGAATTTTGCTTTGATGAATATGCAGCTGGCGATGGTTAAATGTCTGTCTGCAAATTCTTCGCCAAGTCCAAACTCAATATTTAGTTTTTGTTGGATTGCTGGCCTTAGCACTAAGTCAAGATTTTTCTTGAATAGGGCAATTGAATCTTCTATCTGAAGTTCCCCCTTTGACAAAAGGCGTATGCTGTGCATAGCAAGGAGTTTCAAGATTGGCAGTGAGGATTTACTGGGTACAAATCAGGGAAACCCCAAGCAAATCTAAAGCCCGTTGTTGCACTTTTGTGGGTTC
>DATGXB010000243.1:0-24383 GCA_035299225.1 Nostocaceae cyanobacterium | reverse complement strand
CCGGCCTCCTCCCTCACCCCTCACCTGCAAGAAGTCATGCTGGGGTATTCTGACAGTAATAAGGATTCCGGTTTTTTAAGTAGTAACTGGGAAATTCACAAAGCCCAAAAATCCCTCCAAACCATAGCAGAAGAATATGGCGTAAACCTGCGAATTTTTCACGGTCGCGGCGGTTCAGTGGGTCGGGGTGGTGGCCCTGCCTATGAGGCGATTTTGGCTCAACCAGGACATAGTATTAATGGCAGGATTAAAATTACTGAACAAGGGGAAGTTTTAGCTTCTAAGTATTCCTTATTAGATTTGGCCTTGTATCATGTAGAAACAATTACTACAGCAGTAATTCAAGCCAGCCTATTAAGAACCGGGTTTGATGATATTGAACCTTGGAACGAGATTATGGAAGAGTTAGCAGTGCGATCGCGTCAACATTATCGGGCTTTAATCTATGAACAGCCTGATTTTATTGACTTCTTCCATCAAGTAACCCCCATTGAAGAAATCAGCCAACTGCAAATTAGTTCCCGTCCTGCCCGTCGTCCTTCTGGTAAAAAAGATTTGAGCAGTTTAAGGGCTATCCCTTGGGTATTTAGTTGGACACAAACCCGCTTTTTACTACCTTCTTGGTATGGTATTGGCACAGCTTTACAAGGTTTCCTCAACGAAAAACCAGAAGAACACCTGAAACTATTGCGTTATTTCTACATGAAATGGCCATTCTTCAAAATGGTGATTTCTAAAGCGGAAATGACCTTGGCTAAAGTAGATATTCAAATGGCACGTCATTATGTCCAAGAACTATCAAAACCAGAAGACAAAGCCAGATTTGAGGCCGTTTTTGAGCAAATAGCCCAGGAATTTTACCTCACCAGAGATTTAGTTTTGAACATTACCGGACACCAACGCCTGTTAGATGGAGATCCCATTTTGCAACGTTCAGTCCAAATTCGGAACGGGACAATTGTACCATTAGGATTTATCCAAGTTTCTCTACTCAAACGCCTACGCCAGTATAAGAACGCTACCACTAGCGGGGTGATTCATTCCCGTTACAGTAAAGGTGAACTATTACGTGGTGCATTACTAACTATCAATGGTATTGCTGCGGGAATGAGAAATACAGGCTAGTGTTAGAAGGTAGGAGGGCAGGAGGAAGATGAGGGGGATGAGAAAAATAAGAAATAATGACAGGTTTTTCCTCCCTTACCTCCTCCACCCCTGTTCCCTGCTGTAATTTTGAAATGTCTGTTTAAGCATTTATCGCACTGGGAATAATTACCCAATCATCCATAAATTTTAATACTGAATTAATAGCATAAAGCTTATCTCCGTTGGGGGTATCTCGCTTGATAATGGCGATCGCTACAATACAGAAAGCTGTACCTAGCCAAATCCCAGCAAAAATAACATGGAAGGATAACAGTTTATCTAAGTTTTAACTTTATATTAGCTTCATATCTACTTGTATACATCTTTTTTGGCGTTGCTTATACCAATTCACGAAAACCTTGATACTAATGAATTGCTTGTAGGGGTTTAGCACTGCTAAACCCTTCCCCGGTATTTGTATCATTATTAAAGTGAAATGGTATTAGGGATGTAAATGATTTTGCATCAAGCCAAAATCACTGCTGATAAGAGAGTGTTATTAACGCTATCAGTCTTTTTGTATTAAGAGCTCTTGACTTAATGTAACAATCTTGTTAAATTTATTTACATAAGTTAACAAAAGGCAGAAAAAACTATGTATACTACCGTTAATGAAAATGGCATTCTCAACAACTATGCAAACGAACCCAAGATGTACTATGCTCAATACCCTACAAATTGGGAACAACGCCAATACCTTTTACAAGGTGCATTTGCTACATTGCTGATCACTACTCTAGTTTTGGTTGCTTTCAGTGTCAGCTAAATTTTTTGAATTTCGTATCTATATTTGGTTATAGACGTTTCCATCTCTCTGCTGCCTCATCTCATACAGATGGGGCTTTTAAATTTTTGTTAGCGTTTTAGCGGAAATTGCCTCAAGAAGCACAAAATAAGGCATGATATTGCATACCTTAATTTAACAACTTTGTGCTATGTTACTGTACCAGCATTCAGCTTTATCATCTCTGTGATTTAGCAACATCAACAGCTTAAAAAATGACCAATGACTAATAAACGCTTTATAACTTGTACATTTTGCGCTCTTACATCCGGTTTTTTTGGTGCTTTTCTTGGTGGACAAACTACCCTATTTCTACATCAGCAAAAATGCCAAAATCAGCCCATGATTTTTAAAGAAATGTGTACAGCAGCAGTTACACCTGGGGCAATGTGGCAAGGTGTAAGTACAGGAATTTGGACAGGAACAACTTTAGGGGCTTTTGTTGGTGGAACAGCCACACGGAAATTTAATTATTAGTTTAAAAGTTAGGAGAAAAGGCTTTTTACATGGCAACTATAGATCAGTTGATGAGGTGGAAGATTGCAAATGAGTTAAATAGTGCCAGGAGTTGGTGCTAGTGTCAAAACATCTCCAAGTGTCCTTTTTACTGTCTTTATAACAAAACAGAGTGCGAGCGCTATTTTCCAATTTGTCAGTGATAAAATAAATTATCCCCCGAAAAGGATATGTTTTCCTGCTTAAACGTTTAGCTACAGCTTGGTTGGGACATTCCACTACAAACACCGTTTCACCATTTAAGTAAGCTAAAGAAAAAATACACATCCGTAAAATCGCTCTTAACCAACTTTCTGCCTCATCGAAATATTCATCAATAATTTTGTTAGTAAGAGCTTGTTCTAGACTACGGTCTTGATTGCTGGGTGTTTGAGTGTCAGACATAGCATTACCTTGGGGCTATACTGCTGGTTAGAGATTAAACCAAAATTGGCAAACTTGCCAAGTATCTGCTAATTCATTAACACACCTGCCAAATCCCCTTAAAAATGTCATCATAGTAAAAGTGAGAAAATTCTGGAGATAAAGCCACGGTTTACGCACGTCCATTAGCCCGGTTAATAGAACACTTGCAACGCCTTCCTGGTGTTGGACCCAAAACCGCCCAGCGCCTAGCTTTGCACATCATCAAACGCCCAGAAGCGGAAATAGAAGCGTTAGCTCAAGCCCTGATAGATGCTAAAAAACAGGTAGGCTTGTGTAAAGTCTGCTATCATTTATCATCTGAACCCGTTTGCGAAATTTGTCGCAACCCTAACCGCGATAATAAAACTATTTGTGTAGTAGCAGATTCCCGTGATGTTATCGCCTTAGAGAAAACCCGCGAGTATAAAGGTAAATATCATGTCTTGGGTGGTGTGATTTCGCCTATTGATGGTATCGGACCCGAACAACTCACGGTTCAGCCTTTAGTTAGGCGTGTCAGCCAGGAAAAACCGAAAGAGGTGATTTTGGCTATTAGTCCCAGTATTGAAGGGGAAACGACGACCTTATATGTCGGTCAACTTTTAAAACCATTTACTAAAGTTACCCGCATCGCTTTTGGTTTACCTGTGGGTGGTGATTTAGAATATGCTGATGAAATAACTTTGGCACGAGCGTTAGAAGGAAGAAGGGAGTTAGATTAGTTTTTAAGGTCATGAAAGACAAAAATTTAAACGCAGATGAATGCAGATGTTGGCGTAGCCTTCCCACAGGGTACGCAGATAAATAAACTATATTCTTGTGGGGTGGGCAACCTTCGACTACGCTCAGGTCAAGTCTTGCCTGCCCAATATCAGCTATATCATTAAGAGCTAAATTAATTTCTTAGGCTATAATTAATAATTCGTTTTTTGCTTTCTGGGTGTTCTTGCCATTAATACCACTTCAAGCCTGTGGCAAAATTTAGTAGAGTCCTCAAAATCTAGTTTTCCCTGCATGACCGCAAATATTCCCAATCTTCCAAGTTTGTATGATCCCTTTTCCACTGAAGCTAAGTGGCAAAAATTCTGGGAAGACAACCAAGTTTACAAAGCCGACCCTAACCATCCCGGTGAACCTTATTGTATTGTGATCCCACCGCCAAATGTTACAGGCAGTTTACACATGGGTCACGCTTTTGAGTATGCCTTGATTGATGTCTTAACTCGCTATCATCGCATGATCGGGCGGAATACTTTATGGTTGCCGGGAACAGATCACGCTAGTATTGCAGTACATACAATGCTAGAAAAGCAACTCAAAACCGAGGGGAAAACTCGTTATGAGTTGGGACGTGAGCAGTTTTTGGAACGTGCTAAAAAATGGAAAGCTGATTCTGGTGGGGCTATTGTTAATCAGTTACGCCGTTTAGGTGTGTCCGTAGACTGGAGTAGAGAACGCTTTACTTTAGATGAGGGTTTATCGAAGGCTGTAGCGATCGCCTTTAATCAACTTTATGATGAAGGTCTAGTCTATCGTGGCCAATATCTGGTTAACTGGTGTCCTGCTTCTCAATCAGCTGTGTCTGATGTGGAGGTAGAATCAAAAGAGGTAGAAGGAAATCTTTGGCATTTCCGTTATCCTCTCAGTGATGGTTCTGGTTTTGTGGAAGTGGCTACAACCCGTCCAGAAACTATGTTGGGTGATACAGCCGTCGCGGTTAACCCTAATGATGAACGCTACAAAGATTTAATTGGTAAAACTTTAACTTTGCCAATTATGCAGCGTGAAATCCCGATTATTGCTGATGAATATGTAGATGCGACCTTTGGCACCGGTTGCGTGAAAGTTACCCCCGCACACGACCCGAACGACTTTGAAATGGGTCAACGTCATCAGTTGCCGATGATTAATATCATGAATAAAGACGGCACACTGAACGAAAACGCGGGAGAGTTCCAAGGACAAGACCGCTTTGTGGCACGGAAAAATGTTATTGCTCGCTTAGAGGCTGATGGTGTATTAGTCAAGGTTGAGGATTATAAACATTCTGTCCCATATAGCGATCGCGGTAAAGTCCCCATCGAACCCCTACTTTCTACTCAGTGGTTTGTTAAAATCCGCCCCCTAGCTGACAATGCTTTAAATTTCTTAGACGAACAAAGTTCACCCCAGTTTGTCCCCCAACGTTGGACTAAAGTTTATCGTGACTGGTTAGTTAGTTTGCGTGACTGGTGTATTTCCCGTCAGTTGTGGTGGGGTCATCAAATCCCCGCTTGGTATGCAGTCAGTGAAACCGAGGGAGAAATTACCGACCATACCCCCTTTGTCGTCGCCTTAAACGAAGAGGAAGCAAAAGAAAAAGCGATCGCACAATTTGGTGAAGATGTCCAATTAATTCAAGATCCTGACGTTTTAGATACTTGGTTTTCCTCCGGTTTATGGCCTTTTTCTACTTTAGGTTGGCCAGAACAAACAAAAGATTTAGCTACTTATTATCCCACAACTACCTTAGTTACAGGTTTTGATATCATCTTTTTCTGGGTAGCCCGGATGACCATGATGGGTGGACATTTTACCGGAAAAATGCCCTTTGAAACCGTTTATATTCATGGTTTGGTGAGGGATGAAAATAATAAGAAAATGTCCAAAACCGCCGGTAATGGAATTGACCCTTTATTGTTAGTTGAAAAATATGGAACTGATGCCCTGCGTTATACTTTAGTTAAAGAAGTTGCGGGGGCTGGTCAAGATATCCGGCTGGAATATGACCGCAAAAAAGATGAATCTGCCTCAGTGGAAGCATCCCGGAATTTTGCTAATAAATTATGGAATGCAGCCCGATTTGTGATGATGAATTTAGATGGTAAATCGCCATCACAATTAGGTAAGCCACAGCCAACAGAATTAAGTGATAAGTGGATTTTGTCCCGTTATCACCAAGTAGTTAAACAAACAAATAACTACATTCAAAATTACGGTTTAGGGGAAGCAGCTAAAGGGATTTATGAGTTTATTTGGGGTGATTTCTGTGATTGGTATATTGAATTAGTAAAATCCCGATTACAGAAAGATGCTGAACCTATTTCGCGGTTAGTTGCACAGCAAATTTTAGGTTATGTGTTAGAAGGGACCTTAAAATTATTGCATCCCTTTATGCCACATATTACTGAAGAAATTTGGCAAACTCTCACCCAACAACCAGCCGAAAATCCTCAAGTTTTAGCTTTACAACTTTATCCAGAAGTAGAAGCAAATTTAATTAATCCTGATTTGGAGGAACAGTTTACATTTTTAATTGATACTATTCGCACTATTCGCAACTTACGTGCCGAAGCAGATGTCAAACCAGGGGCAAAAATTGTCACTAATTTGCAAACTGACAATGAAAAAGAAAGATCCATCCTCACTGCGGGACAGTCTTACATTCAAGATTTAGCCAAGGTAGAAACTTTAACTATTACTGGTGAGTCGAAAAGTGAACCTGTTGTGAGTAAGTTCTCTAGTAGAGGTTTAAAAACAATTGGTTTAATTATTTTTGCACTTGTGTTATTTAGAGTGGGAATACTATTAGGAAATACTATTTTACGTATTCCCTTTGTAGGAGCGTTCTTTGAAACAGTTGGTTTAATTTATTCTGGTTGGTTTATGGTGCGTTATTTACTCCCTATCGAGGCTAGAAAGGGTTTATTAGAG
Source organism: Nostocaceae cyanobacterium (assembly GCA_035299225.1). Classification (GTDB taxonomy): domain Bacteria; phylum Cyanobacteriota; class Cyanobacteriia; order Cyanobacteriales; family Nostocaceae; genus DATGXB01. The sequence continues at coordinate 17,839 of DATGXB010000243.1, read as the reverse complement.
CAAATTATCAAGCAGATTCCTAAACTAGCAACTTCACAACCAGATGTTACCCCAACAAAAGAAAATTCTATTGCTGGTGTTGTTGGTACTACACAGGTAGTCATTCCCTTAACAGGTGTAGTTGATGTTGCTACTTTACGAGCTAAACTAGAGAAAAGTTTAAGTAAGGTGGAAGCAGAAGCTCAATCTTTAAATGCCAGATTAAGTAATGCTAAGTTTGTAGACAAAGCACCCGCAGATGTAGTAAAAGCAGCTAGAGAGTCTTTAGCCGAAGCGGAAAAACAGGCGGAAATTTTACGCGATCGCTTGCGGACTCTAGTATAGTTTTTAGTAGGGGCGTATTAGCATACGCCTCTAAATATGATTCTGGATTTTGGATCAAGATATCCTATATAATCATTATTCCAAGTTAGTGTAAGGTAGTTTGTAGGATATATGCAGCAATTTTCAGGTAAATAAAGTACAGCCCTTAATCATAAACCCTGATACTAAAAAGGGTTTAACCCTGCACCGCACTGAGCGCAGTCGAAGTGTTCCCTTTTAATTAAAATATTTTTATCTATTTTTTAACTTTTTAATTCTGAATTTTTAGTTGGAGTTTAGCACAATGCTATATTTAGCCCAAGTAAGGAAAAATGAATTTTTAGATCAATATCAATTACGTTTACTAGCACGTCAAGAAGAAGAACACCTTTGGTCAATTATTAATGAAGAAGCTTTTATTTTGTTGGGTAAAGGAAAAACATTAAATGAAAAACTACTTGTCTTAGTTGAACTTTCTGCTTCAGGCGATATAGAAAGAATTGAAGAAGCTACTAGTTGGGTTTTGTATCTAGTCCAAAATTATCTTGCTAATGGAATTACACCAGAATTTCTCCACCAAGAAGCGGAAACGGCGGAACAATGGCGACAATCTCTCACTTTACAAAATCAAGATTTAGCACGTCGTTCTCTAGAATTAGAAGCCAGACGTGAACAAATTCAAGCTTTAGAAGAAAATTTGCAACGTGAAAAAATGGAGTTGGAAGCAAAGTTACAACAAATTCAGGCATTAGAAGAAAATTTGTAATGTGAAAACAATAATTTTCTGTTACAGCAGGGAACAGGGAACAGGGAACAGGGTTGAAAGTCTCTTTTTATAAGAGTTTGTTCCAAAAATTTGTACCTCATTTACCTGAAACGGGCTGTAAATCCAAAATATAAAATAATTAATTCAATATATGGGTATAGCAATGCTAAACCTACTCTTACTCATTATATCGTCACTTTATTTTCAAACTTCTAGAAACCAATTTGTAATGTCAAATCAATAGTCTTCTATCAAATTCAAATATTAAAATATAGGATTCTTACTTGAGTTTTTAAAAAATTATCTACACAATAAACTCATTCTTTCCTATTCTTTACCCTCACAAATATTGCTAAAATTAAACAATATTACTTTAAATATTTACGACTTCTGACTAAAAAAGTCACAAAGAACCCAAAATACCATTTTTTATATTGTAAAAAAAAGAAGGGTAAATGTCAAGGGCTGGAATGACAGTTTTTCGTAAAATTATTGATAATTACTGTCAAGATTGTTGAGAATAGAGGGGAATTTATTGACAAAAAACTTTTTTCGCTTTTTTACAAAACTTAATATTTCCTACCCTACATATATTTCAAAAATTAAACAAGAATCCTATAATCAATTCAATATAAAGCCCGTCTCAGGTAAACGAGGTACAAATTTTCGGAACAAACTCTTATACAAAGAGACTTTCAACCCTGTCCCCTGTTCCCTGCTGTAAGTATTTGGAGTTGATGAGGGTTTAACAGTGATCAACCCCTACAAATTCAAATTGTAATTATAATTATCTGCGCCCATCTGCGTCCATCTGCGTTTAAATATTTAGGTTTTCGGTTTTGTGGAATTGGGTAATTAATTTTGATAATTAACTACCCCAGACTCAGAAAAAAGGGAAAATTCCCAAAATCTAAACTTTAGTTTTCTGAATATTTTTACTTTCTTCTTCTGATGCTAACAATTGTCGAATTAATACAGCTACGGCTTTTTGGCTAAACCTTTGAGCCATTTGCTGGCCTAAACGTTGTGTTCCTGGATTAAAAAGTATTTGTGTTACTTGTGTGGCGATTTTAGCCGGATCAAAACCTCTAGTTTCCCGCAAAATTTGAACAATGCGTTTGATGTATTCTAAGGTTTGTTGTTGTTCAACTGATGCAGCAGGAACTTCATTAATTGCTGTTAAACCTACTCTTTCTCTGAGTAAATAAGTAAAACTATGTAAGGCGTTTTTGCTAACCGCATCTAGTCCGTTGACTAACTCATCTACCAGTTTATCACGAATAAATGAACCACGTTCAGATGAAAGAAAATCTACTGCTTGATTCAAGACTAAATTAAAATCATAATCTTGATTACTTCGAGCATTTTTTAAGAGATTTTCTAACCGATTCCATCGGAATTTACCATCTTTAAAAAGTAAATCACGTAACGATGTTCTTAATTCATCGGAAGGATCTGTTAACAGACGTTTGGAAACATAGGGGTAAGCTTCGCTCAAAACTTTAAAGTTAGGATCTATATAAATCGCAATCCCTTCTAAAGTGACCAGAGAACGAATAATTAAAGCATAGTAAGGAGGAACTCTAAAAGGATATTCATACATCAATTCCGATAAATCATCAGTGATGCTTTTAATATTTAATTCTGCAACACTTGCACCTTGAGCATCAGCAAATACTTTCCCAAAAGCAGGAACAATGGGGGTTAAGTCTGTATCTGGTGATAAAAATTCTAACTTAACATAGTCTTGGGCTAGTGCATCAAAATCACGGTTGACGACGTGGACAATTGCTTCAATTAAACCATATCTTTGGGCTGGCTTAATTTCGCTCATCATGCCAAAATCTAAATAAGCTAGTTTCCCGTCTGGTGTGGCTAATAAGTTTCCAGGATGAGGGTCAGCATGGAAAAATCCATGTTCTAATAATTGACGCAGGGAACACTGTACACCTACTTCAATTAAATATCGTGCATCTATTCCCTGAGCTTTAATTTCTTGAGCTTGAGTTAATTTTGTGCCGTTAATCCATTCCATCGTTAACACACGACGGTTAGTATATTCCCAATAAATTTTCGGAATATAAATATCGGGAAGATGGCTATATAATTCAAAAAAGCGTTCAGCATTTTCCCCTTCATGGATATAATCCATTTCTTCAAAAATGCGATCGCCTAATTCATCTAAAATCCCTACTAAGTCACTTCTTACCCGCTTAACTCTAGCTTTTACCCAAGCCGCAAGCCGACGTAAAATATACAAATCAATTGTAATGCGATCGCGCAAATCTGGACGCTGGACTTTAATCGCTACTTCTTCACCAGTTTTTAACTTCCCTTTATACACCTGTCCCAAAGAAGCCGCCGCAATAGGTTGGGGAGAAATTTCTGCATAGATTTCATCTGGGGGTGCACCTAATTCCTCTTCAATAAATTGATAAGCAATTTCATTGGGAAAAGGTGGTAATTGGTCTTGTAATTTTGTTAATTCTTCTAAATATATAGGTGGAACTAAATCGGGACGTGTAGATAAAGCTTGACCAATTTTGATGTAAGCAGGACCCAAGCGGGTCAGTAGTTCCCGGAGTTGAATAGCACGACGCTGATTATTTTTACCTTTAACTCCTCTTTTATCATCCCACCACAAGCCGAACACGAAAGCTAGGGTCGGTTTTAGAACAGTGAGTATTCGCTTTAATACTTCCCCAGTTCTACTACTGTAATACTCAATAATTGCTTGGGGATTGTAACGCAGTGTTTCCGGTTCTGACCCTTGACCTACAATCAGTCTAGGAGACTTGACCAATAAGCCTGGTTGACCATTTTCTGGGATGACTTCAATCACGGACAACTCGCCTCCGCGACTGTCCTCCAAAGTCGTTGAGAAACTAGGAAGTGTCTTCGCCATGATTTAAAACGCCACCAGTCGGATAAATGTTGTTAAGTATTGTAACAATAATAGAAGGCGATCGCACCAAGATTTCAAACCAGGATGTAACTAAACCCCAGATTTGGCGATTTGGTGCTAAAACCATCAAAAAATGATTGTATAGCTTCCACCGGAATAAGTCAAAATCTCATGTTACTGAAATTATAAGTATTAACACTGAGCTAAAAATCTGGTTGTCAAGCCAATAATATAGAGTGTTAAATTAAAAACCACCTGTAAATTTTGTAGATAAACTTAATTTTTACCTTCAAGAGTTTAATTTCTAGGAATTAAGACTTAGATTTAATTTTATATTGTTTGATGATTTTGATGATTTTATACTTAATTGGGCAATACTTAATTTTTTCAAGTGTAATCTTTAATCATCAAAAAAAAAGGACTTACGGAAATGTAAGCCCTAACAGGTTTCGATGTCGATTTGAGAAGTATTGACTAAAGAATATTTTAGGCGATTATGGTTTTTGGGTAGGTGTAACCTTGGCTTCTATTTTTACGGTTTTCACACCTTGAACTTCTTTAGTTAATTTTTCAGCCTTAGTCAGTTCATCTTGAGAAGCCGCAGCACCTTTGAGGGTAATTTCACCATCTTTGTTTTCTACTTCTAATTTATTACCCGGTAAAGCAGACTGTAACTTTTTACTGACTTCAGTTTTTAAATCACCTGCTGCTTTAGTTGTAGCATCAGTGGTTTTTGTTGTCGCTTCGGTTGTAGTTTCAGTAGATTTATCTGTGGTTTGTGTTGTTTCTGATGCTGGTTTTGCTGGTACAGAACTAGCCTCATTAGGGCTTGTAGGATTTTCTGAATTAGTGTTAGCAGATTCTTGGCAACCAAATACACCGGATACTAAAACACCAGCAATTAAAAAAGGGATGAGCTTTTTCATATTTATCTCCAAAGTTGTTTACTTGTAGCAATGAATAAAAGAGTGTGCATAATTAAAGCTGACAAAACAACGCTGCAATTTTTAGCACAACCGTTAACTAATCCTTAGATAACTGTTAGTAAAAAATTTTATAGTCAATTCAGGATAAGTAACAGTTTAATTATTTTCTAGCTACAAATTACTAAAATTTCAGATTATCACCCACAACTCTCTATTAATTTAATCGAGAGTAATCACAGTGAACTATAGCGTAGGTTGAAATCTTCAACTTTAGTTAATTGATGTTATCAGATTCTGCTAGTTTTATGATCCTTAAATGGCAAATTTTAGTAAATTTCTAATTCTCATATTCAGCAAGTTATTTTAATTACTATAGTCAATTAGTATTTTTATTTATTTAATCCTTCAAATTGAGATAAAATCTCAAAAATAGACTGATTTTTTATTAATAGAATTATTAGCAAACAACAAAAAACACCAAAAATTAACATGGTGTAAAGAGAAAAAAGAAAAGAAATTTTATATTTCTCCTGCCTCCTGCCTCCTGCCTCCTGCCCCTCTGCTTCCCAGTGTCAAAGCGGAAAATCCACCTTTGTTGTTCGGTTCTACCACTGTTATTTCTACACAAATAGTTATAACCTCAGAAGTGAGTAGCACCATAACCAAGCCTAGATGCTTATCCGATGCTCTGTAAAAGGGGTAAAAGCCTGTGTATAAATGGATCTTACCAAGTTTGAGGGACGTTTTAGCTGCTAGTCAAGCTAGTATGGCAGACTCTCCACCAGCTAAAGCAGAACAGCAATGGCGTGTCAGCCTTGCTGCTACAGAAAATCTATTATTAAAAACTTTAGAAAATGCTACACCAGAGACTAGCGAAGGTTTAGTGTTAGCTGCACCTGCACCTTTGTTTTGTCAACCACAACTTACAGAAAATTTACAAACTATAACTTTTACAACTAAACCTTTTAATCCTTTGGCGTTAATGCCATTTCATATTCCTGTAGCTATTGCCCAAACTCCGACTACACCCCACGAAACCATTTTACCTTTACTTCCTGCCGATCCTTTGGGAGTTGAGCAGTTTTGTTTGGTATTCACTCATAAATTTAAGCTGGTACTGGTCTTAGCGGAACACCAAGACGGGAATAAAGAATTTTTATTCTCTTTTGACCCGGAAGTGGTCAAGCAGGCTTGGAAGACCATTGGAGCGCGGGTAATTTTAACTAATCCAGAGTTGTTTAATGATTTAGATACGATCATTAACAGTTTTACCCCAACTCTCCCGGACTATCAAACCATTTTTCAATTTAGCCAATTTTTACTGCAAGAAGTAGCAACACCGGAGAACCATACTAACTCGGTTACACCTCCACCCCAACCGATGGTTACTTCTACACCAAAAACACCATCTCGTAATGATGTAGAGTTACTCCAAGCTTTTGCTCATGAAGTCCGTACACCATTGGCTACTATTCGCACTATGACACGCTTGTTACTTAAGCGCCAAGATTTACCAGCTAATGTTATCAATCGGTTGCAAACCATTGATCATGAGTGTACAGAACAAATTGATCGAATGGAGTTACTGTTTAAAGCCGCAGAGTTAGAAACAACGACAACAGGAAAACCTCAACATCCGCAACTGACACCGATGTGTTTACAACAGGTGTTAGAACAGAGTATACCCCGTTGGCAACAGTCGGCAAATCGGCGTAATCTGACTTTAGATGTGGCTATTCCCCAAAATCTCCCTACTGTAGTCAGTAACCCGAATATGTTAGATCGGGTATTAACTGGGTTAATGGAGAATTTTACTCGCAGTTTACCGGCTGGTAGTCATATTCAAATTCAAGTTATTCCCGCAGGTAATCAGTTAAAGCTGCAATTATTACCGCAGTTTGATTGTAATGATTGTAGTCAACCACCAATTAAAAAATCTTTGGGTGATTTGTTGACTTTTCAGCCAGAAACGGGAACTATTAGTTTAAATATTGCGGCGACAAAACATTTGTTTCAGGCTATTGGTGGTAAATTAATTGTGCGTCAGCGTCCGCAGTCTGGGGAAGTGTTAACTATTTTCCTGCCATTGGTTGTGGAAAATCAGCAGAAAGTGGGAATTAAATAATTGTTGAATGTTTGGGTTTGGTGGTGATCAGTGGTAAACTAACTATAAAGATAGAACCTTGCTCTGGTTTACTTCTGACAGAAATTGTCCCACCAGAACGCTGTAATAGTTGTTTGACAATTGTTAATCCTAAGCCTGCACCCTGACCATCATTTAACCCTGTGCGGACACGATAAAAACGGTTAAATATTTTGGGAATTTCTACTTCTGGAATACCGATTCCTGTATCTTGAAATTCTAATTGTACATAATTGCCATTCACACGCGATCGCACCCACACTTGACCACCTTCTGGTGTAAACTTAATACTATTATGCAGGAGATTAATGATAATTTGCCTAATTTTCCCCGCTACACACCAAACAGCCGGTAAGTTAGGTTCAAGGTGACAGTTTAATTTTACTTCTTTTTCTTGAGCTACAGTTTGATAGATGCTAATTAATCCAGGGATAATCTGTGGCAGGTGTACAGTTTCTAACTTGATGTTTTCTAAATTTTCTTCTAGTTCCACTAAATCTATTAAACCATTAATCAGGGAATTTTGGCGATCGCATTGTTGATTTAACATTTGTAAATAGCGTTGACGCTGAAAACCCTTAAGATGAGGAGAGTTGAGCAAAGATAATGCTGTTTTCATATTGGTTAGTGGTGTCCGCAACTCTTGACACACACTAGCTAAATATTCATCTGTATAATTTTCTTGATCGTATATATTTTGCTGGTATTTATTTAATCTTGATTTATATTTATTTTGAGTTTGTTGATTGATTTTTTCTTGGTGTTGTAACTGTTTATTGACTAACAAATTTAGCAGATCGGAATTAGGAATAGTATAACCAATAAATTCAGTATTGAGAGTTGCTAAACATTGATTTTTTGTAACTTGTTGAATAGCTGCTACTATTTTCTGAATAATTTTACCATCAAAAGTATTAATAGTTGATAGTAAGTGATGCTTGAACCTAGCGACTAAAATTAAACTGCAAAATTGAGGGGATAGAATCACTAAAAAATATTCTCGACAGAGGAGATTATTAGCTAATAATTGAATATTCATACATCTACAGGGAAAATTACAGATTTTATGTTCCTGTGCTTTTTCCCCCAAATAAAAACTATAAATCATATTATGCTCAATTTCGGCAGACTTATAACGGACTAATTCTTGATGCCAAATTTCTCCCGGTGGTAGTTTGACCAATAAAGTAGCTGGGATTTTTTGTTCAATTAATACATCAATTTGCGCTCTGAAAAATGCCAATATTGTACCTGGACTTAAAGACACAGATTCTAAAGATACTGACGAATTAAACGCCAATTGATAAAAAGAAATATCCTGATTTATAGATAACTTCATAGTTTAAGCACTAGCAAGATAAAACAACTAGAATGAAACCAGAAGAATAGAGATTTAGAATCATTTTGTCTTCAGTTTTCATCCTGATTTTTGAATTAATTGAACATCCAAGACTGAGTGAATTAAAAATATATATGTTTAATTATGTCGGAGTTTCAAGAGTTTACCATTCACTACCAAATAAAACAAGCGTTTACAGAAGGAGGCAGGAGGCAGGAGGCAGGAGGCAGGAGGTAAGAAGGTTGATTTAACTGATGTTTAATAGAGTTTCACTGAATGGTTATTTCCGCCAAGTTGCACTAGCTATTTTTGTTACCAAATCTGAACTTACTATCAGGATATAAACTGTAAAATTCAATACAAAGCTATCACTAAGCCTTATAAAGATATTCCGCCGAAAAATCCAAAATATTTCTACAAAAGCTATATTTACAAATCCAAATAACACGGTAATTTTTTCCAGTAGAGATACAAAAATTTACAGTTTATTTAAACTTAATTTGCATCCCTACTGAATATGTCTTAACCTTTACTTTCTAGTCGGATTTGTAAAGCTTCTCGTGCTTGTTCTCGATCATCAAAATGGATTTTTTCAGTACCGAGAATTTGGTAATCTTCGTGACCTTTACCAGCCAATAAGACACCATCACCAGATTTTGCTTCCAGGATAGCAGTGCGAATGGCAGTGGCGCGATCGCATATCACCAAAGGCTGTACAGTATTAGGAATACCCGTCAAAATATCCTGTAAAATCCGCTCAGGGTCTTCAGTGCGGGGATTATCAGAAGTTACTACAGCTAAATCTGCTAAATCTGCCGCTATTTTACCCATTTTCGGGCGTTTTGTGCGATCGCGATCGCCTCCACACCCAAACACACAAATCATTTTACCAGGAATAAACGGCCGTGCCGCCTTCAGCAGATTTTCTAAACTGTCAGGCGTATGGGCATAATCCACAATTACACTAATATCTTGTTCAGTGCTAACTTGTACCCTTTCCATCCGTCCCGGTACACCCGGAAACTCAGGAATAGCATTAGCCACCACCTGCAAATCTAAACCCAAATGTAAAACCGCACCTACCGCCGCTAAAAGATTTTCTAAATTATATTGACCAACCAAAGGCGATTTAAAACTAACTTCACCCTGCGGTGTATGTAAAACCCCACTCACACCATGAGGCTGATAGTTTAAATCACTCATCCACAAATCAGCATTAGGATCATTAACGCTATAAGTCCAAACCTTTTCCCGACTTAAACCATCAATTAAACGCTTCCCGTAAGCATCAGCCTGATTAATAATAGCCCGACCTTTGAGATATTCCGGGCTAAATAATAACGCCTTAGCCGCAAAATAATCCTCCATATTTTGGTGATAGTCCAGATGGTCTTGAGTCAGATTACTAAACACCCCCACCTCAAACGGACAACCCCACACCCGACCCTGTGCTAAAGCGTGGGAACTCACCTCCATCACCCCAAACTCACAGCCAGCCTTCACCGCCTCCGCTAAATTTTGTTGTAACTCCACCGCAAAGGGGGTAGTATAAGCCGCAGTTTGGGAAAAACCCGGCCAGCGAGTGTAAAGAGTTCCTAGTAAAGCCGTAGCCAAACTAGCCTTAGTTAAGAAATATTCAATTAAATGGGTAGTAGTGGTTTTACCATTAGTCCCCGTCACCCCCACTAATTTTAGCTTTTGCCCAGGATAACCATAAAAATTAGCAGCAATTTGGGCACAGGCTTTGTGCATATTATCAGCACTGACTACCACCGCTTCCGATGTTGGGGGTTGTTTTTGCGCCGCTTCCTGGGAAACCACAGCAGCTACTGCACCAGATGCCAAAGCACTCGGCCAAAACTCCCCACCATCTACCCTAGTACCAGGCATTCCGATAAACAAATCCCCAGCACTGCAAGCATGAGAATTAGTTTTCAGTCCTTGCACTTCCACATCAGCCACAGCAGACTGAGAAAATGTAACGCCATCAACCGCCGCCAATAATTCCTGCAACTTCATCTACTGCACCTCGCCACAAGTTTATCTTGCGCTTATTCTGCCTGATTTTTTTCAGGATTGACCAAATACTTATACAGCATTTGCTCTAATTGGTGAACACTAGCACGAGGAGATAAACGTGGCAACGGCTGTTCTACCACTTTTGTATCTGTCTGCTTGGCTAAACAAAGCACAGGTATCTCATATTGATAAGCCGCAAACCAATCCTCACGGCTAGTAATATCCCGCACTTCCAACTCAAAAGACAGGCTTTTAACTTGTTCTAGCTTCTCCTGCAACCCCTCACACAAATGGCACCCGGGCTTACTGTATAAAATTAAACGCATGACTTAATATTGCTCATTGTTGCTGTGGCCATGATAGATGGAAATTAAATTAATAAGTTGTGAGTTGGGAACTTAGTTAAGATTAAACCATCATTACTAATATAATGATTAATCTAGACCTTTAAGCTGTTCAATAATCCCCCTCAGTAAAATCACTATTGACAGACCAAATCAAGGCCAATTCAACTAAATCAATCCCCACTCGATGAATAAATTAAATAAATTCAATCAAATCGGGAATTATATATGTAAATATTTGCAAATATAAATTAATATAAGTAACTTATTTTATATTTCTTTAAGATATTCAACATATCTTATTATGCTAATTCAGTATTATTCCCGTATTTGCGCTGTAAAAATAGCAAGAAAATAATAACGAGGCTACAAAGCGAGAAATGACGTAAACATAAGGATTAAAATTATGTCAAATTTACATAGTAATCAGGAGCATCTAAACCCCATTACTGGTTTAGATACAGGTTTAAGCTATCTCAGCAATAATTCCTTAAATCCCATACAACCGATTAGTACAAGTTTCAACTCACAGCAACTTTTAACATTAGCAGGCGAGACACTAATAAACGCATGGCAAAATCAATCTGATGCAGTGCAAGCATTAGTTTATGTTGCTGGAAGTATTTTCAATACTAACTTTGCGGCTAATGCTCAAATAGCTTTCGGAGAAGCTTTTGATATTAACCAAGCAGAAGCATTAGGGGCTGAAATATTTGGCGGAAACTATGGAGTTTTGCCAAATGTGCAATTTCTATTTAATGGTGAGTTAAATGGTGCTAATGGTGCTTATGCTGAAAGTACCAATACTATCTATATAGATAGTGTTTTTCTAGCGCAGAATTTAGATAACCCAACTGCTATAGGTAAAGTTTTGGTTGAAGAAACAGCACACTTTTTAGATGCTTATGCGAGTCCTATAGACTCCCCTGGTGATGAAGGTGAAATATTAGCAGAACTAGTTGCGGGTAAAAATTTGAATAATATTGATCTCATTTTCTTAAAATCTGAAAATGATTCTTCCATTATCAATATTAATAATCAATCTGTTGCTGTTGAATTTGCTTCTCCTCGCACACAAGTTGTTTTAGGAACAAGAGTTGATTTTAATGGTGATGGCAGAACTGATTTCTTAAGACAAGAAAAAAGTGACTGGGATAACGACTCCAATAATACAGTTAATATCTTCTTTTCAAATGGGAATGCCACATTTTGGAAATCTAACTTATCCGAAAATTTTGATCTCAAAGGAGACAAAACAAATTTAATTTTTGGTGATTTTAACGGTGATGGACGTAGTGACTTTATACGTCAAGAAAGAAGTGATTGGGATGATGATTCCTACAATACAGCTAATATCTTCTTCTCCAATGGAAATGGAAGTTTTAACAGGGTTAATTTACCTGAATGGTATGATTTGAAAGGTGATTTAACCAATATATTTATTGGCGATTTTAACGGAGATGGTCGTAGTGATTTTCTACGTCAAGAAAAAGGTCATTTGGCAAGTGACTCATATAATACAGCGAATGTATTCTTTTCAAATGGAAATGGAAGTTTTAACAGGGTTGATTTACCTGAATGGTATGATTTAAAGGGTGATTTAACCAATATATTTATTGGCGATTTTAACGGAGATAATCGCAGTGATTTTCTCCGTCAAGAAAAAGGTCATTGGGATGATGACACATACAATACAGCTAATGTATTTTTGTCAAATGGAAATGGGAACTTTAACAGGTTTGATTTGCCAAATTGGTATGATTTAAAAGGTGATTTAACTAATTTACTAATTGGAGATTTTAATGGTGATGGTAACAGTGATTTTATTCGTCAAGAAAGGGGAGGATGGGATACAGATAATTCAAATACAGCCAATATATTTTTATCATACGGCAATGGTTCATTTAGTAGACGAGATTTAACAGATTGGAGTGGAATGAAGGGGGATAAGGTTAATATCCTTGTTGGAGATTTTAATGGTGATGGTCGAAGTGACTTCATACGTCAAGAAAAGGATTCTTGGGATGATGATAATGTTGGTACAGCCCAGATTTATACTTCACATGGAAATGGTATTTTTTGGAGTCGTGAACTAACAGATTGGTGGGATATGAAAGGTGATCTTGCCAATATCTTTACAGGTGGTACTCGCCGATTTATTAATGAGATTACAGGAGATATTGCGAATCGAGGATTATACAAAGATTGGTGGGGTAATATAAAAGAAGATGAAGCAAGATACTATAACGATGGTGTGAATTTATATCGTTTTGATGGTGATGGCAAAACCTATCAAGGTATTGAGTCAGGAAAAGAAACAATTGTATTTATTCATGGTTGGAAAGGTAACAGTGATCAGTCAAATTTCAGCGAACTCATGAAAGAACTTTCACGGCAAAATCCATATAAACAAATTCTAGCATTAGATTGGCGTGCGCCAGCACAACATGATAAAGATGGGGGTCTCCTACCTAACTATACTGCCAGAGCGATTGCGCCTGTAGCACAATGGGCAACCAGTAGCCTTAAAAGTTTAGGAATTGAAGCTTCTCAATTGAGTTTAGTTGGATTTAGTTTAGGCTCACATGTTGCTGCTGAAATCGGTCATCTGTATGGTAAAGTTGCTAGTCTTACCGTGCTTGATCCAGCCTATCCAGCAAGTCGTTACGACATAGATGGTAATCAAATAGAAAGTCAAAGGGCGAAGAATTTTAACGAAGCAGCTCATAAATCAATTGCACTTGTAGTTTCTGATGAAGATAGTGGTTGGGCTGGTGATAATGAGCGTGCAGCAACAGCTAATTACTCATTTTTAGTTCGCTATACCAATTACAGTGGTGAAAAAGATAGTTTTTATCATGGTAGTGTAGTTACTGTTTTCCGAAAATTAATTGAACGGAGATATTTACCTTCATCATTTGCTATGAACCAATATGGAAATAGTGCTGAATCAGGATATTTTCATGAAGGATATTTTACCGCTAACTGGAGAAATAGTGATTGGCAACCAGACTGGTTTAGTAGTCAACCTGGTTCAAATCGAATTTATTCTTGGGTATAAGGTGCTGAAATTGGCATAGTCATTTTTTGTGATTCTAAATTATGTGATCACTTTTCTATAGTCTATACTTATGGATAATGTAGAGTGATCGCCTCTTCCCCAAAAATCACCTTCCCCAAAAGCGGCCTATTACCCCCAAAAGCGATCGCCTCACATCCCTCACAGTGCGATCGCCTCTTCCCCCAAAAATCACCACTTCCCGCCAAGGTGTGATCGCCTCTCATCCCTCACAGTGCGATCGCCTCCCATTCCCCCAAAAATCGCCTATTCTCCCAAAAAGCGATTGTGAAACGTCTGCTTTATAGCGATGGCGAAACGCCCGCCATAGGCGATCGCCATTTTTATCTTAAAATGGGAAAAGTTGTAAACAAGCTATATGACCAGGGTTTATTTAGATATAAGTATTTATAATCGTCCATTTGACGACCAAACACAACCTAAAATATTTCTAGAAACACAAGCTGTGATATTAATTTTACAATTGGTAGAAGTAAGATTAATAGAATTAGTCAGTTCCTCTGTTCTAGAATATGAAAATAGCCGTAATCCTTTTCCTATCAACCAGCAACTAATGGAGCGATACTTACAAATAGCAACATTGAAAGTATTAGTAGATGAAACAATTAAAACAAGAGGAGAACAACTAGAACAACAAGGAATTAAAGCTATTGATGCACTACACGTAGCCTGTGCAGAAACGGCAAAAAGTGATTATTTTATCACTTGTGATAAGAGATTAATTAATCGAGGTCAAGGCTTATCAGTTCAAGTAATTAATCCAATTGATTTTATTTTGGAGATAGAAGATGGCAATTAAGGTTATTAATGAACAACAAAATTTACAAGAAGTAATACAGGTTTTACTTACACATTTAGAATTATCAAAAGTTATGAAGTTTTGGGCAGCTTGTAACTTAGGAGAAGGTGATTATTTACAAACTAAAGAAAAACTATTTGCTCAGGAAACAGTTGCTAGTTTATACACTAAAATTAAAGAGTATCAAGATACTGTTAATACAATATCACCAGAATAAAAATAAATGAAATTTTCACAGGCTTTAGCGTAGGTGTCGCCTCTTCCCCCAAAAAGCGATTGTGAAACGTCTGCTTTATAGCGATGGCGAAACGTCTGCTTTATAGCGATGGTGAAACGCCCAGCGTAGCTGATGGCGAAACGCCCGCCGTAGGCGATCGCCTTTTTATTCTGATCAAAAATGCGCTCCGCGTAGCTTTACTTAGGTATCATCAATACTTGCAAAAGTTATTTTTTATCTTTAACCTAGATATTGTATTATTCAAGAATACATTTTGTCAATCCTATTAATCACATTATTTAATAAACAAATATTTTTCTTAAATTGATATAACCATTTTAAATTTAGATACTACGAAAATAATAAAGTTTTAATTGTATTAGCTTAAATAAATTTGTATAATTAGTTGCATGACATTCCTCCTTTTGATAGTTATCAGTAAAACTAGGTGTAACTAACTATGACTTACGAAAGAATTAGAAGACCCAGTTCTCAGCAACCAGCACCACAACAAACCACTTCTCAATTTGCATCCCGTCCTTTTAAAGTTCCACCACGGCAAACGGAAAATACAGCATCTGAATCACAAGACAATCAGCAACAATCAAACGTGGTAAAAGAAACAGACTCATCTCAGTATTTAGACTTATTTCCAGAAAACCGCCCCCCACGTCAACCGAATCCCCCCCGCATAGCAGTACCAAGCATACTACAGCGCAAACCGATAGATATTCAACAAAAGGAAGAACAAACAACAGAAGGTACAACCAGAAAACCATTAGAATTTAAACCGAAGGACAGACCTACTGGTGATATCCCATTAGAAGATCAGCAACAGCAAACAACAGAGGGTACAACCAGAAAACCAGTAAAATTTCAACCTACTGAACTAGAAACTGCTGAGAAACCATTAGAAGATCAGCCAATTGGACTAGCAGCACCAAATTTAACAAATGAGTTTGCAAAAGCAGCTTATGACTTCTGGAAAGAACCCAGCAACAAAGGCAAACCATTGAGAGATATTGTCGATTTTCTAGTAAATAAAGTTAATGAGGAATTACCTTATAAAGTTGATTATCGTTTTGAGGAAATACCAGGATTAGGGGTATTTGACTATGAAAAATGGCAAATGTATATAAATATCTCCCTACTTAGTACAAATATTCAAACATCAACAGTGGGGGAGCTACATCAAAATCAAGTTGCGGAAATTGCGAACACAATTTATCATGAAAGTCGTCACGCTGAACAAACTTTCCTTATTGCACAGAAATTAGCAGGAGAAGGAAAAAATATTCAAGAAATTGAGGATTATTTGATAATCCCTGAAGAAGTTGCTGCCGCAGCAGCAAAGCAACCTCTCAAAAATACTGGAGGTAATCAAGAACTAATCAATCAGGTTCAGGGTTGGGAAGATTTTATGTTTGGTAAGTATGCAGACTATAGCGCAGTAATCTCTCTTTTAACTGCTGAGATAACTCATGAAATTTATGGTCTAGAGCAGAACAGTGAAAATAAGACTGATAAAAACTCTGAGGAAAAAGGTAATAGTCAAAAGCTAGATAATCTTGTAAAAATTAAAAATATGGTGGATAAAGAAATTCATGAATTTCTTATTCCCTTTCAAACAGAAATCAATCAAAATCAGCAGCGTAACCAGGTTGATAACAGAATTTCACAGGAGATTGAAACAATAATATTAGCAGCAACAAACTTCAATATAGAAGTTGAAAAGCACAATAGTAATCTGAGCAAGACAGATGTTGATAAACTTAATGAATCAGCCAAGATATTAGCACAAGCCTTACAAGATGCTTATGTTAATCTTGCACATGAAAAAGATGCTTGGGCTGTTGAAGATGCTGTTGCTGAAGAATTTCATAATATAGCAGGTAATAAATAAGGGGGAATGATGATTGCAGAATTACAGGCTATAGCTTCTTTTATGGCATCACAACCATTGACAGTAGGTGCAGCAGTCAAGGAATTTGGTACAGTCCAAGAAGATTATTACGCCAATGTGATAGTTAAGCCTTATAACCCTCTGTTTCAGGAGATAAACATAGTCAGAAGAATTAGTCGTGATACAGGCAAACATACAGATTTTATATCCAGTATAGATTTCAAACCTGTGAATCCTCCCACTGTGGAAACGTTAGTACAAGCTTTTGGTAATTATAAGAGAGGTATGCCTAGAATTAAACTCCCCCTTAACATAGTTTTTCGCCTAGATTTACCAGACAAACCATACAAGATATCTATGATTGTTGGTGTTAAAAATAATCAAGCTGTAACCATTTCAATGCTACCACAAAAAAAATCACAATAGCATAATTGTAGAATTATTATGGCATTTTCTTTGTGGTTTGGAAGTAAAAAAAATAATCTTAAGTCAGAAATTAAGGAAGATAATTAATTCATGTATTCCTCAATTTCTGATTTATTTCTGAGCGTGAAGATAAAAAAGGCTTGGATAATTTGAGATGTTAATATTGGAAAAGTAAGAGGAAGTGATGATTGCAGAATTACAGGCTATAGCTTCTTTTATGGCATCACAACCATTGACAGTAGATGCAGCAGTTAAGGAATTTGGTACAGTTCAACAAGATTATTCTTCCAATGTGATAGTGAAGCCTTATAACTCTCTATTTCAGGAGATAAGCATAGTCAGAAAAATTAACCAGAGTACGGGTAAATATACAGACTTTGTAAATACTGTACATTTCAAGCCTGCGAACCCACCTACTGTGGAGACGTTAGTACAAGCTTTTGGGAATTACAGAAGAGGTGCACCCAAAAGTAAACTCCCTCCTAATATAGTTTTTCGCCTAGATTTACCAGACAAACCATACAAAATATCTATCTGAAGTTCCCCCTTTGACAAAAGGCGTATGCTGTGCATAGCAAGGAGTTTCAAGATTGGCAGTGAGGATTTACTGGGTACAAATCAGGGAAACCCCAAGCAAATCTAAAGCCCGTTGTTGCACTTTTGTGGGTTC
>DATGXB010000242.1:0-26344 GCA_035299225.1 Nostocaceae cyanobacterium | reverse complement strand
ATCCAATATCAATACCTGCCACCCAATCTGGATTTAATGGCTGTGGTTTCACCTCCTTCTCATAAACTACTTCTATCACATATTGCCCACATCTTGGGACAATTCTGACTTGTTTAATATTGGTGGCAGCAGTTGGAAATTCAATATTTGTTTGAGATAATTTAATGATTCCTTTTCTCAAAGCTGGCTGAGAAATTGCCCCAGATTCGTAAATGAGAATATTCCTGCCTTTAGTTTTATCCTTGTATTTTGGTAATTTTGGTTTTCCTAGAAACTTAGATGTATCTTGGTAGTAAGCCTCTGTTGCATGGAGAAAAGATTTCCAATTGCGGTGCAAAACCATCAACACCTGATTGCTAACTTTGCGAGGAAGTGCCATATAAGATTCATGTTGCTTAACCTGATGAAATATCGCTACATGATCTAGATACTTTCCCTCAAAGATAAATGATTGTCTGACTAAATAATTAGCATAGTTATAGAGATTTTTGGAACGCCAACATAAATCATCTATCTGCTGATAGAATGGATGATTTTTTTTAATGTGATGACGCTCAACTAATTTCATAGTTAATCTCTAATTTGCTGAAACTTTACCATACCTAAGTATACTTAGCTATAAAATCAATAAATATTTACAACACCCAAATCTCTGTAATTATTATTTATTACCTGTTTGTGGTGAAAATTAAACTTATTTGTCAAAAACCTTAATTTTTGCTGATTTTAACTCAGTTAAATTAGTTTAAACGAAAAAAACAATAGAGATATTCCAGGGAACATCTCTATAACTAAGTCACGATTCTTATTGATGCATTTGTGTGGCTTTCAGCATGTGGTATGTTATAATTAGTTGGGTGATTGCCAGAGGATAACTTTGGAGAGTTTCACCAGTTGTACCTGCAATTTTGCCTAACTCTGGGTTAATTTCCCGATTGCAGATGTTCTGCAAGTAGGGTAAATCATTACACATGATATGTTCTAACTTAGTTACTTGTTCTAAAGTAGCTAGGCCGTCTATCTCTAACACGTCCACTGGTTTACCCATGTCTCGGTCAAGTCCCAGTCGTACAGCTGAATCAGCATGATCACTAGATTGGATAATTTGGGTAAAATCTGGATGGGGAATGGTAGGACGTAGAACTAAACGTACATTTAAGTGTCCGTTATCTTCATTTAGTGTATTAGTAGGTGGGTAAAAACTAACGACAATATCCGACCATTGACGCTGAGGACGGATAAATCGGTCTGAGTCTGGTTCTCGTTTTTCTAATTCCGCAAGCACCTGTTCAGGAGTATAACCGCGTTTTTCTGTATCCCGCTTGACTTTCCATTTAGCACGTAAATCTTCTGGTGGTGCTAAATAAACTTTAACATCATAACAATCACGAGCTGCACGGGTAGAATAACCCAATAAGCCTTCAATGATGACAAATTTACTAGGTTTAATGTAATATGGTGGTTCAAATGTACCAGTTTTATGGCTGTAAACAGGTTTTAAAATAGATTGTCCTGTGCGTAGCAGCGATAAATGCTGTTGCATAATGTCTAAATAGTTACAATCAGGATGTAAGGCTGTAATACCTATTTCTGCTCTTTGTTTGCGATCATATTTATGGTAATCATCCGTACAAATGATAGTAACATTTTCTGGACCAAGAACCTGTGCAATGCCTCTAGTCAGAGTAGTTTTACCAGCAGCACTGTCACCTACAATACCCAGAATAATTGGACGGCTCATTATACTCCCTCTGAACTAGATAGATTTGTTAAAAGTTTTCCTTGGAATATTTTTAATTTTATAAGGGAAAGCGGTAAATCAAGCTAAATTCAATGACTTCTGCAACATCTCTACATAAAATTGGTAGTATTTGTCGAGGAGTCAGTAACCTTTCATGATTTTGCTGACTACAATGTGGAAGATAATAAATTTATTGTATAAATTTAAGTCACTCATCAGATTTTACTGATAAGATCCGTTGCTGATAACCTTCTCTTGTCACTGTTGCTAGGTCAAAATTTGATTCCTGTATTTATCAAGGGTTTTAGGGATCTGTTGATGTTTTAAATTTACTGCTAGAAATAAAAAATTGAAACCTTGAATAAATCTAGATTTCAATATTTGGGAATTATTTGTTGCTTCTCAATTTGACACAACGGGGATATCTGGGTTAATCTTTAGTTACTTATTTTAATAAATGTGATTAAAAATATATGATAGTAAAAAACTTAGATGCGATCGCCGAAGGTGAGTTTTCCACCATCCCCATTCCAGGATATGAAATTAGTGAGATTATTTACACTGGGAACAAAACCACAGTATATCGTGGTCAACAAGAGAAAAACCAGTTACCCGTGGTAATTAAGATTCTTAATACTCACAACCCCACACTTCAGGACTTAGTTTCCCTGAAAAATCAGTTTGCTATTATCCAGCGATTAGAGCATGACAAAATTATAAAATCATACAGTTTAGAATCTTATGGAAATAGTTATGCGCTGATTTTAGAGGATTTTCAAGGCATAACTCTCAGTGATTATACTAACTCACAACCCTTGAGTTTACAGGCATTTTTTCCGATTGCTATAGAAATTACGGAAGCATTAGACTATCTTTATCAGCAGAAAATTATTCATAAAGATATTAAGCCAAAAAATATTCTGATTCATCCAGAAACCAAACAACTTAAACTCATAGATTTTAGCATTTCTTCCTTATTACCCAAAGAAACAGCCGAAATTAAAAACCCCAACGTTTTAGAAGGGACACTAGCTTATATGTCTCCAGAACAAACGGGAAGAATGAATCGGGGTATAGATTACCGCACAGATTTTTATTCGCTGGGTGTGACATTTTATAAATTGCTCACAGGACAACTACCTTTTAATAGTAATAATCCTTTAGAGTTGGTATATTTTCATTTAGCTCAAGAACCAATTAATCCTAGAGAAATTAATCCACAGATTCCCGAAATTGTGGCAGATATCATTCTCAAATTAATGTCAAAAACAGCAGAAGATAGATATCAAACAGCAATCGGGATCAAGAACGATTTAGAAAAATGTCAGCAACAGCTATTAAATAAGGGAGAAATAACAGCTTTTAAACTAGCAGAGAAAGATCAGAGCGATCGCTTCGTGATTTCTGCCAAACTATATGGAAGAGAAACCGAAGTACAAACCTTATTAAATGCCTTTGAAAGAGTGAGTAAAGGCAAAAAAGAATTAATGTTAGTAGCAGGTTTTTCCGGTATCGGTAAGACTGTAGTAGTCAATGAAGTACATAAACCAATAGTCCGACAAAAAGGGTATTTTATCTCTGGTAAATACGACCAATTTCAGCGTAATATACCTTTTTCCGCATTTGTGCAAGCATTTCGTAGTCTCATCAAACAACTATTAACAGAAACTACAAACCAATTACAGGATTGGCAAACAAAAATATTAGCAGCATTAGGAGAACAAGCAGGAGTAATAATTGAACTGATACCCGAATTAGAAAAGATTATTGGGAAACAACCAGAAGCGACAGAACTCACCGGAAATGCTGCCCAAAATCGGTTTAATTTGCTATTTAGTAAATTTATTCAAGTCATAGCTACAAAAGAACATCCATTAGTGATTTTTTTAGATGATTTACAATGGTCAGACCCAGGTTCTTTGCAGTTAATTCAATTACTCATAAATGAAACAGATGTAAAATACCTGTTGTTAATTTGTGCATACAGAAATAATGAAGTTACTGCGGGACATCCCTTTAAAATTACCTTGGATAATCTCTATCAATCTCCAAGTGAAATTAATCAAATTAATCTACAACCACTAGAACAAAATCATCTGAATTTACTCATAGCTGATACTCTAAATTGTCCAGAATCAAATGCCTTACCTTTAACACAAGCAATATTCACAAAGACACAAGGTAATCCCTTATTTACCAATCAAATCCTCAAATCTTTACACGAAAATGAATTAATTACCTTTAATTATAATCAAAATTATTGGCAGTGTGATTTAACTCGTTATGAATCTTTGTATCTTAATGATGACATTGTTGATTTTCTCAAATCACAACTACAAAAACTCCCAGAAAAAACTCAAAATATATTAAAAATAGCAGCTTGTATTGGGAATGAATTTGATTTAGAAACACTGGCAATTGTAGCAGAACAAAGCTTAGGAAAGACTGCTGCTGATATCTGGCCAGCTTTAGAAGAAGAAATAATCATTCCACAAAATGAAGTTTACAAACTGTTTACAGATGATTTATCTACATTTGAAGCAAAATTAGGTCATAGCGAATCTACACAATTAACAATTCAATTTAAATTTCTGCATGACAGATTACAACAAGCTGCGTATTCTTTAATTCCTGAAAGCAATAAGCAAGCTACGCATTTAAAAATTGGTCAACTGATTTTACGAGATACCAATACAGAATTATTAGAAGAAAAAATCTTTGCCATTGTTAATCAAATAAACCTTGGCATTGATTTAATTATCAATCAATCAGAGAAATATGAACTAGCTAAACTAAATTTAATTGCTGGGAAAAAAGCTAAATCAGCTATAGCTTATGAAGCTGCTGCCAGATATTTAACTATTGCTTTAGATTTACTAGCAACAGATAGCTGGCAAAATCAATATGAACTCACACTAAATCTTTATACAGAAGCCGCAGATGCAGAATATTTAAGTGGCAACTTTGAAAAATCAATTGAACTATCTAATCAAGCAATACAACAAACTAAACAAATTTTAGAGCAAGTGAGTCTGTATAATATTCAAATGCAAGCTTATATTGCTCAGAATCTCCAAAAAGAAGCTTTAGATATTGGTATACAAGCACTAAAAAAACTAGGAGTTAAATTGCCGAACAAAGCAACTAAACTCTCCGTTATTGTAGCAGTATTAGAAACTAAATTAACTTTATTTGGCAAACAAATTGAAGACTTGCTGACTTTGCCAAACATGGCAGATCCCTATATATTAGCAGCGATGCAAATCTTATTAATTATGACACCTGCTGCTAGTCAAGCGGCTTCTTTATATTTTCCATTAGCTGTTTTGACAATGGTAAAATTATCAATTAAATATGGTAATTCATCCGTTTCAGCTTTTGCTTATAGCCTTTATGGTGCAATGCTATGTGACAGATTTGCAGATATAGTAAATGGCTATAAATTTGGAAAATTAGGAATTGATTTACAAGAGCAAATAAATGATAATTTCTTAAAAATTCAAGTTTATTATGTATTCAATAATATGGTGCAGCATTTTAGGAGTCCCATTAATGAAATAATTCCCTATGAAGAAAAAGTTTTTCAAAATGGTTTAGAAATTGGAAATATTGATTTTACTAGCTATTACTGCTGGAATATAAGTAGTTATTCGTTTTTAAGTGGACAACCTTTAGAATTTGTTGACAAGCAAACATTAAAGTATTTTGAGTTTACAAAAAGTTTAAAAATAGTCTCCAATATTTTGGCTGTTAGTATTATTAGACAGACCATGTTCAATCTTCAAGCAAAATCATCATCCAAATTAATTTTAGCAGGTGATGCTTTTAATGAAATGGAAACAAACCCTGATTTAAAAGATAATCCTTTCTGTTTGGGTTTAATTAGTTTTGGAAAAACCATACTGAACTATTTATTTAATAATTATGTTGATGCCATTAAAAATGCTCAATTAACAGACAAGTATCATGAAATAGATCCAAGCTTTTTCCATTATTTTGTTACTAATTATTATTATTCTTTAGCACTTCTAGCTCAGTATGATTATGGTACAATTTTTGAACGTAAGCAATACCTGAAACAAGTAGAAACAAATCAAAATAAAATGAAAGTTTGGGCTGATAATGCTCCATATACCTATAAACATAAATATGATTTAGTTGAAGCCGAAAAAGCTAGAGTTTTAGGAAAAAATTGGCAAGCAGGAGAATTATATAGCCAAGCAATTAGAGGGGCAAAGGAAACAGGATATCTTCAAGAAGAAGCTATAGGTAATGAACTTGCTGCTAAATTTTACTTAGCACAAGGTCGAGAAGAAATCGCTCAAACTTACTTGATTAATGCTTATTATTGTTATCATAACTGGGGAGCAAAGGCTAAAGTAGAAGATTTGGAAAATTCCTATTCTCGTTTACTTAAACCTATTATTAACTCACAAAAAAATAATACATTTAATAGTACAAATGATTTATTGACTACCTCAACGGCTGAATCTAGTAGTACCAGCATTTCAGCAATTTTAGATTTAGAGACTTTTACTAAAGCAGCTTTAGCTATTTCTTCGGAAATGCAAGCTGATAAATTAATTTCTACTTTGATGCAATTTATTTTAGAAAATGTTGGTGCAGAAAAATGCCATTTAATTCTTCAAGAACAGGGATGTTTAACTGTAGCTGCTCAATGTGACAATTATCAGAAATGTGAACTTCCTTATACACCCATCAATAATGTAGAAAATCTCCCCCTGAGCTTAATTAACTATGTTGCTAATACCAAGGAAGATTTACTCATTAATGATGCTACTAATGAAAGTGATTTTGCTACTGACCCTTATATTATTCAATATCAACCTAAATCTATATTATGTACTCCTATTCTTAATCAAGGAAAATTGATCGGAATTTTTTATTTAGAAAATACTCTTACTGCGGGGGTATTTACTTCTGAAAGATTAAAATTATTAAAACTTCTTTCTTCCCAGGCTGCAATTTCCTTGGAAAATGCTCAACTTTATTCAAATTTAGAAGAAAAAGTAATCACTAGAACTAAGGAACTAAATGATAAAAATTTAAGACTTGAACAAACTTTAGAAGAATTAAAACGCACTCAAGCTCAAATGATTCAAACAGAAAAAATGTCTAGTTTAGGACAAACTGTTGCAGGTGTGGCTCATGAAATTAATAACCCCATCAATTTTATTTATGCTAACATTGAACCTACTAAAGGTTACTTTAATGATTTAATAAATTTATTAGAATTATATCAACAAGAACTTCCTCATCCATCATCTCAAATTGAAGAGATGATGGAAGCCATTGATTTAAGTTTTATCACTCAAGACTTCCACAACATACTTAATTCTATGAAAGTCGGTGCTAACCGTGTCCGTAATATTGTTTTGAGTTTACGCAATTTCTCCCGGTTAGATGAAGCTGAGATGAAACCTGTAGATATTCATGAGGGTATTGAAAATACTCTAATGCTTTTACAATCTCGAATTACGGAAAAATTAGGTGATATTGAAAATATCGTAATTAAAGATTATGGTAAATTACCTTTGGTTAATTGTTATGCTGCTCAATTAAATCAGGTGTTTATGAATATCCTGATTAATTCTATTGATTTTTTATCTAAGCACCAAAAACAACTATCCCTAACAGAAAGAGTTAATTTTTCTAGTACAATTACTATTCGTACTCAATTACTTAATGATAACTGGGTAAGAATTTCTATTAAAGATAATGGTTTAGGGATGACTGAGGAAGTTAGAAAACACGTTTTTGATCCTTTCTTTACTACTAAAGATGTGGGTGAAGGAACTGGTTTAGGTTTATCAATTAGTTATCAAATTGTGGTAGAAAAGCATCAGGGTAAAATTGAATGCATTTCTCAACCCGGAGAGGGTGCGGAGTTTTTGATTGATATTCCCCTGAAATAGTTGTGATTTATATAAAAAGTGCTATCATCAGCTTAAAGTTATTTATAGTTTTTAATATTTTTATATGAGTAAAAAAACTATTGGCTTAGAACAAACTTTATATGACTATATACTTTCTGTTTCTTTGCGAGAACCGGAAATATTAAAGCGGCTACGTGAAGAAACTCACCAACATCCATTATCACAAATGCAAATTGCTCCTGACCAGGGACAATTTATGGCGTTTTTAGTTAAATTATTAGGAGCAAAAAAAACTTTAGAAGTTGGTGTATTTACTGGTTATAGTTCTTTAGTAGTGGCTTTGGCTTTACCTGCTGATGGTAAAGTAGTTGCTTGTGATGTGAGTGAAGAATTTACCAGTATTGCTCGTCGCTATTGGCAGGAAGCTGGAGTTGCAGATAAAATTGATTTACACATTGCTCCAGCTTTGGCAACTTTAGATAGTTTGCTGGCTGCTGGTGAAGCGGGAAGTTTTGACTTTGCTTTTATTGATGCTGATAAAAATAACTATGTTAATTATTATGAGCGATCGCTCCAACTCATCCGCCCAGGTGGTCTAATTGTCATAGATAACGTGCTTTGGTCGGGAAGAGTAGCTGACACCCAGGACACAGATAAGCGTACCCAGACTATCCGCACTTTAAATCAAACACTACATCAAGACTCACGCATAACATTAAGTTTAGTCCCCATAGGTGACGGTTTAACCTTAGCCATGAAAAACTAAACATACAAATAAAGACGTTCTAGAGGGAACGTCTCTCAAACAACTGGGTTACTCACTTGGAGATTTCTGCAACTTTAATTGTAGTTGTTTCCATTTTTCTTGTTGACGCAGACGTTTCTCCTCCGTCAAACCCTCAAAACAGTGAGGACAGGAAATTCCCGTTTCAAATTTGGGGTCAGCTTTATCCGCTTCGGAAATAGGATGTCCACAACTTAAGCATAATTCATAACTTCCCGCTTCCAAGCCATGACGCACCGCTACCCTTTCATCAAAGACAAAACATTCCCCTTCCCATAAACTCTCTTCTGGGGAAATTTCTTCCAAATATTTCAAAATACCGCCTTTTAGGTGGTAGACTTCTTGGAAACCTTGTGCAATCATATATGATGAAGCTTTTTCGCACCGAATCCCACCAGTACAAAACATAGCCACTTTCTTATGTTTCCTGGGGTCTAAGTTTTTACTGACGTATTCTGGAAATTCGCGGAAAGATTCAGTCTTGGGGTTTTTAGCCCCCTTAAAAGTGCCAATACTGATTTCGTAATCATTGCGAGTATCAATAACTGTCACTTCCGGGTCAGAAATGAGTTCATTCCATTCTTCAGGAGTCACGTAAGTTCCTACTTGTTCAGTGGGGTCAACCTCCGGTATTCCCAAAGTAACAATTTCCTGTTTGAGTCGTACCTTCATCCGTTCAAAGGGTAGTGTATCAGTGTAAGATTCTTTATGTTCTAAATCAGCTAAACGCGAGTCACGACGTAAATAAGCTAACACTGCATCAATAGACTGGCGAGAACCAGCAATTGTCCCGTTAATACCTTCCTTTGCTAATAAGAGTGTACCTTTAATAGCTTGTGAGTGACAAAAATCTAGTAAAGATTCTCGAATTTCTGTAAAATCCGGTAATGAGACAAACTTATAGAGTGTTGCTACAACTATGAGATTTTCTTGTGTCATTCCTTTGCTAAAAACAGAATCATACTTTATAATAAATATCAACAGTCAAAACTAAATACTGTTTTTATGTTTTGGGGGTTTAGCTCAGTTGGTAGAGTGCCTGCTTTGCAAGCAGGATGTCAGCAGTTCGAGTCTGCTAATCTCCATTAATGCTTTTTAAACACAACAGACAAGTTATTAGCAGGCATTTGGTAAGTATTAACTAAAATTAAATCGTGGTTATTAGCCACAGCTACCACGTCCTCTAAATTTCGCACTCCCCAAACTGGGTTTTGTGCTTGTAGAGATTGATCAAAAGCCTGATTACTAAGTGCGGTATGTTTTCCACCCTGTTTGTAAGGTCCATATAAATAAAGTATACCATCTTTTGGCAAAATGCGGCCAGCACCCGCCATCAGCCCCAAACAAGCAGACCAAGGGGAAATATGAATCATGTTAATATTAACAATAGCCACAATAGGGGAATCTGGTTTTGCTTCCTGTTCTATTGGCCAAGTTGGTAAACTCGCATCTATATTTAATGGTAGCAGTAGGTTATCACTAGGAAATTGCTTTGACCAAGCAGTGATACTATCGCGTAATATGGGGTTAGGGTCAGAAGGTAGCCATATTCGGGGTTTTAGCTGGGGTGCGAAAAATATCGCGTGTTCACCCGTCCCACTGGCAATTTCTAAAATTGTCCCATGACTTGGCAAGACTTGTAATAAAACTTCCAGAATGGGTTCGCGGTTGCGTTGGGTTGCGGGTGCAAATTGGCGTAAATCTGCTGGTGTAGCCATTTTATCAAAATATTCCCGATCATAATTAGATTATCAGGATTTAGGTAAAGAGACATTACTGCTTTTTTCACAGTATGATTTAAAACTGTCAAAATCAAAAAATTAGTATCCAAAAATTAGTTAATTTTTACCACACTATCAGGAGAATAACTTGCCTAAGACGATTCATTCTACCCAACCACCGCTTAAATTTATTCCTCAACGCTTTAACCCCTGGGTGGTGCAAATCTTTGCTTGGCTTTTACCATTTTTCCTTCGGTTTAGAACTCGACGTTGGTTATTAGCAGGAATTGTTAATATTGAATCACGCAATGCTGAAATTATAGCAGAACTTTATCACCAATTTCAAGCCGGGAAAATTCGCTTTTTAATGGCATTTCGTCACCCAGAAGTCGAAGACCCCTTTTCAATGTTATACTTACTCAGGCGAATTGTTCCGAAAATTGCTCGTCAAAAAGCCATTCAATTAAAATATCCCTTACATAGTCATTTCATGTACGAAAGAGGAATGACACTTTGGGCTGGAAAATGGTTAGGATGGTTTTTTTCTCTGTGTGGTGGTGTTCCCATTCGTCGCGGAAGACGTGCAGACAGAAACGCAATTCAAACCGCTAGAGAATTATTTGCTAATGCTAAAATGCCCATAGCAGTTGCACCAGAAGGGGGAACAAATGGACATAATGAAATAGTCAGCCCTTTAGAACCTGGTGTTTCTCAGTTGGGTTTTTGGTGTGTGGAAGATTTGCACAAAGCCAACCGTTCCGAAAAGGTTTATATTGTCCCTATTGGCATTCGCTACAGTTATGTTAACCCACCTTGGAAAAAAATAGAATGGTTAATTAGTAAGTTAGAAACAGATAGTGGTTTGGGAGTTGCAGAAATTAATCCTGATGGGAAAACACAGCAAGATATTTTATATCAACGGCTGTTACGTTTGGGTGAATATCTAATCACAGAAATGGAAGATTTTTATCAACGTTTCTACCATTACAGTTTACCAGAAATTCCCCCAGAAGGCAAGCCAAATGAGGTATTAATTACCAGATTACACCGTTTAATGAATACAGCTTTAAAAGTTGCAGAAACTTATTTTGGTGTCGAGTCCCAAGGAAATTTTATTGATAGATGTCGGCGGTTAGAAGAAGCCAGTTGGAGTTATATTTATCGGGAAGATATACCAGATATTAATCAATTATCACCTTTTAAAAGAGGTTTAGCTGACTGGGTAGCAGAAGAGGCTGATTTAAGAATACAGCACATGAGAATAGCGGAAAGTTTTGTGGCTGTAACTGCAAATTATATCTTAGAAAAACCAACGGCGGAAAGGTTTGCAGAAACGGCTTTATTAATGTATGATATGCTTTCGAGAATTAAAGATTCGACTTTACCAGGAAGACCGCGTTTAGGTTTCCGTCAGGTAAAAATAAGTATTGGTGAACCGATTTGTGTAACAGAAAGATGGGAAAAATGTCAAGGAGACAGACAAGCTTTAAGACGGGGTACAAGTGAGTTAACCCATGATATCTTTTTGGCTTTGGAGAGGTTGATAAAAGATTAATCTCACGCAAAGGCGCTAAGGCGCTAAGGGGAGTTTATGCGTCTTTGCGTAAAGTTTGAGTTAAGAAAATTAAGCTTTATATCGGTTCTTCAAGAGTCCAATCTTCAAGAGTTAAATCAGGAACTTTACTAAAATCTTTATAATTTCTGGTAACTACAAATGCTTGATGAGCTAAAGCTATAGAAGCAATTCTTAAATCTTGTGTTCCTATTTTAATTTTTTGCTGTTGTAACTCTTGATAACGAAGATATGCTGCTTCATCAAAGTCTAACAAGTTAATTCTACAGTAATAACGCTGAGTTGTTAATAAATTGCGGTAAGCGATTGATAATGATTGTGAATTATTGCCACATTTTCTAATAGTATCTAATCTGCCTCTTAATTGTTCTTCAAATGTGATAGAGGTCACGAATATATTAGAAGAACCAACCATTTGAGAACGTTTGAGAATCTTAGAATTACCATGCTGAGAAAGTGTAACATGATCTGTGTCGAGGATGTATCTGGTCATGCTGACTGATTCTCCTCTAAGGAAGCTTCATAAGCAGCCATTTCCGCATCTAATTCACGCCGATTAGCAGCCATATTTTCTACAAAATCATCAAAAAGTGGATCATCTTTGAAAATTCCATCAAACTCAACCCAAGGATTAAATTCTTTTGATTTTTGTTGATGTATTATAATAGGTAAGCAGCACAAACGCAATGTTACCCACCATAAGTAAGACATAATAGAACTAGAAAACTCATAATCATTAATTAAACCATGCGCCATGCGATTTCTCAAATTACTACCAGCGTGTTCAATTAATAATCCTTTTAAATCAAAAAGTGTATCTTCGTCAAAAATAGATGTTATTTCTGGACGATAAAGCATTTTATTCAAATCATATTCATTCTGAATTCCATTATCAAGTTTAGATGTTATTACACCTTGCATTTGCCAAAGTAACTCGCGGATAGAATTCTCGATTTGAGGTATAAGAATATGAGTTGATGTAAAAAAATCTCCAGTTAGCCCAGCATAAAGACCTTTTGCAAACAGATATTCTCGACCCTGTGGAACAAAAGGACTGTGTGAAACAATTGGAAGTAAGTCATCAACTCGTATGCTATGTTCTAAAGTGATCTGATACCTAGCGTGTTCAATATAAGCTTGAGCATGGAAAGGTTGATAAAATAATGCTGCATTTTTGTACATCTCAAACAAAGTTGCTTTTTCCGATTCCTCTGGATTATTAGATAAAACTGAGCCAAGCTGTTGAGCTACGACTTTTCCTTTATCGTTTATAATAACTCCTGGGAAAAGATCAGATAAGACATGATCACGAGCCATCTGTTGTACTTGTTGTTTAAGCTGAGAGACTTTAGGAGGACTACCTAACAAAGCCAACGTGAAAAGTGCATCCTGAAATTCTCTTCCTCTAACTTGTGATCTAGCTTGTTCTGCTTCAACACTGATATCAACACCTTTATGTGAAACAGCAATTAATTCACTACCAGATTTTTCTTGATATTGAAGTAGGAGTTTGTGAACTTCTTCGGCTCTATTTTTTGCATCTATTGTTTCTTCTTTTGTTCCTCTAACTTTTCTAAAAGCTTCTATAGCTTTCTGCATAAAGTGTGAAGCAACTAAATAACTTGGCGGATTTCTTTTTAGAGCATCGTTAGCTTCTGTGACATAAGTTTCAGCTGCTTGCATTTGTGCTTTACGTTCTTCTTTTCCATCCTTTTCGATAAGATGCCACTGAGCCTTAATTTCCCAATGATTTCTTGCTCTACGCCAATCATGATTTGACTCTGCTAATTGTGCAGCTTTTTCAGCAAGAGTGGCATATTTTTTAGGATCTCCAAGACGATATTCTAGTAAAAGTTCCATAAGCTTCACTGATAGCCACTTTGGATCTTCTCCTTTGTAGCGATCAAGAACTTCCTCTATATATGCAAAAATAACTTCAAATTTATAATTTATCTTACGTGCTAACCTAAATGCTCTTTCAATCCTATCAACACACCAAGTCCACTTTTCAGGATCTTCTAATTCTTTAGCAGATTTTAAATAAGCTTCAACTGCTAATTGTGCCATTTGGTAGTTACGCTTTTTGACCCAGAGAATATCAGCGATTCTTGCTTGAAGTTCAGGGTCTGAGACTTCAGGTACAATTTCTGTAAAGAAGTTTAAATGTTCTTCTGTAAGGTATTGAAAAGTTTTAGCAAAATGCTCTTCAGTAGACTCTGGTTTGATGTAAGCACTAGTTACAGAATGTAAAAGTCCAAAGACTAAATGTTTTCTTATATCTTCTGCTTCTTTTGCTTCCTGTGACTTTTGCCAAAAATCATAGCTACTACATTCTTTTCTCTCGCTGTTGTCAATTACTTCTTGCCAGCCAGAGTTAATAAAATCTTCTTTGGTTAGGGGAGGGGTGATTGATGACATAGTTAAATTTACGTTTAGTTAGCTTACGTGTTGATTTTTGAGTGAATTAGCCTAGTTTTACTCGTATTCCTATAGTAGCATTTGGTTAAAAGAATTGTAGCAAGAAGGTGTTTGTTTGAAAAAATTTATAATTCCATCAGTATACGGGGGTTGTATGCTATCTAAGTTTTACAGAGCTTTTCATTTTATTGTGACATTATTAGGACAAGGCACTGCCTTGTCCCTACGTTAGCGGTTATTAGTTGGATTTTATTGGGATGAAGAGTGTTATAATGACGAGCTTTTGTTAGGGGTGGTTGTGAGGATGTGAAGGAGAGTGAGGTATTAATCAGCCCTTCTTTACAAAAATTCATATAAAATAAGAGAGAAAAGCATATTATTTGAGCCGTGACTGCTGCAATATTTCGTCTTTCGCCGATAATTCGTATTACACTGTTGAGTCTATATGTTGCTCTCACAGTGCCTTTACCTTTTTTAGCACAGGTGACAAACGCACCTACTCCTCCGAGTTTTTTATGGGTAGGAATTACTATTGGTTTTGTTGGTTTATATGCTGTGTTAACTGAAAGGGTGTTAGTTGATGATGACGGGATACAGGTTAGTTATCCTGTTTGGGTTCCGCGCTTTTTTCGTAAAGGTTGGAGTTTAGCTTGGTCTGAGGTGAAAAGTTTAAAACCCCGGACTACTGGACAAGGGGGTATTGTTTATTATTTCTTAAGTAATGATGGAAAGGCTTATCTGTTACCTATGCGGGTGGCTGGGTTTAACCGTTTGGTCAATATTGTACAATCTAAAACGGGTATTGACACAAGGGATGTTAAGCCTTTGGCACAGCCTTGGATGTATTTAATTTTATTTGTTTTTACTTTGTTGTTGTTGTTGGTAGATGCTTGGACTATCAACACTGCTTTAACTTTAAATGGATTAGTCTAGACATTGGCTGAAATGTAGAGACGTTACATGTAACGTCTCTACAAAATGGAACGTCTCTACAAAGATGATAGATAGTATATGATATAAAATTGGGCATAAAGTGGATATAAGAAAGATTTTAATATTTTTGATTATCTGATTTTTTATGCCTGATGCTCAACTTAAGTTAGAACAAGTTAGCCTGTTTGCAAGGTTAAAAGCTAAAGGATTAAGTAATGTACCAGGATATCCAATTTTACAGGATATTTCCTTTGAGGTGATGCAGGGCGATCGCCTGGCCATTGTCGGTCATACAGGTGCAGGTAAAACATCTTTATTAAAACTGATTAACCGTCTCAATGAACCCAGCCAAGGAAAAATTTATCTAGATGGGCAGGAATATAAGCAAATTGAACCAGTCAAATTACGCCAACAAATTACCCTAGTTTTACAATCTTCTCGGTTATTGGGGATGACAGTGAGAGAGGCTTTAGCTTATCCTTTAGTTTTGCGTCGTCTACCTCAACCAACCATTCAACAACGAGTTAATGAATGGCGGGAACATTTACAGATTCCTGACGACTGGTTAGAAAGGACGGAGGTGCAACTATCGGCTGGACAGAAGCAATTAGTAGCGATCGCTCGTGCTTTAGTCATTCAACCCCAGATTTTACTCCTCGATGAACCCACATCAGCCCTAGACACCGCTACAGCCTTTCACCTCATCCACACCCTCAACCACCTCAGCCAAACCCACAACACAACCATTTTCATGGTCAATCATCAGCTTGACCTACTGCAAGACTTTTGCACCCAGATTTTACACCTCCAAAAAGGTCAAATCATCACCAACCAACCAGCCACAAACACAGACTGGAAGACCTTAAAAACCCATCTCCAGCAAGCCGAAACACAAACCGCCGCAGAATGGGAATAGTGGGAGTGCGGAGTGCAGAGTGCGAAGTCATCAAGAGTTTATTCCTTGTCTTCTCTTTCCCCCTGCCCCCTGCCCCCTGCCTCCTTATGACCTTTGAGTAGTTAGTGTTGGACGTTGATTATTAAATTTCTCCTTGGTTAGCTTAGTTTGTGATTGTGGTACATTAGCGTTCAAAAGTTCCATGTTAAATCTGTATCCCACATTGCGGATAGTTTGAATTAAGCTAGGTTGACGCGGATCAAGTTCCACCTTTTTCCGCAGTGATAAAACATGAGTGTCTATAGTCCGGGGATTATCAATAGCATCAGGCCAAGCACGTCGCAATAACTCCGACCGACTCAAAGGTACACCTCCAGCTTGGGCTAAAACATAAAGCAAGCTGAATTCCTGGGGAGTTAAATCAATAAATTCCCCTTGAAACCTTACCCGTCGCTGTACCAAATCAATCTGCAAAGTGCCATAATCTAAATAGGCTGGTGCAGTAGGTGTACGCTTACGGCGAATTAGTGCCTCTACCCTAGCTAAAAACTCTTGCATTCCAAAAGGTTTGCTCAAGTAGTCATCAGCCCCCGCTTTTAAACCTGCCACTATATCAGCCTCATTACTTCGAGCTGATAACATGAGAATTAAAGGCTGTTGCTGGCGATGTAACCAACGGCAAAATTCAATCCCATCTCCATCTGGCAAGTCTGCATCTAGAATTACCAGCGTCGGTTGATGGCCTAAAAAGACCTCTCTAGCTTGATAAATACTAGCTGCTTGATGCACTCGATATTCCAGTTGCTGCAAGTGCCAACCCAGCAACGACCTCAGATGGGGATTCCCCTCAACGATTTCAATACAAACCGAACCCACAGTGGTAAGACCCCTTAGCGTCGATGACTTTCAAATTAACAAGCTCATGCTTTAGGTTTTGTAGTTTTTGTTACTTCAATTGGTTTAATCTTCATATTTGTTCAGAGGAAAACTTGCAAAAAATTTATTTTGTGATTTAATAACAATCTGATTAGTAAAATCCTTAAATCTTTGTTAAAATTAGCAAAAAGTTTTGTAGATGTGCATCTTGCTCCCATAAGATCATAAAACTATACTGAGTTTAGGTAAACTATCTTTACCACATTCTAAACCTGGTTCTATCGCCGATTTTACCAAAAAATTGGGTTTAAAGCCCCGTCCTTTGAGGACGGCTTTTTGATAGAGTAGTGGAAACAGGCAGGGCATTGTCTGTTGGGCGAGATAGTGTAAGACGGTATGAAACTGCAACTGTTGTTTGAACCCAGAATCTCCGCGCTTTTAGGGCGGGGAGTATGTCAACAAATAAACCCATTTCCTATTTTATAGAATAGGATCTCAATTAAACATCTAGCTGAATGGAGTCTTGTACGTAGTCAAAAAATTAACAGAGATTTAATGCAGAACAAGTGAAGTAACGCTTCACTTTTGAGCGTGAATCATTTACAATTTTCATTCCCAAGGAATTATTACAGCAGTTATGCTCCAAGACACACAAACCATCCGCTATTACCAAAGACTTACTGACGCCTTCGTCGAATTGTGGAATCGCGGTTATCGTATGGATGATATGCGGATGTATTTGGATGGATATTTAGCCGCACTGCGACACGGTAACACTATTGAACCTTATCTGATTCATCGCCTAGAAGAAGAAGCTAGACGCTACTTATACGACCCGTCGAACTTTGCGATGGTGCAACCGCAACCAGAGCGCCAACACGATTACTACTAAGAATCCAACTAGGGTGACATAAGTAGTAGGACACATAACCGCAGTAGATTATAGCATAAAATACGCCTTGGTCAACTAGCAAAGCAGTGTTTTTTGCAATTAAATTTTATTGATACTTTTTAACCCCTTAGTAGCATCTGGCTAAGGGGTTTTGATTGTCACTTCAGAAGATAGGATGACAAAATTTACCTTTTCCCTTTCCCCTTGTCTTCACAAATGGTAAAAATATCAATAGGGAATTTTAGGAAATGCAGAGTTCGTTATATAATATACACAAGAGTGTTAACTCTGGATAATTACTAAATCTAGTACAGGATTATGAAAATACAGCAGGGAACAGGGAACAGGGAACTCTTAACAGGGTTGAAATTCTCTTTGTATAAGAGTTTGTTCCAAAAATTTGTACCTCATTTACCTGAAACGGGCTGTAAATATCCAATTTACAAAGCTGCAAAAACTTGTAAAGTTAGTTTTCTTCCTTGTACTAGATGTTAAAAAAGATCATTGCCAGTCCAGTATTCATACACTCTTGTTGTTGAATAAAGTATAAATGATTATACTTTGCTGTGAATAATAAATATATAGATACTTTTAAAAGAATTTTAGAGGAAAATATATCAAGTTTCCTATCAAGGTCACTTTAGGATTTATGACTGGTAATTTTAAAGTTATAGAATCACCAATCTAAAATTGTAACCATTTAGTAGTTAGCTATCAGCTAAATAGTGAAGTTTGACCTAAAATTCCCATCTGTTTTTGTATTTTACCAAGGACATCTACATTTCAATTACTGGCACATTTATGATCAAAATTCTGGATTCAACTTTAAGAGAAGGAGAACAAACTCCTGGAGTTTATTTTGCGACTGAAACAAAATTAGTAATTGCTGAATTTTTAGATCAAATCGGAGTTGATATTATTGAAGTTGGTAATCCGGCTGTAGATGAAGAAATTGCCTTGGCTGTTACTAAAATTGCTAATTCTGGATTTAATGCCAAAATAGGAGCTCATGCACTTTGTCGGATTGAAGATGTCAAAAAGGCACTAGATTGTGGTGTAGATTTTTTGGGAGTGTTTTTTAGTGTTGCTACTAAAAGATTAGATCAAGACTATCATTTAAGTTTAGAAGCAGCAATTGATAAAATTGTAGAAGTTATTAGCTATGCAAGAGGGCAAAAAGAAGATTTATTAATTCGTTATACACCAGAAGACACAGTGCGATCGCCTCTGGAGAATGTGGTCAAAGTAGCTAGTGCAGCCGTCAAAGCAGGTGCAAATATAATTAGTATTGCAGATACAACAGGCTATACAAATCCTTTTCAACCCCAACGCAGCATCTATCATTATGTTAAAAGCTTGAAATCAGAATTAGCCGAGCAAAACTTACGCCCAAAAATTGCAGTACATTGTCATAATGACCGGGGTTTAGCATTAGTAAATGCTCTAGATGCTTATCGAGCAGGTGCAGATATTATTGATGTGAGTGTGTTAGGATTAGGGGAAAGGGCAGGAATTGTAGATTTAGCAACATTACTAATTAATTTAGTAGAAATGGGAGAAAAAGAAACTAATTGGCAACTCCAATATTTAAAACATTTATATAATTATGTTAGTAAAAAGGCTTATATCTCTATTCCTCCTCATCATCCGGTCGTTGGTGAATACGCTTTCACACATTATGCAGGTGTACACGTTAAAGCCGTAACCAAAGACAAAGAAATCTATCAAAGTTTAGATCCAGAAATATTAGGAATTAAAAGTAGTGTAGCCTTGGGGATGCAATCGGGACGTGCTGCTGTAGAATTAGCACTGAAACAAATCGGTAAAGGTGAATTAATTGCTAATAAAAAGTTAATAAATCGCATCTTGCAAGAAGTAAAAAAAATTGCTAAAAGGGGTACTCCTATAGATATTGACAAAGAACTACCAGCAATAGTACAACATTGTTGTAGTTTGAGTCATATTATCTAATGCAAGAAGGCATTAAGCAGGAGGCAAGAACGTTATTTAACAAGTTTCTGAACTTTTCTAACTGGGTAGTTATTTCCGCCAAGCTGCATTAGCAATTTTTTATTGGTGACTATTTTCAGGTTCATTCAATATCAAACTTTCTACAATAGAGGTAAAATAACAGCACAGATTTAGCGAGAATAAGAGTATTTACAAATGTATAATCTTAGTCCTGCATTTATAAATATTACTTAGATTTGAGAAATGCTACAGGGTGAACTAGAGGAAATAGTAATAATGTTACAAATTCAAAAAAAGCGATTTAATCAACTACCACAAACAGAACAAATATCTAGTAAGTGGTGGGCGACTATTGGCGTGGGGATTGGTGTATTTATTTTTGCCTTAGATGTTTACATAATTAATTTAGCACTACCAATAATGGTGGAGTCGTTACATACCGACTTCACTACCATTCAATGGGTAATTTTAAGTTATCTATTAGCGATCGCTATTTTTGTCCTCAGTGTAGCTAAATTGGGTGATATCTGGAGTAAAAAGCAGTTATATATTATTGGTTTAATAATTTTTACTATCAGTTCCCTTTTTTGTGGATTATCACCTACAATTAGCATTTTAATCGCTTGTCGTGCTTTACAGGGAATAGGTGCAGCTTTTTTATCAGGATTGGGAACAGCAATGATTGTTGAGGCTTTTCCCCCAGAAGAACGAGGTTTAGCATTAGGAATTAGAGCAGGAGTTTTTGGTTTAGGAATTACACTAGGACCATCATTAGGAGGTTTACTAATTACTTTAGGAAACTGGCCTTTAATTTTTTTAATTAATGTACCAATAGGGATAATTGGGATTTTAATTGTTAGTTATTTTGTTCCTGCTTCTGTTGTTAATGAACAAAAACAAAGCTTTGATTTGTGGGGGACATTAATTCTCACTTTAACTTTAACTTGTTTTACCCTTGGTATTACCTGCTTACAAAGAGGAGGCTTTAATTCTCAAATAGCAATTATTTTACTAACTTTATCTGTAATTAGTTTTACTGGATTTTTAATCATAGAATCTCGTTCCCCACAGCCCATGCTTGATTTAAAAATGTTTCAATCTTTAGAATTTAGTTTGGGCTTATGGTTGAGATTTGTTGGTAATTTTGTCATGGCAGGGGTAATTTTTATGCTGCCATTTTTCCTGGAATTAGTTAAGGAATATTCCACGAAAGAAGCAGGTTTATTATTAGGAATACCCCCTATTTTAATTCTAGTAAGTGCACCGGTGGCTGGTCTGATTTCTGACCGTTGGGGAGCGAGAAGAATAAGTTTAATTGGTTTACTATTAATGTCCCTTGGTTGCTTCTTGATTAGTAGATTTGATGATGATTTAACGATTTCTCAATATATTGGAGGAATTATTCCCTATGGTTTAGGAGTGGGAATGTTTCAATCACCTAATAATAGTGCAATTATGGGAACTGCACCCAAAGATAGAATAGGTATTGCTTCTGGTTTGCTATCTTTATCGAGAATTTTAGGACAAACAATAGGTGTCCCCCTAGTAGGTGCTTTATTTTCTTTTGTCACTCTCACTCATGCTCATTTAACCCTAGATTTTGATGTGACTAATGCACCTTTAACGGCTTTAACTTTTGGAACACAAATTACTTTTTTAGCAGTGTCTATTCTGTTATTAATATCAATAGTTTTGACTGTGGTCTTACGAATTTTAGAAAAAAATTTTGCAATTCATTAACACAAAAAAACCCTGATTTTCAGGGTTAAGTAGATTTTTCATGTTTTTATGGTGAAAGATTGGGTGATTATCCTAGTTGAATAACTTTCTGTTTGTGTTTGATTAACCAACCCATGAGGAAAGTTACTAAAACACCAGCCAGTGTAGATGATTCAGGAACGGTAGTGGTGACGGGTGGATTTACTGGTGAGAGGGGTTCGCTACGAAAAGAGGTAACATATATTCTGTTAGTCTCTCCATCATAGTAAGAACCAAACTCTCCATAAACAGGTGCACTGAAACCCATATCTACAGCACGTCCAGAACTTGTACCTTGGAAATCTTTGTCCACGTATAAATACATTCTCGGATCTCTGTAGCCAATAAAGTCAATTTTTGTGTCACCATTAAAGTTAGATACTCCACCACTAGAGTATGAAACAGGTAGATCAGTATTTGGCCCAAAACCTCCCCATAATTTACCTGAAGATTGAAATATACTTACATTCCAATCTGTAAAGCTGACATAATCGTTAGTGGGTAGTTGATCTACATCTATTGTGTAACTACCTTGGAAGTAACCATTAGCTAAAGTTTGTTTTAGATATAAACTATTGCTAAAACTTTCATCACCAAAAGTTCCAGAGATTTTGAAGGTTTGTAACTGTACGGCTTGAGCAGGGAGAATGCTAACTCCAGTTAGCGCAGTTATACCCAAAGCAGTAGTAGCAGTTAGTGACAGTAGTTTTTGACTCAATTTTTGAGGGAACATAAACAATAAGTGATAAATCTAACATCAATAAGATAACACTGATATTTGATTTATGGCATGGTAAAAGCAAAAAATAACCTAGAAAAATAGAGCAAGTTTACCTTGTTTCTTTTTTCTAGGGTATTAATAATCTCAGAAAGTTAACTTTTAGGAAGCTAAAGCTACTTCTACCTTTTCTTGTAATTCACCTTTTTGGTAGAGTTCAATCATGATATCTGAACCGCCGATAAATTCACCATTAATGTACACTTGGGGAATAGTTGGCCAGTTGGAATATTCTTTAATCCCTTGACGAATTTCGTAGTCAGCGAGAACATCTACTGTTTCAAAGGGAACACCCAATGTATTTAAAATTTGTACTACATTGTTAGAGAAACCACATTGAGGCATTAATTTGTTTCCCTTCATGAAAACCATAATTTTGTTTTGTTTTACTAGGTTATCAATTTTTGCTTGTACTTCTGGTGTCATGGTTGTTTCCTGTGTGGCTAAGAATGGAAAATAAATTTTATTTTTAGTTTGGCAGAAATGAGTGTTCAGTTAAAACAGTTGCAAAAGCTAGTAAAATCAATTTTTTTACCTTCTGCTTCCTGCCTAGCCTACGGCAACGCTTCCGCGAACTGCCTTCTTAGGAAGCGGCTGTTGCTTGCCATGCTTCAGGGGTGTAGGTTTTCAAGGCTAAAGCATGAATCGCTTCAGTGGACATCGCTTGCTGCAAAGCACCATATACTAACTGATGTTGTTGTACCAGTCCTTTACCTGCAAACTGCGATGAAACTACTGTGACTTGATAGTGATCTCCACCACCTGTCAAGTCTTGTACCTGAATTTGAGCGTCTGGCATTGCTACCTTAATCATTGCTTCAACTTGGTCTGGAGTAATCATCGCAATTCCTGAAAAAGTTTCTTTTCTATTATTAACAGATCACGAAGAGAAGCCTTGGCCAAATTGTAGTTTGGCCAGGCTGAGGAAAAAAGTGTCTGAGAAGCGTATTTTTAACCAAAAACAGGTATTGTCATCCTACCATTGCTAGGGGTAGGGATTGCTGCTGAAAGAATGGAAAAAATAACTATTAACTATTGATTTTGCCTTATCTTTGGGAAGTGCTACCCTGACGGGGATAGGGTGCATCCACAAAACCTAATTCCAAAAGTTGTTGATAGGCTTTTTTACCTAATTCCCGTGTGGGGTTTTGACTTTTGATAATTTGCACTAATAAAGGTACAGCTAATTCTGGCTGATTTTGGGCGCGGTGTACTAATGCTAACTGGTAAGTTGCTTCATCGCGCTTTTGAGCAGTTTCTAAGGCTCTTTTACGTTGAGAGTCGGAAACGCGGTTATCAATGCCGGAAAAACTGGTGTTTAGTTCTTGGTAAAAGTTTGATAGTTGGTTATAAACTTGACGTGCTTCTTGGAGTTTTTTAGATGCTAGGGCATAATTTTGCCCAGAAACTGCGTCTGCGGCTTCTTTCATTAGGCGATCGCCTCCTTCAATGCTCAAAATGCTACTATTCTGACTAGAAGGACGCAAAGTATTGGGGTCACTAGCATCAATAGGTTGGACTTGGTTGTTTGGTAATTGTGCCACTTGAGCATACACAGGTGACAAGCAGCCCAACACAGCAATGAGTGAGCAGTAAGTGAAGCGAATTAGGGAAGGAGCAGCAACGTTCATGAGGTTAATTTAGGCAACAAATCTTTACTAAATGTTTAACAACTACGGATATATTAACTCTGTTTATGCCTTCTTTAAATAAAGACAGATCACAAGTTTCTCTGATTTAGACTGGAAATCAGTTTAATCGAGTTCCCATCATTCCTGCATATTAACCTATGAGCGATCGCCTCAATTCCTCTGATTCTCCAACCACAGATACACCAGCTACTAACCAAGGTTTGGTTCTCCAACGGGGTGGTGAAGAGTTAATTTTAGAAAAGGCTATGCATCGCTTCACTGTCCGGTTTACAACCCGCTATTCACCAGAACAATTATCTCTCATCCCGTGGGGAGAATGGCGACGGACAATTTCACCATCTCAATTGGAGTTATTTACCACCCAACCTGACCAGCTAGAAGCAGCGATGTCCGCCGCACGGACTGACGAAAATGTGGCTTTTGCTAGTCATGTTTACACACTCCAAGCTCATTCCAGCACTTTTATTTATCTGAGTGACCAAATTACTATTCAGTTTGCAGATTGGGTTGATACTAATAAAATTAATGCTCTTGCTACCGCATTTCATCTAAATCTTGATCAACCAGTTGCAGGTTTACCTAATACCTTTGTGTTTCTGGTAGGTAAACAAGCGAGAGAAAACCCGATTAAAATTACTAATCAACTCCAACAACTCTCCGAAGTTTTAGCCGCCGAGCCTAATATTATCATTCAACAAGAACCACATTACCGCCCTAATGATACTCTCTACCCCCAGCAGTGGTATCTAAATCATGATGGTGGTTATCAGTTGGGTGTTAATTCTCATATTTCTATTGAGCAAGCTTGGGATATAACGCGGGGTGTGCGGTCAGTAGTGGTGGCTGTTGTTGATGATTCTTTTGATCTTAATCACCCTGATTTTCAAGGTAATGGTAAGGTTGTTGCTCCCAGAGATTTGAAAGACAATGATTTTTTACCTTTACCAACAGACAAAGAAACCAGTCACGGAACAGCCTGCGCGGGAATAGCTGTAGCGGAGGAAAACGGTCAGGGAATTGTCGGAGTAGCACCAGGATGTGCTTTAATGCCCATTCGCACTAGCGGATTTTTAGATGATCAATCAATTGAGAATATCTTTAATTGGGCAATTGATCAGGGAGCGAGTATAATTTCTTGCAGTTGGGGAGCTGCGGCCGTTTATTTTCCCCTGTCTTTAAGACAAAGAGCCGCTATTACTCGTGCTGCCACTCAAGGACGCAGGGGTAAAGGTTGTGTAATTTTATTTGCGGCGGGAAATGCTAACCGCCCAATTAATGGAACTGTTA
This sequence comes from Nostocaceae cyanobacterium, assembly GCA_035299225.1. Classification (GTDB taxonomy): domain Bacteria; phylum Cyanobacteriota; class Cyanobacteriia; order Cyanobacteriales; family Nostocaceae; genus DATGXB01. Next base: position 1,168 of record DATGXB010000242.1, on the reverse strand, counting down.
ATGAGCAAAATTGGCCGAAAAATATTTTACGGGGTGATACGGCTTGGTTAAGTGGTTTTGCTGTACATCCTGATGTGATTGCCGTGTCTGCATCCACAAGTTTAAATAAAAAAGCAGCTTATAGTAATTGGGGTGCAAATATTTCGGTTTGTGCGCCAAGTAACAATGCCCCTCCGGGAATGTGGTTTCAAGAAACAGGGTTTGTGTATACTCAACCGGCGATCGCTACTTCTTTACGTGGTCTGGGAATGTTAACAGCAGACCAGTTGGGAGAAGCGGGTTATGATTCTGGTAATTTTACTAATAATTTTGGTGGAACTTCTAGCGCCACACCAGTGGTTGCAGGAGTAGCTGCACTAATTTTATCCATTAATCCTGATTTGAGTGCCCAACAAGTCAAACGCCTGTTACAAGATACAGCAGATAAAATTGTTGATTCTGAACCTGATCCACAGTTGAGTTTACGGGGTGGTGCTTATGATAGTAGCGGTCATTCCCTCTGGTTTGGCTATGGCAAAGTGAATGCGGCCAAAGCCGTGAGAGCTGCACAACAATTATTATCCAATTTCGCCACCACAGGCGGACAAATCCAAGGGAATAATAGCAACCAAGTGAATATTCCTGATCATAATTTGTTAGGCGTGAAAAGTGCGATCGCTGTTAATCAAGTAGTGACAGTCAAAGACCTCCAAGTGTCCGTAAATATCACTCATGACTTTTTAGGTGATTTAGAAATTTATTTAATTGCCCCTAATAACCAGCAAGTATTATTACAAAGCCGGACATTAGGCCGACGCACCAATTTACAAACCACCTACACCATGCGATCGCATCCCGTCCTCAAACAATTACTTTCCCTACCAGCAAAAGGCCGTTGGCAACTACAAATTATTGATTGTTCACCTCAAGATGTGGGAAAACTCAATAGTTGGTCATTAGTTATTAGTCATTAGGGAACAGGGAACAGGGAACAGGGAACAGGCAATAGGCAATAGGGAACAGGGAACAGGCAATAGGCAATAGGCAATAGGCAATAGGCAATAGGCAATAGGCAATAGGCAATAGGCAATAAAGAATTAATTCTTATTTTCCCCCTTGCTCCCTGCCCCTCTGCTCCCTGCTCCCCTGCCTCTTTCCCCCTTGCTCCCTGCCCCTCTGCCCCCCTGCC
>DATGXB010000241.1:0-73448 GCA_035299225.1 Nostocaceae cyanobacterium | reverse complement strand
CAACTTTCGACTGCCAGATCCCTACGTTCGATTTGTCAGTATTATAGTTTTTGGGAAATGGTATAAGATTTCGTAGGGTGGGTTAACAGAGTGTAACGCACCATTTGAGAACAAGACAATTTCCTGCTGTCATCATACTCTCAAGAGGACATGGCAGTGCCATGTCCCTACAAAAATGTATAAAAATTTCTAAATAAATCTTTCCCCCCTGCCCCTCTGCCCCTCTGCCCCCCTGCCTCCCCTGCCCCTCTGCCTTTTTGCTCTTCATCTCCTCACCCCGTAAGTAAACGGATTTTAATATCCTGATAAAATTCCTCTTGAAATAGTTCTACCTTAGATTGTGCTGACAACAATAGTAAAGCCCAGAACACACTAACTAAGTGACTATTCTCTGATTCATGATGAGAGTTATTTTTGTTTATTTTCTTGGTTTTAGCCCATAATTGCACAAGTTGCTCTAAACTCCAGTGATGATCTGGTAAATTTTGCTCCCGTGCAGAATTTTGTAAGACTTGTTCTAGTTCTACGGCTACTTCTGTTAAATTTTCTTGGTGTGCTAGTTCTAAGGCTGCTTTTAGTGATTTAATGCTGGGTTGTCGTTTGGGACGTATCGGTTTACTAGCCTTATCTACCAGTTTTAACTGGTTAGCCATTAGCTGCAACTGTTCAATTAGCTCTGGTAGTGTCACGCGGCGTTTTGGGGGTGGCATAGCGGCGGGACGACGGCGTAAGTGTCTCTCTAAATGTAGCCGTTGTAAAGGATGCAGTAACCCATCCTCTGTTTCTATAAATTCATCTGCTATATCTGTTTGTGAATCTTGTGTTGTAGACAATTGCATCAAAGTATTAGCTTTGAATAATACTAACATTGATGCTGATAAAAAAGCTTGCCCAGATTGTGACAAGTCACTTTCATAACCTTTTGCTGTTGCTTCTGGTACCATTAGTTCTAAGTAACGGTCAATTACTTCAATAACTTGTACATCCCAAGGGTCAATTTCTCCTTGTTCGGCTTGTTGAATTAGGTTTGTAATGGTTTCTAAGAGTTCGGCAGCGTCCATAAGATGGCAGAGGGGCAGGGGGCAGGGGAGGCAGGAGGCAGGAGGCAGGAGGCAGGAGGCAGGGGGCAGGAGGCAGGGGGCAGGAGGCAGGAGGCAGGAGGCAGAGGGGAAAGAAGGATTAATTCCCTAATGACTAAATGACTGTTCCCTGTTCCCTGTTCCCTGTTCCCTGTTCCCTACTTCCTAATGACTATCTTCTTGATTAGATGGTGAATTGTAATTCATTGTCAAATTATTTACAAAGTCGCTTTGTTGTCCTGCGCGGATAGCATCAAAGGTGCCTTTGATAGTGCCGGCAATGGGTACAGCAACTAAAGTTCCTAATAAACCAGCAATTTCAAAGCCCATGAGGATGGCGACAAAAATCCAAATGGGATTTAAGCCGATAAAGTCTCCCATTAATTTGGGTGCTAGAAGATTATCTTTAATTTGTTGCATGAAAATTGAAGCTGCTGCTACTGGAAAGGCTAACCATAAATTTTGCAACATCACCAGTATGATAACCAGACCAATTCCTAAAGTTGCACCAATGAAGGGGATCAGTTGGGAAATGCCGATCAGGATAGCAAATAACAGGGCAAATGGCACTTGCAGAAATAGGAAAATTGGGGTCAGGGTGATGACCATGAATAAGGCTAGTAATAGTTGGCTGAGGAAAAAGTTTTGAAAGTTGAGTTTTAGGGATTTAGTCAGGGGAGTACCAATATGATTGGGTAAGAGATTGATTAAGCCATACCAAACGCGATCGCCATATAACAAAATATAGAAGGCTAATACTATAACTAATACTAAATCTATTAATCCTGATAATAGTATTCCTGCTATCCCCACAGCACCGGAGGCTGTCTGCTGCACTAAATTTTGAATATTGGCATTAATTTGATTAGAAAGTACCCGTAGGTCAATTGGTATCCGTCTTTGTTTAGCTATCTCTTCCAAATATTGAAGGTTGGCTTGACTACTGGCTACCCAATCAGGAATTTTATTTAAGAGTTGGTTGCTTTGATCAATGACTACTGGAACAAGAGTAACACCGACAATCCCGAATAAAGTCAGAGTAACTAATAAAACAATGATCACAGCTTGAGTACGATTAATGCGATCGCTCTCAAAGAACCGTACTGCATAATTGAGTAAAAAAGCCAAAATCGCCGCAACAATCAGGATGGTAATGGGACGCTGAAAGTAACGGAAAAACACAGACAGCAGCCAGACATTGAGAGCAATAATCGGACCACTCAAACCATAGATTAACAGGGTTTGCAGTGAGGCTGAACGGCGCATTTTGATTTTATCTATCAGTGTGTGTTGTGCAGAAAACCAGAAATTTGGTTAAATTGAAGTTGGCACTGATTATCATCATAATTAGTTTTACTCAAAATTATATATGTAGTAATAATGAACTGCCTACTCTAGAAGAGATGAAAATGGGATCAGAGAGGATGCGTAGTAATCCACAGAAGTCGAAGCATAGCCGTAATAGCCCGTTAAGTGGCCAGACCCACAAAGGGGTTGAAAAATTTAAGATATTTTTTTTCTCTTTCTGAAATGAAAGACTAAGGTGCAAGAAAAAAAGGAAGTTTTGATCAAAAATTTAAAAGTACAAAACTTTGATTTATCAAGGGTTTAAATAATTTTAAGGTTTTTGAACTTTACTTTTAAAAACTAATTTTCTTCTATTTGCTTTGACAAAATAAACATACAGCAGGAAACTCTTAACACTTCGACGGTTCTCAGTGCGATACAGGGTTAAAAGTCTCTTTATATACAGTAGGAAACAGGGAACAGGGGTAAAAGTCTCTTCACATAAGGCTTTGTTCCCAAAATTTGTACCTCATTTACCTGAAACGGGCTGTATTATTCTTCATGGTGCAGGTGTTGGTGTGGGTATGGGTGTTTCTGTGGGTGTTGGCTCTGGGGTAGGTTCTTCTGTGGGTGTTTCCGTCGGTGTTTGTGTAGGTGTTTGTGTAGGTGTTTCTGTAGGTGTGGGTTCTGGTTCTGGTGTTTCTGCGCTGATGGTAAGTTGATAATTTGCTGGTGCGGATGCGGTGGAAACAACTACAAATTCATAAAATCCTGATTCTGGTAATTTGGTTGAAAGTGTACGCTGTGAGGAATCTTCTAAAAATGTCACTTTGCCAGATGGAGAATAAATAGATAGTAGAATTTGAGAGTTTGCTTCTAATTTTACAGTCATATCTTGATCTGTAGCAAGTTCAGCAATAAATACTTTTCCTTTTCCTGGTTGAAAGTTACCGCTAACTGTTTTATTTGTTTCACCAAGTTCAAACAGAATTTTTTGATAAGCACTATTAGCAAGTATGGCATTTAATTGATCATTTACTAAGCCGTGCCAAATCTGTCCAATTGGTTCATTAATAAAGTTTTTACCTTTTTGTCCTGGGAAAATACGTAAGAAAGCTGCATCACCTAAATCATATAAAGCTCTACTGCTAACGTTAACTTGATTAACTGCAACTTTCCAACGATTAATATCTGTATTGGTATAATTTCCTAGTTTCTGTCGGGAGTCAGCACTAAGAATAGCAATTTTATCTAATAACTCAGCCGCAGTTTGATCCCATTTTTCCCGTAAGTTTTCGTCTTCTGGGTTATCACTTAAGGTTTTCCCTGTTAAACTTGGGTTTTGTTCCCAAAATACTTGATTTACCAATCGAATATAAAAGTTAAAGTTTATACCTAATTCTTGACGACGTGTTTTTAATCTTTCTTTACGTTGTCTTTCCGCAGGGGAATATTTAGCTAAGGGGTCTACTGGCTGGGCATCTGTTGTACTATCGGGATTAGGTTGTGCTACATCTGGTTGTTTTCCATTCCGAGAAATTGCCCACCAACCCAAAACTACGGCACCAGTTAAACCTAAAGTAACAAAAAATGCTGTGATGGGTGTCCATTTGCTGGGAGATGGGGAAGGGGGGAGATGTTTTTGCTGGGGAGTGGGAGAAACGGGAGGAGAAACAGCCATAGTTCCTTGAGTGGGAACGGGTGCGGGGGTAGTTAGGGGAATTTGAGGATAATTTACAGGTGGTTGAGTGGGAGGATAAGTTACTGCTGTGGGTGGGTTGAGTAAGTCTAAAATTTGTTTTGCGGACTGGAAGCGATCGCCTATGGCGGGTGCTAACATTCTCTTGAGTATCTGTTCTAAGCTAGGGCTAAGACTAACTTCCCGTTGCCATTGCCAGGTAAGGTTATAGTTATTTAGTAATTCTTGGGGTTGTTTTGCTGTTAATAAAACTAAAACTGTCACCCCTAAAGCATACAAATCACTGTGAGGATATACTAAACCAGTTTGCATTTGTTCTGGTGGTGCAAAACCGATTTTTCCTAATAGTGTTCCCCCGTTAGGAGTAGATACTACACCAGGTTGATAATATTCAGAGGCCACGGTAGCAACAATTTGTTTTACTCCCCCAAAATCAATTAATACTGGTAATTGATCTGCATGACGCAAAATTAAATTATCTGGGGAAATATCTCGATGAATTACGCCTAGAGAGTGAATATAATCTAATATTGGTAAAACTTGCTGTAATAATTGCTTAACTTCTATTTCTGTAAATCTTAAACCCTGTTGTTGTCGGGTATTTAATAAAGAATTATAAGTTTGTCCTTCGACGTAATCTTGTACTAAAAATAAATATTCTTTACCGTCTAAATTCAACCGTAAAAATTCCCGAAAGCGAGGAATTTGGGGATGTTGCAATTTGTACAGGGTGCTGGCTTCTCGTTGAAATAGTTCTTCGGCTTTTTGTAAAACGGCTGGTGTTTGGACTTGGGGAAAAAATTCCTTTAAAACGCAAGGTTCCCGAAAGCGGTTGATATCTTCAGCCAGATAGGTACGACCAAAGCCACCTTGTCCTAATTGACGAACTATAACATAGCGATCGCCTAAAGTGCGTCCAGGTTGTACCCCAGAACTAACAATTAAATTTAACTTTTCTCCACACTGAAGACAAAAGCGACTTCCTGTCGGGTTGTGATGGCCTTTAGAACAGTAAAAATTAGTCATTAGTTACTAGATTGGGCTTTACTTACTTTATCAGATGCGATCGCATACCAAATCTGGCCATGAGTTTGCAGATTTAGTCTTTCAGGTCTTTGGCCAGGAAACAACTGGTCAAACTGCTGATTAGTTTCTTCGTTTAACCTCTGAAGGTTCAAATCTCCTAAACTTCCAGTTCTAGCCAGTCTACGCCAATTTTCATAATCTTGCTCCCTATAATTCCCCAGTTTTCGCCTTGCTGCTGCACTGAGGTTAGCTTGTTCAATTTTATTCAAAAAATCATGACCAATACTAGACCATTGTTCCCGCAAAGCTTGGTCTTCTGGATCTCCAGTTAAGCTACGACCCTGTAATTGCGGGTTTTGACTGTAAAAAGTCACATCTACAAATCTAGTAAAATAAGCTTCAGGAACTGCCAACTGTTGACGACGACTCAGTAAATTTTTTATATTGTTGCCTGTGTCGCTTTTAGTGTCAGTTTGAGTCAGAGGGTTGTTAATTTGGGGAATTTGCGGTAAAGATACATTAATAGATGTAATGGCTCGAACTACGGAATTTACTAACACAAAACTACCCACCGCAGTTAAAGCAATTACCGATGTACCCACTAAACTCACTGCAAAAGGACGCAACCAAGCAGGTAAAGGTAAAGTTTGCGCTACTGCTTGAGTACGTTGATTCAATTTACTAACCAGCATTTTTGTTTTTTGTCTTCCCGGTGCAACTACCATCGTATTCAGTTTAGTTAGATAAGTATTTCCTGGTTTAGCAGTAGGGGTTGCGGTAGTGGTAGAAGTGGGAGAAGGTAAATCTTTTAAAACTTGTTCGACGGTTTGGTAGCGATCGCTCGGTTTATATGCCAACATCTTCTTTAACACAGTCTCTAACTTGGGACTAGCTTGAATTTCTTTTCCCCAGTACCAAACCCCGTTATAACTGTCATATAAAGAATGTGGCTCTTTACCTGTCAATAAAACCAGTGCCGTCACCGCCAAAGAGTATAAATCACTACTTTTTAACACCTTACCCTGTCTAATCTGTTCCTCCGGTGCATAACCCTTTTTACCTAACAAAGTCCCATTTGCAGCCAGTTGTGTCATCCAAAAACCCTTAGCCGCAGGTAACTGCTTTACACCACCAAAATCAATTAACACAGGCAAATTATCAGCACGGCGTAAAATTAAATTATCTGGAGAAATATCCCGGTGTACCACATCCAAAGAATGAACATAACTCAAAACAGGCAAAATATTATGCAGCAGGTTAACTACTTCTTCCTCACTAAAAGCCTTTCTTTGATCTAATAATTGATAATAATTATCACCATCTATATAATCCTGTACCAAAAAGAAAAAATCTTTTGTACCAATTTTTACTTGTAACGAAGAATGAAATCTAGGAATTTGCGGATGTTGGATTTTTTTCAGAACATTGGCTTCCCTTTCAAATAGCTCCTTGGCTTTTTGTAAATTCTGGGGATCAGAAACCTGGGGAGCAAATTCTTTTAATACACACTTCTGACCAGATTTTTGCTGATCCAATGCCAAATAACTCCTACCAAAACCCCCTTGTCCCAATATCCGCACCACTTCATAACGATTATCAATTATCCTTCCCACACCCAAAGGTAATGATTCACCGCAAAGAGTACAAAAACGGCTATCAGAACTATTAGTGTGTTTCTTACTACAATATACCGACATGGCAAAGATAAAAGCAAGAGTTGATTAATTGCTACAAAAAAAATAAAGTAATTTCCGCAAGAGCCAAGACAATTTTAAGTTTTATATTTGGATTGACTGCTTTAACATCCAACATTATAAATTTAACACAAAGCTGAAAAATTTCATATTTGAGACGAATATGCTAAAATCCAGCATCACAAATCTATTAACCCTTTCCCCGTTTCCTTGATTAAATTCTATGAATCACATAAACAAAACCCAAACAACCTTACAGGAATTTGAAAAATTTTTATCTACTCCCTATCAAGATAAAATCACACAATCTCTAACCCTAAACAGCCAAGAATCGGTATTAACATTATTTAGAAATGTTGCTGCTCATGTTCCTGCCTATCAAGCTTTTTTAACAAAAAATAACATTAACTCGACTCAAATTCAAACTTTTGAGGATTTTCAAAAATTACCAGTCATTAATAAAGAAAACTATATCTCATTTTATCCCCTGCCTGACTTATGTCGTGCTGGAAAAATAGAAAATTGTGATATGATAGCAGCCTCCTCTGGTTCTACAGGTAAACCCACATTTTGGCCTCGGTTCTTTACAGATGAATTACAGATTGCTACACGCTTTGAACAAATCTTTCACGATAGCTTTCATGGAGATCAGAGACGAACACTAGCTGTAATTTGTTTCACCTTGGGAACTTGGGTCGGGGGAATGTTTACAACTAACTGCTGTCGCTATTTAGCCAGTAAAGGTTATCCCCTCACAATTATTACACCAGGGAATAATAAAGAAGAAATTTTGCGGGTTGTGCAAGAACTGGGTAAACATTTTCAACAAGTAGTATTATTAGGTTATCCGCCATTTTTAAAAGATGTAATTGATACTGGAATAGCCAGGGGTGTGCAGTGGGGAGAGTATCAAATTAAATTAGTTATGGCCGGGGAAGTATTTAGTGAAGAATGGCGAAATTTAGTTGCACAAAGAATAGGTTCACAAAATCCCTGTTATGATTTTGCATCACTTTATGGTACAGCTGATGCAGGAGTTTTAGGAAATGAAACCCCATTAAGTATTTGCATTCGGCGATTTTTAGCTGACCAACCAGCAGCCGCAAAAGCATTATTTGGTGAATCTCGTTTACCAACTTTAGTACAATATGATCCCCTGCAACGTTTCTTTGAAATTCAAGAGGGGAAATTACTATTTTCTGGTAATAATGGTATTCCTTTAATTAGATATGACATCTTAGATACTGGCGGAATTATTAGTTATGATGCCATGATTGAATTTTTAAAACAATGGGGATTTAACCCAGTAAATAAGTTACCAACAAAAACTAGGGGAATCTATCAATTACCTTTTGTTTATGTCTTTGGACGTTCTAACTTTACCGTTTCTTATTTTGGTGCAAATATCTACCCTGAAAATATTAGTGTCGGCTTGGAACAACCAATAATTAGAGAATGGGTAACAGGTAAGTTTGTCTTACAGGTCAAAGAAGATTTAGACCAAAATAAATTTTTATCTGTAGTTGTAGAATTAGCACCCAATGTAGAAAATAGCGCAGAGAAACAAAAAACCATTACAACTGCCATTCTCAATCAAATTAAACGCTTAAATAGTGAATTTGCCAATTATGTTCCCCCAGAATATCAAACCCCAGTAGTAGAGTTAAAAGCCATTGGTGATGCAGAATATTTTCCTGTGGGTGTAAAACACAGATATACACGTCAATAGAAAATACAGCAGGGAACAAAAAATAACCTGTGTAGTTGATTCTGCTTGATTGCTTATATTGTAATTTAATGTAGTGATGAAAAAAACTGCAATTAATATAGTAGAATGAAACAAGACATAAGCGAATAAAGCTTAATATAGAAGCTGTTTCCAGGTTCTTAACTAAATATTTATTTCTGTCAAGCTAAAATAGTGTGTTTCTTAATTAATATCCAGCAGCTTAGTTTATTAATGTCAGCGTAAGCTCAAAAAAACTCTTGGCTAGTGTTTGTGTTTGTTATCAGTTATATTTTTCCATCAATGGAAATAGAACTTCCATTTAGACACTCCTAGTCAAACTCAGGGTTAACAAATTATGTTACAGTTTTTTAATCAATTTGTCTTGTCTCAAACTTTGATTCCTCGTGGTCACTGCTACCTGTGGAATATAAAATTATTGTCTTTGCATCTTTTATCAGATACCTTTATTACCTTAGCTTATTACTCTATTCCTCTGACTATCTTTTACTTTATTTATAAGCGTTCGGATATGCCCTTTAAAGGGATATTGAGTTTATTTGGAGTTTTTATTATTTCCTCCGGTACAATTCATTTAACACAAATACTAACTATTTGGTATCCATATTATTGGTTATCTGGTACTATCAAAGCAATTACGGGATTAATTGCTCTTTATACATCAATTGCATTATATAAATTAATGCCTCAAGCTTTAACTTTGCCTAGTTCCAAAGAGTTAAAAAAAATTAATCAAAAATTACAAAATGAAATTCTAGAACGTCAATATGCAGAAGCAGAGATTCGTCAACTCAATGCTGAATTAGAAAGTCGGGTAAAATTCCGTACAGTTGCCTTAACTTATGCCAATGAACAACTAAAAAAAGAAATTAATGAGCGTAAACAAAGTGAAGAAGAATTATCGGATCTTCAGGCTTTTTTAACATCAATTGTAGATAATATTCCCAACATGATTTTTGTCAAAAAAGCAGAGGATTTAAGATTTGTCTGTTTGAATAAAGCGGGTGAAGAGATGCTGGGTTATTCCAGTGAAGAATTAATAGGCAAAAATGATTATGATTTTTTTCCACCAGCAGAAGCTGATTACTTTACAGCTAAAGATAGAGAAGTTCTATCTAGTGGTAAACTTTTGGATATTGCAGAAGAACCTATTCAAACCAGACATAAAGAGAAAAGAATACTCCACACTAAGAAAATTCCCATTTTTAATGAAAATGGTGAACCTCAATATTTACTAGGAATTTCTGAAGATATTACAGAATATAAATTAGCACAAGAAAAACTTGTAGCTGCGACTTCCAGATTAACAGCACTAATTGAAAATTTACAAGCTGGTGTGTTAGTTGAGGATGAATCAAGGGAAATTGTCTTGGTGAATCAAGATTTTTGTAAAATGTTTGATGTTCCAATTGCACCACAAGATTTAATTGGGGCAAATTGTGCAGAATTTGCTGAACAGGTAAAAAATTATTTTGTTGATGGTGATTTATTTATAGAACGTATATCTCAAGTTTTGGTTGCTAAGAGTATTATTACAGGTGAAGAGGTTTTTCTAACGGATGGTCGGATATTAGAGCGTGATTATATACCAATTTTTGTAGGAGGAGAATATTACGGGCATTTATGGAAATATCATGATATTACTCAGCGTAAGCGAGCAGAAGAAGCATTAAAACAAAGTGAATTTACCCTCCGCAGTTTTTATGATAGTGCTTCAATGTTAATGGGAATTGTGGAGTTAGTAGAAAATGATATTTTGCATATTTCTGATAATAATGCTACGGCTCAAATGTTTGGACTCAATTCTGAAGCAATGCGAAACCGTTTGGCTAGTGATATGGGAATACCACCAGAACATATACAAAGGTGGATTTTCTATTATCAAGAAAGTGAAAGAATTGGTGGGCCAGTACATTTTGAATATGCTCATACAGAGCAGAATTGTACAAGGTGGTTATCGGCTACAGTTTGTCCAATTCCCCAAACCACAAATGAACGCTCTCGATTTTCTTATATAGTTCAAGATATTACTAAACGTAAACAGGCTGAAGAGGAATTAAAACAAAGTGAGGCATCAATGCGAACATTATATGAGGTTGCAGCCGAACAAAATTTAGATTTTTATCAACGTATTCAAGGCTTTTTAGCTATGGGTTGTCAAACCTTTAATTTAGATTTTGGCCTTTTGGGAGAAGTTACAGATAACTCTTATCAATTGTTGTTGGCTCAATCTCCAGATAATTATCTCCAAGCAGGGGACATTTTTGATATTCAAGATTTATTATGTCAGGAACTTCTAAATACAGATGAACCTTTAGCAATTTCTCATCTTTGTTGCAGTGAATGGTGTAATCATCCTAGTTATCAAATTTTCCAAATGGAAGCTTATATAGGGATAAGAGTATTAGTAGGAGGTAAAGTTTACGGTACTTTGAGCTTTTGTAGTCACCAACCCCGGAGTAAAGTATTTACATCAGCAGAGAAACAATTATTAAAACTTATGGCTCAATGGGTGGGGAGTGAAATTGCTCGTAAGCAAGCGGAAACTGCATTAAAAAAACAATTTGACCGGGCTTTATTACTAAAAGAAATTACAGAAGAAATTCGCCAGAGTTTAAATACTCAGCAAATTTTTGAAGTGACAACTCATCAAGTTAGTCAAGTTTTTCATGTTAATCGGTGTTTAATTCATACTTATATTACTACTCCTAAACCGGGTATTCCCATTGTTGCTGAATATTTAGAACCAGGTTATCAATCATTACTGAATGTAGAAATTCCCATTGCTGGTAATCCTCATGCAGAAAAGATTATCTCTCAGGATAAAGCAGTTGTTTCTCCTAATGTATATACTGACCCCCTCCTGGAAGCTGCCGAATCAATATGTCGTACTGTTGGACTAAAATCAATGTTAGCCATTCGTACATCCTACCAAGGACAACCAAACGGGATCATTGGTTTACATCAATGCGATCGCTTCCGTGATTGGACAGAGGACGAAATCGAACTGTTAGAAGCAGTAGCTGCACAGGTAGGAATAGCGATCGCTCAAGCTCATCTTTTAGAGAGAGAAAAACAACGACGGGAAGAACTCACAGTTAAAAATTTAGCTCTAGAGGCAGCAAAACGGGAAGCAGAAGCCGCTAACCGTGCTAAGAGTCAATTTTTAGCGATGATGAGTCATGAAATCCGTACTCCGATGAATGCAGTTATCGGTATGACAGGATTACTATTAGATACTAATCTCAATCCTCAACAACGTGATTTTGTTACTACCATTCGCAGCAGTGGTGATACTTTGCTATCAATTATTAATGATATTTTAGACTTCTCAAAAATTGAATCTGGCAACCTAGAATTAGAAAAACAAGCTTTTAGTTTATCTACTTGTGTTGAAGAGTCTCTAGATTTATTGGCTTCCCAAGCAGCAGCTAAAAGAATAGAGTTAATGTATTTACTTTCTCCACAAACACCAAATACTATTGTTGGAGATGTCACTCGTCTGAGACAAATTTTAGTTAACTTGTTGAGTAATGCTGTTAAGTTTACAGACTCCGGGGAAGTTATTATCACTATCACAGCCAAAAAAATCACAACAGAACAGCAAAATCATAACTCTATATATGAAATTGAATTTGCTGTTAAAGATACGGGGATCGGCATTTCATCAGAAAAAATTCATCGCCTATTTAAACCTTTTACTCAAATTGATTCCTCCATGACTCGTAAATACGGAGGAACAGGATTAGGGTTAGTTATCAGTAAAAGATTAAGTGAAATGATGGGCGGAAAAATATGGGTTGACAGTCAAGAAGGGCGGGGGTCTACCTTTTATTTTACAATCACAGCACCAGTATCTAATGATGATAAATTAAGCAATTTAATCAATTCTGCACCTCAATTAACTGGGAAGAAATTATTAATTATTGAACATCATCCCATCAATAGAAAATTCTTAACTTTACAAACCAAATCGTGGGGAATGATAGCTGATACTACGGTTTCGGCGACTGAAGCTATAAAAATATTAACCCAAGCGAAACAATTTGATATTGCTATTTTAGATATACAAAATGCAGAAATTGATGGCTTAGTTCTAGCCAAAAATATCCGCCAACAGCCAGGTTATCAAAACTTGCCTATATTATTGTTAAAGGATTTAGGAAATACAGAAATAGATTACCACACTGAATCAATGCAAGGTGTAGCTTTTCTTTATAAACCACTCAAAAAATCCCAACTTTATAATGCTTTGCTCAGTCTTTTAAATCAGCGTCCAATTAAATTTAACTTGTCAGATCATAATAATCTGCAAAGATATCCTTATTTGGGGGATGATTTACCAATGCGGATTTTAGTAGCAGAAGATCATCCTGTCAATGTGAAAATGGTGTTACTAATTTTAGAAAAGTTGGGTTATAGAGCTGATGTTGTAGGTAATGGTTTAGAAGTGTTGTCAGCTTTACAACGTCAATCTTATGATGTAATTTTAATGGATATACAAATGCCAGAAATGGATGGCTTAGAAGCAACTAGCAAAATTCGTCAATCTCAATTTTCTAGTTTACAACCACGCATTATTGCTATGACTGCTAACGCTATGCAAGGCGATCGCGAAATTTGTTTACAAGCTGGGATGGATGATTATATTAGTAAACCTATTCGCATAGAGGAATTAGTAAAAGTTTTAACTCAGTGTCCTTTGGATTTAAAAATGAACTTTTCTAAACAAAAATCTATGAATATAGATCGCAAAAATCAACAGCCATTGGATAAAATATTGATACCCGATCATGGTAATATTATAGATAGGCACATACTTGAATCAGTCCGAGAAATGGCTGGTAAAGATGCTACTACTTTCTTAGCTCAAATGATTACAATTTATCTGCAAGAAACTACTAAATTATTAGCAGTGATGCAGGTAGCAGTAGAACAGAAAGATGTGACAACACTCCAACAAGCAGCCCACAAATTAAAGTCTAGTAGCGCATCGGTTGGGGCACTCACCTTAGCCAATTTGTGTAAAGAAATGGAAGCAATTAGCCGTGCTGGAATGATTGATGGCTGCGTACAACTACTGGCGCAAGCTCAAGCTGAATATGCCAAAGTTGAAGTAGTTTTACAACAGGAATATCAATAAAGGGGATCTAATATAGTGAATGCTTCTTTGCCTAGAAATCACTCTTTAGTCTTAGTAGTAGATGATGATTTAGTAGTTCAAATGCAACTAATTCATTTTCTCTCTAAAGAAGGTTATAAGGTTATACAAGCAGGAAATGGTAAAGAAGCATTAGAAATTTATACCCAATTTCATCCCGATATAGTGTTATTAGATGCCATCATGCCAGTAATGGATGGTTTTACTTGTTGTGAGCAGTTACAAGCACTAAATCAAAATAGTTTTGCTGATGACTTGAGTGAAAAAATACCCATATTAATGATTACAGGATTAGATGATCCTGATTCTGTGGATAAAGCATTTTCGGTAGGTGCTTCCGACTATATTACTAAACCAATCCATTGGGCTGTGTTGCGTCAAAGAGTGCGCCGCTTGTTGCAAATGCACTGGATAATGCAAGAATTACGGCGCAAGATTGAGCAAGAAAAACTAACTGCTAAAATTGCCCAAAAAATCCGTCAATCTCTAAAGTTAGAGGAAATTCTCAATACAACCGTCATTGAAGTCCAAAAATTACTGCACACGGATCGGGTAATTGTCTATCGGTTTCAAGAAGATAATAGTGGAATAATTTTAGTTGAATCTGTAGCCCCTGCTTGGATACCATCATTAGGTAAACAACTGAAAGATTGCTACTTTTTAAAACAATGTCAGCAAGAATATCACCAAGGAGAAATTTACGTTACAAATGATATTCACACTGCGGGTTTTGCCCAATGTCATATTGATTTACTCAACGAATTGCAAGCAAAAGCCTATTTAGTTGTTCCCATTGTTCAAAGAAATAATCTATGGGGTTTATTGGTGGCTTATCAATGTTCTTCTCCTCGCTATTGGCAGCAATTAGAAATAGATTTATTAAGACAAATTGCTGATCAATTAGTGATAGCAATTCAACAAGCAGAACTTTATCAAAAATTAGAAGCTGCGAATCAAGAATTACAGTGCCAAGCTCATATAGATGGCTTAACTCAGATTGCTAACCGTCGCTGTTTTGATGAACATTTCTGGCAAGAATGGCAACGTGCAGAAAGAGAAAAATGGCCTTTATCTTTAATTTTATGTGATCTTGATTTTTTTAAAAATTATAATGATACCTATGGGCATCAATCTGGTGATGAATGCTTAAAAACAGTAGCAAAGATTTTTCGTCAATCAGTCCAGCGTCCCGGTGATTTGGTAGCCCGTTATGGTGGTGAGGAGTTTGCTTTAATTTTACCAAATACCAATATTCAAGGTGCAATTCACGTTGCAGAGATGATTCGCACCAAAATTAAAGCCACAGCTATTGATCATATTAATTCACAAGTTAGCCCCTACGTCACCCTCAGCTTAGGTATTGCTAGTGTTGTTCCCCACAATCAAATCACACCTGAATGGTTAATTGCTGAAGCTGACAAAGCTCTGTATCAAGCTAAACTTGAAGGACGCGATCGCGCGGTGGTTGCACCCCAAACTTCAATACTTTAGCACCATGTAGGTTTAGATGGCTAGGCTGTGGTGAGTGGGAGTAAAGATACAGCATATTTCAGGTAAATGAAGTACAAATTTTGGAAAGATATATATCAAAAGACCTTCACCCCTGTTCCCTGCTGTATGATTAAAATTTGGCGATCGCCCTAAATTTAAGGCAATATAGAACAAGGTATTACCTGTATCCTGGCACACTTTTCTGCAAAAACACATAATTTTTGCTGAATTGGTACAGATAAAGACTACACTTAAAAGTCTTGTACAGTCACCTCTAAAATTTAGATGAAGTAATCATGTCCAAGGTTCTTGTCTCCGATCCAATTGATCAAGCTGGTATTGACATACTATCTCAAGTAGCTACAGTAGATGTCAAAACAGGTTTAAAACCAGCAGAATTAATCGAAATTATTGGTGAGTATGACGCGCTAATGATTCGTTCTGGAACTCGCGTTACTCAAGAAATTATCGAAGCGGGTACACAGTTAAAAATTATTGGTCGTGCTGGGGTTGGTGTGGATAATGTAGATGTACCCGCAGCTACCCGTAAAGGTATTGTTGTTGTTAATTCTCCCGAAGGAAACACCATTGCAGCAGCTGAACACGCTTTAGCGATGATGTTATCTTTATCCCGTCACATACCAGATGCTAATACTTCTGTCAAGCGTGGTGAGTGGGATCGCAAAACTTTCGTAGGTGCAGAAATATACAAAAAAACTTTAGGTGTCGTTGGTTTAGGGAAAATTGGTTCTCATGTAGCCAATGTAGCCAGAGCTATGGGAATGAAGTTATTAGCTTTTGACCCGTTTATCTCGACAGAAAGGGCAGAACAGTTAGGATGTCAACTGGTAGATTTTGATTTGCTAGTACAGCAGGCAGATTATATCACCTTACATATTCCTAAAACCCCAGAAACTACCCACTTAATTAACGCCAAAACCCTGGCGAAAATGAAACCCACAGCGAGAATTATCAACTGTGCCCGGGGTGGGATCATTGATGAAGCGGCTTTGGCTGTAGCCATCAAAGAAGGGAAAATTGCTGGTGCTGCTTTAGATGTATTTGAATCCGAGCCTTTGGGTGAGTCAGAATTGCGATCGCTCGGTAAAGATGTGATCCTCACTCCCCACTTAGGTGCATCCACCACCGAAGCTCAAGTTAACGTAGCCATAGACGTAGCTGAACAAATCCGCGACGTATTACTAGGACTACCCGCCCGTTCTGCTGTTAACATCCCTGGACTAAACCCAGATGTAATTGAAGAACTCAAGCCCTATATGCAGTTAGCAGAAACCTTGGGTAACTTAGTCGGACAGTTAGCAGGTGGAAGAGTAGAAACCCTCAGTGTCACCCTCCAAGGAGAACTAGCCACAAATAAAAGTCAGCCTTTAGTGGTTGCTTCCTTAAAAGGACTACTTTATCAAGCCCTACGAGAAAGAGTAAATTACGTCAACGCCAGTATAGAAGCCAAAGAACGCGGAATCCGAGTCATTGAAACAAGGGACGCTTCTGTGCGCGACTATGCCGGCTCATTACATCTTCAAGCTACCGGAACTTTAGGGACCCATTCCGTCACAGGAGCTTTATTAGGTGAAAAGGAAATTCATTTAACCGATGTTGATGGATTCCCAATTAATGTTCCACCTAGCAAGTATATGTTGTTTACTTTACACCGGGATATGCCCGGAATTATCGGTAAACTCGGTTCTCTATTGGGTAGTTTTAATGTCAATATTGCTAGTATGCAGGTAGGACGTAAAATTGTCCGGGGTGATGCAGTAATGGCTCTCAGTCTTGATGATCCTTTACCAGATGGCATTTTGGATGAGATTACAAAAGTCCCCGGCATTCGGGACGCTTATACAGTAACACTTTAATTTTTGGATCTGAGATTTTGGATTAAAAATTAGGTGATTAGGTGACAGGTGGCAGATGATAAGTAATTGTTTTATTTCCTGTTTCCTGTCCCCAAGTTGAGAAATCTAAAATCTCAAATCTTAAGTCTTAAATTTTATGGCAAATACTTGGTGGGAACTGCAAATTTTATCTGAACCAGACCTAGAAGATGATATCTTTTGGCGGTTAGAGAGCTTTGGTTGTCGGGGGACAGCCAGCGAAAGTAAAGGTAATTCTACGCTGATTAAGGGTTATGTGCCTAGTTTCCAAGCACAGTTATTAGATTTAGCGGCGCTGTCCTTATGGCTGCGTCAAGATGCCCTGTGTGTGGGTTTAGCACCACCGATGTTACACTGGCATTTAATTGATGAGGAAGACTGGTCTAGTAGTTGGAAACAACATTGGCAACCCCAAGAAATAGGCGATCGCTTCCTCATTAACCCCGCTTGGCTACCCTTCCCACAATCATCAGATCGGTTGATCATTCGCCTTGATCCCGGTGTAGCTTTTGGTACAGGAAACCACGCCACAACTCAACTGTGTTTAGAATCCTTAGAAATGCGACTGAGCGAAGTTCCGCAATCCTTTCTGGAAGAAGGACACACACCAGAACACGTGGTAATTGCTGATATTGGTTGCGGTTCAGGTATACTTTCTGTCGGTGCAATTCTCCTGGGCGCGGAAAAAGTCTACGCGGTAGATAATGACCCCTTAGCAGTACAATCAACCTTTAGTAATCGCGCCCTCAATGATATTAACGCAGATAGTCTTATACCCCTGGAAGGCAGTATAGATGTTTTACAAAAAATACTAGAAAAACCAGTAGATGGAATAGTCTGCAATATTTTGGCTGATGTCATTATTGAACTAATTCCAGAAATGACCGCTATTACTAAACCTTCAACTTGGGGGATTTTTAGCGGTATTTTACTAGAACAATCAAAAGGCGTAGCTGATGTATTAGAACAACACGGCTGGATAGTAGCTACCTTATGGAAAAGAAAAGAATGGTGTTGTTTAAATGCGCGTCGTTCTTAGGAGGCAAGAGGTAGAAGAAGAGGCGCAAATTTAAAATCCAAATTGCATTATAGGAGGTAGAAAAGCTTTTTATCAGCTTTTGAAGCTTGGTTAACATAGTTATTCATACTCGCATAACTTGGCTGAAATAACTATCCAAATCAGCTTTCTTCCCTCTTCCCTCCTGCCTCCTGCCTTCTACTAAATAAACTGTTGCAGACGGTGTAATAAATCCGGCGCTTGCATGACACCCTCTATCCTTTCTACAGGCTGTCCATTCTTAAATAAAACCAAAGTTGGCAAGGCATAAATTTGATATTGAGTTGCCAATTCTGTATATTTTTCTGTATCAATCTTCACAATTCTTAGCTTATCGCTTAATTGCACGTTAACCTGTTCTAAAATTTTGCTCATCACCTGACAAGGCCCACACCAACTAGCGTAGAAATCCACCAAAACAGGTACATCCGCGCCAGATAGCATTTCCTCAAAGCTATTAAATTGCTTTTTAGTTGTCATTTGACACACACCAATTTTTAGTTACTTCTTTTAATGGTAATCTTTAGAAAACAGAATTGGTATAACTTCAAGGTTTCTTTGGATTAACATTAATTCCCACAACATCAAATCAACCACCAACAAAGAATATTAAATCATTATAAAAAAATCCAACTATACTATTAATATATGGTATTTAGATTAACACCATTTTACAAAAACCCTGATAAGTAATTGGGCAAAATTATTTACGTCATTGCGAACGAAGTGAAGCAATCTCAAGCCTTTGTGATTGCTACCCTTCTCCTGTCGAAGACGCTCCGCGAACGCTCCGCGAACGCAATGCCATTGTGTAATTAATTCTGCTTGACTGCTTAACTATGAGTTTTTTGTAGAGATTTAGCAATGCTAAATTCAAATCGGAATCTTATCAAAAACCCAAACCCTACAGTTAAATTTTTTACCCCTTCTTGTCAACGAGTCCTCTTCAAAGCAATAGATAATTGACGCAATCTTTCACTCACCTCTAAATTAGATTCTTCTGACTTCAAATTATGGGGTATTTCTGCGAATAAACTAGGATTCCCTTGCAACCATTCATTCATCGCTACACCAGTCCAAGTACCTTCTTTATCCCTGAAACTATCAACTAAACTCTTTAACTCCTGAATACAATAAGACTCAAAAGCCGCAGCATCAAAAATTGCATAACGTAAATATTCCTCAAAAGCATTAATGTCATTTTCCACTTCAAAAATTACAGCTTCTTGGGGAAGATTAATATTTCTCCAACTTGGTTTTTCTACCTCTTTTGTTCCTAATACATCTTGGCGAATTTCTGGATTAAACAATAAATCATAACCATATTTTACATATCTTTTTAAAACTCTAAAAGCATCTTCTTCACCACTGTAGTAGTTATCCAAGATTTCAATATCTACCCCCAGATTTTTAATAATTTTATTCCGAGTATCACTATTAACAGGACCCCGAATCAATGCTTCTGCTACTGGACGCGCAAAACGTAAAAACAACACACTTAAACTATTCTCTAACTTAGATAAAAAATAGACCTCTGAATTTTCAATTAGTCTGGCTTTGACTTGATTACTTCCCCATAATAAACTTGTCATATATTCAACTAAGTTTAAAGCTTCATTTTTTAACTCTACAGCAAGTTGATAAGCAATTGCTGATAAAAGTTTGCTAATATCAGTATATAAACTATCACGCCAAGCAAAATTAGCCCTCATACGGTCAAATTCTGGACTTGAGTTAGCTAAAAAGATAGTATCTCTCTTTTTGAATGTTTCCTCTCTCAATTTATGCATTTCCACCTCAACGATTTTTAGATATCGTTCCCGGAACTTTTCCATCTGAGTAGAGGAGTTAGCCATTAAATTTTCTAGAGGTTTATGAACAACTTCATCCTCATAATATTTTTGCAAATCAGCTTTAATTTGTTCCCATTTTAGATTCCACCATTCCGCAAATAAAACCCGACGGTTATTTTCTGCAAACAGCTTTGCTTCTTCAGGATTTTCAGGATAATTCCTACTAACTACATTATAAATTTCCTCAGAAGTTTTAATAATTTTATCAATAGAAGCTTCACACCTTTTCCTTAAAATATTTACACGTTCAGTATTAATATAATGAAAAATTTTCTCTTTGATTGCAGGAATACCAGTTCCATATTTATACAGAATTTCCTCATCATCAATTCCCGTTAATCTTTGCAAATGAGCTTGAATATTACTTACCTCCCCAATTTCTAACTTAGTTTGTTCTCCCGCTAAATTATTTAAAATCAAATATGCACCAGCCGAACCAGAAACAATTCTATCACTGGGTAAACTTGCACGTCTTAACCAGTCCTCAGATGCTTCTTGAATATGGGTTTTTAACGCTTCTGCACTAGCTATAGAATCAATGCGACTTAAAAATACAAATAACTTATCAGCAACAGTTACATTTTTATCACCAAGTTCTGTAAATTTAATAATTTCTAATTCCTTTTCTCTCAGACTAGTAAAACGTTGTACCAAAATTACAGCATCACAGTCCGAAAGCATTTCTTGTGCTTCATCAACGTGCTTGGCTAAACCTGAATCTAAACCCGGAACATCATAGAAAACTATCCCTTCAGCTTGAGCAAGTTTGTTAGTATAAAGTCTAGCTTCTAAAACAGCGTGAGCATATCTTTCATCAGCAACATATTTTTTTAATGGTTCTCTAATATCTTCTAATCTAGTAAAAGGAAAAGTTCGATTACCTTCATCTCTAACTTGTTGTAAAGTTAGTTCATTTGCTCGGATAGTATTTAAATCTTCCTGTGCTTTGTTTGCTTCCAATTCTTTGAGTAAATTAATAAACTCTTGTTCAGTTTTCGCTTGTACTTCTAATCTTTGTTCAGATTCATTTTCTACTGAATAAATTTGCGTAGTTGTAAATGTACATCTTCCTCCCTTAGCTGGTAGTAAATCACATTCTAACCATGCATTAATAAAAGTGCTTTTCCCTGCTTTCTCTAAACCTACAACAGCAATCCGAAATTCTCTTTTTTTCAATCTTTCCAATTGACGACGTGCCGGTGCTGCTTCTTGTAAGAGTATTTCTTTTAATTTTGCTGGAACTTCCGCTTGAGGTAAATTAGCTAAACTAACCGCGTATCTCTGAATATTTAAAGCTTCCGTAAGGCAAGTTTCGTAATATGAAGATGCAGTTTTCCAATCCATTTTAATACTCCTTAAATACGGTTAAAATTTTCTAAACCAGATACAGATAAATATTTGAGGCAAGCTATTTGTTGAATAAAACATTCTCTATGAGAAAGTAAGTTTTTTTTGATACTATATGGAACTTTCTTCCCAAGCATTTCCTCCCCATTAGGAATATCAATTCTGATGTAAACTTCTCTTTGTTCACTGACAGTTTTAATATCTTCATCAGTTTTGTCTAAAAGTCCCCAAATTTGATTCGCATCTTCGAGAGTTGTACATAGAAAATATAAAGATTTATCTATCAGTTCTTCTATTTGAGATGTCCTAATTGGGTGATTGATTTCTACATTTCCCAGCACCGACGCTGGTACAACCAAACATAAAGCAACAGTAAGTTTCTGGGTTATTTGACTTGTAGTTTTTTCGGAAATGGCTTTCGGGTTTTCTGGCACTGGGGGAATAATTTTAGGCTGATTGTTGCGTTTTTTTGCAACAGTAAATGCCCCAATTAGAGTAAAGGCTATGACTACAATTCCTAATAATTCCATATCTTCTTTCTTTTCCTTATTAACATGAGTAATTTTATTATTATCCAGTATATTACTAGCAAATTTTCCATCAAATCTCGTTCCAAACTGTTGAAGTTCTTCTTTTTTAGTTTTATGAGTTTGAATACTAAAATAATTACGGATTTCTTCAGGTGTAGATTGATCTGGTTCAAGTATAATTCTGATTACCTCATACAATACACCTATTTTGTGTGATCCAATTTTGTTACGAACCTTGTGAAATGTTTGCTGATAAAGTGCTTTTAGATTTTCATCTTGATACATAAACGTTATCTAGTTAAATTTAATCCTCCTTTGTCCAACTTCTTCCTAAGTTATAAAATTCTCGTGCTAAATCTTGAGATTGTTGTTGCATCGGTTTCCATAAATTTCTTTGTTTTTCATAATCTAAATTAATTTCCTGATTAGCTTTATTGAGTCTTTCTTGATAACGGTCAATAATATCTTTCTGGACTTTATCAACATTTGCTTTCAGACCATCAATTTGTTCTAACAACCAGCTTGCCACTTGATTTACTCTTTCTGATTCTTGTTCTTTGGCTTGAATTACCCAATTTGTCAGTAATTCTTCTACACTGGGTAGAACAGCATTATCACTAGAACGTGTTTCATATTTGGTTTCATAAATTGTTCTTTTAGCTATCCAAAGTGTATACCAAGTTCTTTGTTTCTTTTCTACTTTTATTTCTTCTTCCCAAGTTCCTTTTGTGATGGGAAATCCTGCTTGAAATTGAAAATTAAATGTTAGATGGCTGTCTACTTTAATTAGTTCGGAGTCAGGAAATTTAATTGCTATATTAGATTGCGATGTAATATCATTTGCTTGCTTTTCAATATATGATAAATGACAACGAAACAATTCAGATACAGCCCTATAAATTCTATTCAATACTTGGATGGAAATTTGATGCACTACATCTCTTATGACAATACTTAGTTGTATAGCTAGTTCATTTAATCGCTCATTAATTTGGCCGAGTTTAATTTTTTCTGCATCTGTTTTTGCTTCTATGGTTTTACCTTCTTTAGCAATAGAATCTGTGTAACCTAAGCTAACTAAACGATTTAAATTTTGTTCTAGTAAATTCAACTGTAAAACATTGACTTTTTTTAAACTCAGGTTATCTAAATCTATTCTGCCAGTTTCTAAGGATTTTGCTACTGCCTCTAAAACTTGATTAATTCCTTTTTGGAATTCGCTTTCCCATGAATATATAGGATATAATTTTTCCCCTAATTCATTGTACGGTTCTACTTGTTGCAGTTCCGAAATTATGGTTCTGATGTACTTTACAACGTCTTCTTCTGATTCTTTCGCTAAAACTTGTTGAACTTTTTGATTAAGTTTTTCAAAAGGTTCTTTTAATTTGGCATCAATAAGTTTTAAGAAGTAATCAAGGTTAGTTCTAATTTTAGATATTTTTTTACATTCTTGTTGATAAATTTCTTCTGAACTATTTATGATTGCTGTTGTTGTTTGTACTGCCCATTCTGCTATTGCATTTCCCGCATCTACGTTAAATTTTTCTAGAATTTGGGGAATAACTAACTGGGGAAAGTGTTGATTAATATGCTCTACTAAATTTTGTTGAAATTCTGCTGCATAGGATTTTTGCCATAGGGCTTGGGCAACTCTGGTTTTGTCGTGTTTAGTCCAATTTTGGGTTTTACGTGGCAAATCTTCTAATATATCTTCAATTAAGCCGTTAAAATTGTTGTCTGCTTTTTTACAAGCTTCAATACTTTGGATATCATCTATATTTTGGATTTGAAGTGAGAGTAAAGCTGGCCATGTACTGAGTTTAATAACTTTTAAATTTTCAATTTCTTCGGTATATTCTTTTAATTGTTCAGTCAATTCATGTTTAATATCACGAATAGCATTTTCTACAAAGCGGTTTTCTGTTTCTGGCCAGTTCCTATCTGCTCGAAAAACATCTATCCGATTAAGAACAAACAGCATTCGCGCTGGAGAACCACCTAAATCTTTTACTTGTTGTACGACTTCTTGTAATAAACTTTTGACTTTTTGGGAATCGGTTTCCGCGCTGTTATATGTGACTATACACAAAGCTTCTCGACATTGTTTAATGACACTGGCGTTACCTTCATCACCTACATAAGCTAACCCTGGTAAATCAAGAATTCTGACTTTTGTTCCTCGTGGTAATTCTAATTGAGATTGTTGTAAAAGTCTGAATGGATAAGAAATTGTAGATTGTGGACAAGCTAAATTTGGTTGTTTTTCTCTGTTTTCAATATAACTTATCATTACTTGGTATAAGCGTTGATAAATTCGATCTTCACTGATTCCTTTCCATTCTCCACACTCCCACAAAGCACCAGGTGTTTCATGGATGATGAGAGATTTTTCTTGGCTGTATTTAATAGTTACCGCCCCGGCGCTCATTTCGCTGACGGCTACTGGTACAATTTCTGCACCACATAACAAATTTACTAGGGTGCTTTTACCACTACTTGTAGTGCCGGTTGTGGCTAGGGTAAGGGTTGGATTTTGCAATTCATGAATTAGCTGAGTTAAAGCTTTTTTTAGGTTATGGGAAAGTTCTTGTATTTCTGGCTGATATGTTTCTGGTAAGTGCTGGGATATTTCTGTATGAAAATTATTCCAATATTGAGCAAGTAGCTTGGCTTTAAGTTCTATTTCTTCAAATACCTTATATACTTGGTTGCTCATATTGTCTTAATTCTTACTGCTTATACTTCATGTCATAAATTTTATAGAAGACTATAAGCTGTGTCAAGGTTGAAACAACATTGATTTTTGATTTTTTAGTATACATTTGTAAATGTTAACAAAGATTAGCAAATAAATTAATAGCAGTTTTAGCGAGCCAAATGCTCTAATTTTCGCCAAATCACCATAAGATAATTAGCGCGGTGTTTCCAAGTTTGAGGATGGATTAAATGGGTTTATTAGAGAATAAAGTAGCGATTGTTACGGGTGCATCAAGAGGAATTGGCCGAGCGATCGCACTTCAATTAGCGAACCAAGGTGCTAAAGTTGTGGTTAACTACGCTAGTTCCAGCACCGCAGCAGACCAAGTAGTAGCAGAAATTACCGCCGCAGATGGAGAAGCCATAGCCCTGCAAGCTGATGTTTCCCAAGCTGAACAGGTAGAAACATTAGTTAACGCCACAATAGAAAAATTTCAGCGTATTGACGTTTTAGTTAACAACGCGGGTATTACCCGTGATACTTTGCTATTACGGATGAAATTAGAAGATTGGCAAGCAGTAATTAACTTAAACCTAACCGGTGTATTCCTTTGTACAAAATCCGTTAGTAAAATCATGCTCAAGCAACGGTCAGGGCGAATCATCAATATTGCCTCTGTTGCTGGACAAATGGGAAATCCCGGTCAAGCTAACTATAGTGCAGCTAAAGCTGGTGTGATTGGTTTTACTAAAACCGTGGCTAAAGAATTGGCTTCTCGTGGCATTACAGTTAACGCTGTCGCGCCGGGTTTCATTACTACCGACATGACCAGCGACATTAAAGCCGATGATATCCTGCAATACATTCCCTTGAAGCGTTTTGGTCAACCAGAAGAAATCGCCGGTATGGTACGCTTTCTAGCTGCCGATCCCGCCGCCGCCTACATTACTGGTCAAGTATTTAACGTTGATGGCGGCATGGTTATGGCTTAACTTTGACAAGGCATACAGGAGTTAAAAAAATTAATTTTTTCTTCCTCCTGCCTCCTGCCTCCTGCCCCCTGCCTCAATTTCCCCTGATTCTTTGCCAAACGGTAAAACCCAACAGTAGAAAAATACTAATAGCTGTAGCTGCAATTACAGGTATTGTCATGCCTTGGAATCGCATTGCTAACAGGTTAAACACCAAACTAATTGACCACAGGGTAAATGCTGCATGGCGTTGAGATAAACCCCAAGCTAACAAGCGGTGATGTAAGTGGTCTTTACCAGGTGTACTCAGGGGATTTTTTCCGGCCAGCAGTCGCCGCACAAAGACCTGAGTAGTATCTAACACAGGCACAAGTAGAAATAATACTGTAGGAATTAGGGCGTATATAGTATTTTGCTGGAGTTTTCCTAAAATGCTGGTAGCTGCTAACACATAACCAAAAAAGTATGCTCCAGCATCACCCATAATAATCCGTGAAGGGTGGAAGTTGTGACGTAAAAAGCCTAGTGCAGCCCCTCCCAAAGCGGCTAATACTAATGTGGCTGCTGCCCGATTATCAAACTGGGCAGAAACCCCTAATAAACTCATAGCCGTAATAAAACTTATTCCTCCTGCTAAACCGTCCATGCCATCCATCAGGTTAATAGCATTGGTGATGCCTACCACCCACAACACGGTTAACCCCATAGATAGGAGCGAGTCAATCGGAGTACCAAAAGCAACTTTTACACTGATGCCATTGGCAACCAGCAAAAGTGCGGTCATTATTTGCGCCCATAATCTGACAGTGGGGGGTAAACTAAATTGGTCATCAATAAAGCCCACTAGGACTAAAATTGATCCCCCTAACAAAATCGTTAATACTTGGGCTAAAACCCCTTGTAATTCAATCGGTCGTAACAAACTAGCTAAAACTAAAGCAGCTATTACACCCGCATAAATAGCCAAACCTCCAGCATTGGGTAAAGGTTCTCGATTTAAACGTCTGGCATTGGGTTGATCTGCCCAACCTACCCGCAAGGCAAATTTGCGAACGGTGGGGATCAAACGCCAAGTCACCAACCAAGCCAACAAAAAAGTAAAAACTACCGCTAACCAGCCGGTTCCGCGAGGGTTAGCAATACCAAGAGATTCCAGGGAGTTGTATAAGTTCATCCCCCAATTCAACCATTACTGCCAGGGTCTAACATCAGCATCAACCATATATTAATCAATTTTTTGATTTGTATTTCTAATCTGAGTGGTGAAAGTTGTTAGCACTCTTAGCCTGTGAGTGCTAAATTGTCTAATGTAAGAACTGGAGAAATTCAACATGGCCAAAATTATTGCATTTGATGAAGATTCACGGCGGGCCTTAGAAAAGGGCATTAACGCCTTAGCGGATGCGGTGAAAATCACCTTGGGTCCAAAAGGTCGGAATGTCCTGTTAGAAAAAAAATTTGGTACACCACAAATTGTCAATGATGGTATCACTGTTGCGAAAGAAATTGAATTAGAAGATCCGCTAGAAAATACTGGTGCGCGTCTAATTCAGGAAGTTGCTACCAGAACCAAAGATGTTGCTGGTGATGGCACTACTACAGCTACAGTTTTAGCTCAAGCTTTAATCCGGCAAGGATTAAAAAACGTGGCGGCGGGTACAAACCCCATTGCTTTAAAACGGGGTATTGATAAAACCGTAGAGGCACTGGTAGAAGAAATAGCGAAGATTGCTAAACCAGTGGAAGGAAGTGCGATCGCTCAAGTAGCGACAGTTTCCGCCGGTAACGATGAACAAGTCGGGCAAATGCTGGCAGAAGCAATGGAGAAAGTCACCAAAGATGGTGTTATCACCGTAGAAGAATCTAAATCCCTGACAACCGAATTAGAAGTGGTAGAAGGGATGCAAATTGACCGGGGTTACATTTCTCCCTACTTCATCACCAACAACGAACGGATGACAGTGGAGTTTGAAAATGCTCGGATTCTAATTACTGATAAAAAAATCAGCACCATTCAGGATTTAGTGCCTGTATTGGAAAAAGTCGCCCGTTCTGGTCAGCCTTTGTTAATTATTGCCGAAGATGTGGAAGGTGATGCACTAGCCACCTTAGTTGTGAATAAAGCGCGGGGTGTATTGACGGTTGCTGCAATCAAAGCACCCGGATTTGGCGATCGCCGCAAAGCCATGTTACAAGATATCGCCATCCTCACCGACGGGCAAATGATTTCTGAAGAAATCGGTTTAAGCCTAGATACCGCCACCTTAGAAATGCTAGGTACAGCCCGGAAAATCAGCATAGACAAAGAAAATACGACAATTGTCGCTGGTAGCTCTGGCAAACCGGAAATACAAAAACGGATTGGCCAAATTCGTAAACAGTTAGAAGAAACTGATTCCGACTACGACAAAGAAAAATTACAAGAACGCATCGCTAAATTAGCCGGTGGTGTGGCAGTGATTAAAGTCGGTGCAGCAACCGAAACCGAACTTAAAGACCGTAAACTGCGGATTGAAGACGCACTCAATGCCACTAAAGCCGCCGTTGAAGAAGGTATCGTTCCTGGTGGTGGTACAACCCTGATTCACCTCTCTACCAAAGTAGATGCAGTCAAAGCTACTCTTGATCCGGAAGAACAAATCGGCGCGGACATCATCCAAAAATCTCTAGAAGCACCCCTGCGCCAAATCGCTGATAACGCAGGTGTAGAAGGTTCTGTAATTGTTTCCAAAGTCCGGGAAACCGCATTTAATATCGGTTACAACGCCGCTACCGGCGAATTTGAAGATTTAATTGCAGCTGGGATCATTGATCCGGCGAAAGTAGTTCGTTCTGCCTTACAAAATGCTGCTTCTATTGCGGGCATGGTTCTGACTACAGAGGCGATCGTTGTAGAAAAACCTGAGAAAAAAGCACCTGCTATGCCTGACGCTGGTATGGGCGGCATGGGTGGCATGGGCGGCATGGGTGGTATGGGCGGCATGGGCGGCATGGGTATGTTCTAAATTCCCCCATAATCATCAAAATTTGTAATCTTTTCTCTAGTTTGCCTTGCCAAAAGGCAAACTTTTTTATACCTTGTCAACAGTCACTTATTCATCATTACCCATCCCCCATTCCAGTTCTATACCTTGGCTAAATTTGATATCTTTAACTCATCCCCCATACCCCGTTGAGAAGGGAGAGAGAAAAGGAGAAAAATGAAAGTCAAAAGTCAAAAATTATTAATTACTCCTGCCTCCTGCCTCCTGCCCCCTGCCTCCTAATGACTAAATGGTAAAACTGCATGGCTAAAAGAATACGTCGGATTCCCACTTTCAGCACTAAATCTTATATTAAAGACTATTACCATCATCCTGGTTCACTACCAGGAGCACTCATTATTGATGAAAATGCAGAACAACCAATAATTGTATTAATTGATTATAACCAAACTAATCTTACTCGCACAACTATTAAAAACCCAGAAGAATGTTCAGCATACTTAGATCAAGAATCAGTTTCTTGGGTTGATGTCCAAGGTTTAGGTAATAGAGATATTATTCAACGTTTGGGAGAAGTTTTTGAACTACATCCTCTAGTTTTAGAAGATGTTGTTAACATGGTTGAAAGCCCCAAATTTGAAGACTATGATGACCAGTTAGTAATTATTGCCAGAATGGTAGTACCTAATAAGATCACCTGTGGTTTTTATAATGAACAGGTCAGTTTAGTGTTAGGAAAACACTATTTACTCACCATTCAAGAAGAACCAGAATATGATTGCTTTGACGGAGTTAGAGCCAGAATTGATAAGGGTAAAGGAATTATCCGCAAACAAGGATCAGATTATTTGGCTTATTCTATACTCGACGCAATTATTGATGGGTTCTTTCCCGTTTTAGAATTATATGGAAAAAGAATCGAAGAATTAGAAGAAGAAGTAATATTTAGACCAACTCAACAAACATTACAGGAAATTTATCAAATTAGACGGGAATTATTACAACTACGTCGAGCTATTTGGCCACAAAGAGATGTCATCAATTTATTAATGCGTGATGGGAGTGAGTTAATCAGTGAAGAAGTTAGAATTTATTTACGAGATTGTTATGATCATACTTTACAAGTAATAGATATGGTGGAGGCTTATCGAGAATTATCATCTGGTTTGATGGAAGTATATATGTCAACAGTTAGTAATAAAATGAATGAAATCATGAAGTTATTAACCTTAGTTTCTACTATTTTTATTCCCCTAACTTTTATCGCAGGTATTTATGGTATGAACTTTAATACAGACGTATCACCCTTTAATATGCCAGAATTAAATGCTTATTGGGGTTATCCCCTATGCTTATTAGGTATGGCAGTTATTGCTATATCTTTGATTTACTTTTTCTGGCGTAAGGGTTGGCTAACCAATTCATTTAATCTCAAATAAGAAGAGGGGAAATAATTTTTCCTATTCTCATTTAATTTCTGCTTGCAGAATTGATTAAATACAAGATCACAAAATTCAATTGATGAAGTGAGGAGTTTAATTTATGTTCAATGGTGGTGATTGGAACTTGATTATATTAACGGTCTATTTCATTGGTATCTTTTATACTTTCAATCGGATGATTGAATCTATAGATGATATTGTAGCTGTCAACTTTCAAAAAGATAAAGTTGAGGATCAATTAAAAGGGCAAAATCTACAAGATAAGATTGGTATTGGTTTTAAAACAGGTACATATTCTCTCGCTAACGTTAACAACGACTTAAAACAATTGTCTGTCAGCATTGAAAATAAAACTGAAGATGTAGTTGTATATATTGATTGGGATAATAGTTCTTGGGTGGTAGAACATAGCAAACAATCTCGGCGAGTTATTCGTAAATCTCCAGATTTAACTCGTGATTTAGCAATGCCCCAAGTACCGACAATTATTGCTCCTAGTAAAACAATTTCGGAAACTGTAACCGCAGAAGATGTGTTTCAACTAGATAAAGAATCAACCACTTATAAACCTGTAGCACCTTTAGTAGATGTAGCAGGTATTAAGGGACAAAAAAAGCTATTTAATGATTTCATGAATGGTAAAAAAGATTTAGAGTTCTCCTTACAGTTGGTACTGCGTTTATCTGAGTTGCGTGTAGGGATAGCACCAGGAGCAATAGTTCCCCCGGTTTCGATTATTAACTGTCCTTTTACCATTAAAAAACTACCTTGGACTTATGCTTTACCCTGGAATAAAAAATAATTAGTATTGCTGAATTGAAAAGCCTTGATTTACTTAGGGGTAATTCAATAATTACCTCTACACCTTAATTTTAGATGTCATTTCTAAAACTGCTAAATTTTTAAATATTTGATAACAGCTATTTTTCGAGTTTATACATTGTTGTATTCTTAGATTATGTTAAATTTTAATCAGAATTGGATTATACCATTTTAGATTGGAAATTTTGGATGAAAAACCCAAGCTGAATAGGGGTTTTGTAAATCTATACAAATAGGTGTCAATTAATTAAATTTACGCAAAAACTAAAATGAAAAACTTACAACATCTTTCAGCTATTCCTTTTCTCTCTTTATCATTGCTATGTTTTAACTTTTCATTATCCGCTTTAGCTACCAACAAAAACAACCAGATGCAAACTACCGAAACAGCACAAGCAATATTTTGTGTAGTGGTTAATATTCGCACAGGTCAACTAGCTTTACGTGAGTCTCCTGGGGGTTTAGCTAAAGCAGGTTTAGATAATGGAAATGTAGTGCAATATCTCCAGAATAGTTCCGGTGCTTGGGGTTATGTACTGGTTACAGAAAATCCCAATAGTGCAGTTACAGGGTTACGGGGTTGGGTGAATACCAATTATCTTTCCTGTTTTGAAAGGGTATCTTGAGGTTGAATAGTCTCAGGTAACTTAAATAGCGATCGCATTATTTTCACTCGATTGTTACACATTTGCCATAGTTAATTGCTAGACTAAAAATAAGCGAAAAATAACTTCGCTCCTCACACCATACATCAGCCCTTTTGCTGGATAATTGCAAGGGGGCTTTTTCATTATCTATCGTATTTTTACAATTTCCGGTCAAAAATTGATTAAACTATAGATAATCTCATAATATTTAACAAAAGTTCAAAAATATAGCAATTGTCAATCAAATGTGATAAAAATTCACATTCCCCTTTTTTAATTGTCAGCCTACATCAATCATCCTACAAATTAACTAGGAATATATACTTTTTATTTGCTAAATTCTATCTATGTAATAGGAGATACAACTTAAGCCAGAATGATAAATTATTTCTCTATCTAATGGAGGAATAAAGATACAGTCAATAAATACTAAATAATTAAATATTCCGATCACCTGACGAACTTTGACACCACATCCCCTCGTTGATATCTAATAACGGGGGATTTTTTTTAAGATACAAACTAAACCAGTTGAACATGAATTTATCTGTCTAAAGGAGGACTTGATACAGAGGTAATAAATATTAAATATTAAATAGCCCGATTACCCTACCGGACTTTAGCTCCAACTCCCCTCTTGTCATTACCTGATGAGAGGGGTTTTATTCACAAAAGTTCAGATACAAAAAAGATAAAAACCCTATATACTAAGGATTACAGTAAAGGCATTGACTAGGATCAGCAAAATCTAGACCATCAGGAAATATTTTTTCTTGGCTAAAACCGCATTTTTGGCATTCATAAACTGCCGCTAAAGTTAAGGAGGTTGGTTGATGACAAATTTCGCAAGGTAGACCAGCAATTCTTTCAGTTAAACTAAACCCAGGAGTAGAACATTGAGGACAACAGGTGTTTATTTTTTTGAGTAAACTTTGTGTAGCTTTGGCAATATTTTTCATCCGTGTAGGATTATATAAAGCCCGCATATCGGTTTCAATATGTACTTGACCATTGGGTGATTTTTGCAAACCAAAATTTACAGATGCTTGTAGTTGTTCTTGAGTAATAATTCCCTTGATAATTTCTGTTTGACTGTTTTCATCTTCTCCAAACCAAACCACTAAACCATGTTCAGGAAAACCGACCTTTTGAGCAAATTCTTCCGCTTCAGTAATATTTGTGATGATTTGATGATTAAAATTAGTCTCAATAGAAAATTCTTCCCCAATAATTTCTAAATTATTGATTTGATCTAGAAAAATCACAATTTCTCTGTTAGCATAAATATAAGGAAAACTAGGATGAGGGGCAAAACTACCTTCACTAGCAATACCAATAGTTTTCCCGGTTATTTCCATTGCTTTTTGCGCTTTTAATTTGGCTGTGGCAATTTGTGTGTTCACCCGTTTGATATCTCTGGTAAATGTACCAAAAATATCTGTATTAAAGTTTTCCGGTACAATCACTTTAATTCCTAAATCTTGTTGTAGAAGCGGAGCAATAGCTTTTTCTTTTTGATGCATTGTTGCTAAAACTGCTACACGTTGATTAAATAATTGCGAAATAGTCATCTTTCCTAAATTGCTGAACATGGCTAGAGGTTTATATCCTGAGATAGATATAATTTCACGCAGTCTTATAGTTTGATCAATTTATATAGTTAATATATTTCATAATGAAAAACTTTTGTGACTTTTCCAATATATTCATAAATACATCTAGTAGAGCAAACAAGGATTTGCATAATGTTTTTAATTTTGTTAAATCTAAGCAATGCTAGAATTTAGCAAATAATTTAAGTAGCAGATAATTATTTCTTATTTTGCTTTTGTGGGTGATGATTATATTTTTATAGTTCCTTCAGCGCAGCTAATAAAGCCGTCTTTATAAATGGGTTCTTTTGGTGTAATTTTTCCGGGTTGATTATTTTCACATAAAATTGCTACGGTATTAAGTTCATCTTTCTTAACACTAGGATTTGTAAAAACTGCACCGATCATACTTTTAATTGGTTTTCTATCAAAGAAATTCTGATTTATATGACTACGCCGAGCTACGGCATAATTGAAAGCTGCATTTCCTCTAACTTTTGTATAATAGGCATAATTCTGGGTTTGCTCTTTTATTCCTATATCCATTTCTTTGATACTTTGAGCGAACTTGCTTTTTTCTAAAAAATATGCTTGCTGTGCGCGGTTCATTGCACCAATATTACTTTTAGCCTCTGATCCTTTGATACGGTTTGTTGTACTGAGAAAAGGTAATGTACCAAACATTAAAAAACCGCCAAATAAAATGGCCAAAATTAAAAACAAAATCAAAGCTTCTGCGGTAGTTACACCTTGATGATTATTTTTTTGAAGATGATATTGCAGTAATTTCAAACTCATACACAAAATTGCATATATTGGCAGATGTCCTGTAATTTTATCACTTATTGCCCCAATTCCTTAAATAAACTGGACAAAACCACATTAGAAAATAAAAAACCTTCGGGATCAGATAAACGCAACCTTTCCCCTACTACCTCAACCCATTCTTTTATAAAGTAAGGTTGCAAACATTTGTTAATTTTATTGATTTGATGTTGTCCAAAATTGGCGGCGAGCGATCGCACATTCACTCCCTCCGCTAACCGCAACCCTAACATTAAGGTTTCTAACAGCATTTCTTCTGGTGGTGTCACTTCACAATCAACCACAGCCCCACTTTGCACCCATTGGTAATACTCTCTGGTGGTGCGGGGACGGGTAAAGCGTTTTCCCTCTACATAACTAGCCGCACCCATCCCAAACCCATAATAAGGACGGTTTTCCCAATACACCCGATTATGCCTGCATTGATGACCAGTTTGGGCATAGTTGGATATTTCATAATGTTGATAACCTGCGCTTGTTAAGATTTGTTGCGCCAGTTGATACATTTTTACAGTAGTTTCGTCAGTCGGTAGGGGGTTAGCGCCAGATTGGTAGTACCGTCCGAAAGGGGTTCTCGGTTCGATAGTTAGATCATAGATAGAGATGTGAGTAGGTGCGATTTTAATAGCTTGATTGAGAGAATCTTGCCATTGATCTAAGGATTGATGTGGTAAGCCAGAAATTAGGTCTATGCTAAATTCGGGTATTGCGACTTGGTGAATCAACTCCACAGATGCAAAAATATCTTCAACTGAGTGCGATCGCCCTGCAACTTTTAACAATTCTGCTTGTAAAGCTTGTACTCCCAGGCTGACACGATTCACACCCAAACTCTGATAACCGGCTAACAGTGCTAAATCAAATGTCCCTGGGTCCACTTCCATTGAAATTTCTACCCCAGTCGCAATACCAAAACGCTGTTCTAGGGTGTCTAGGATTTTTTGTAACTGCGTAACTGCTAAAAGTGAAGGAGTCCCACCCCCAAAAAAAATTGTTTCTAGCGGTTGGTTAGTAGTTGGTGTAATGTTAATTTCTTGACATAGTGCCTCAACATATTGAGAAATCGTACCAGAATTTTCTCCCCGCAGGCGATCGCCCACCACCGACACTGGAAAATCACAATAAAAACAGCGTCGCCGACAAAAGGGAATATGTACATAAGCAGATTTAGGGATGTCCTCATTCATGTCTTTTTGTTTCATTGTTCAGCAATAACTAGATAAATTTCCGCAAAAATTACCCACTCTGGAAAATATAAGTTTACTTGTACTTTTTTATCGTTTCACAACAAAACCGTGATTAATATGAAGTGAAAACTCTTTGGTTATAATGTTTGAATATATTGCTAGTCTAAACACCTAGTATAAGTCCTTATTTCTTAAGAAATTTGACCGATGACATAATTACAATTGTAGGAAAACTACCATGCTAGATGTCCTAATCATTTTCTCATTTATTCTGGCGGCAGCAGGAATAGGTTATTACAGCACCGATTTACTGCCTAACGGCACACTAGATAACGTAACTAACTTAGAAGCTTTGCGGCTAGTGGTGGCGGTATTTGCAGCTATTATCGGTGGTGCAATTGGTTTAAGCTTCCAAACTACCTATCGCCGTTTAGAGTCCCAAGTACGGGAAATGCCTATAGAGATGATTTTAACCCGTGCTATTGGCTTAGTAATTGGGCTATTACTAGCTAATCTCATGTTAGCCCCGCTATTTTTACTCCCCATTCCTCCAGATTTCGGCTTTATTAAACCTTTAGTAGCAGTTGTTGGTAGTATTATTCTAGCTGTCACAGGCATGAATTTGGCTGATGCTCACGGCAGAGGTTTATTAAGATTTATTAACCCCAACACCGTCGAAACAATGGTGGCAGAAGGAACGCTAAAACCTGCCAATACCAAAGTTTTAGACACTAGCTGCATTATTGATGGGAGGATTGAGACGCTGTTAGAAACTGGGTTTTTAGAAGGTTTGATCATTGTGCCCCAATTTGTCTTACAAGAATTGCAACAAGTAGCTGATGCCAGTAAAGATCAAAAGCGTGTTAGGGGAAGAAGAGGCTTAGAAATTCTCAACCGGATTAAAATCGCTTATCCTGAGCGAATTTTGATTAATCCCGTAGATTATGATGATATTGCTACAGTTGATGCTAAATTAGTTCGTTTTGCTCAAGAAATTAACGGTACACTGTTAACAAATGATTATAATTTATCAAAAGTTGCTAGTGTGCAAAAAGTCCCGGTTTTGAATGTGCATGATTTAGTTAATGCTGTCCGTCCCACTTATTTACCAGGGGATAATCTAGATTTAAAGATATTAAAAGAAGGAAAAGAACCAAGTCAAGGCATCGGCTATTTAGATGATGGCACAATGGTAGTAGTTGAAGAAGGTAGCGGTTATGTTGGTGGGGAGTTACGAGTAGTTGTAACTAGTGCGCTACAAACCTCCGCCGGTCGAATGATTTTCGCTAAACCCCAAGCATCAGCTTTAGCGTGAAATGGTGCGAGGAATCAGAACCAAGCCCTGTAATCGGTGTGGACAAACTGCACCGATTTTATATCGGGTAAAACATGAAAACGGCGGAAACTGGGAGTTTATTTGTCCCCAATGTTGGCCTGTAATTAGTGAAAATAATCCATTTTACGTTTATGGTGGAACTTGGAAAGCCAAGAAAAGACATTAAAAAAGTTACGAAAAAGCCACCATAGCATTTTTCACATCATAAAAAATTCAGGGGTAAATGTCAAGGGCTAAAATGAAGATTTTTCGTGAAATTATTGAGAATTACTATCAAGATTGTTGAGAATAGAGGGGGGTTATTGGCTAATACTTTTTTTTGTAGAATTTACAAAAGTTAATCTTTTATCTGAGTGTTTTTTTACATTATTGATACATTTTGGATAATTTACTGTTCGTAAATTTCCAAAGGTAAATTATCTGGATCTTTGAAAAAAGTGAATTTTTTTCCTGTAATTTCGTCAATACGGATATTTTCAACTTCGATATTTTGGGATTTTAAATAATTAACTGCATCTGTAATATCTGCAACTGCAAAAGCTAAATGTCTTAAACCGCAAGCTTCCGGGTTATTCACTCTTTGCGGTGGGTGCGGAAATGAGAAAAGTTCAATTTGGCTATTTCCCACTTGTAAATCTAATTTATAGGACTTTCTTTCAGCCCTAAAAGTTTCTTGAATAATTTTAAATCCTAAAATCTCAACATAGAATTTTTTGGATATCTCATAATTAGAACAAATAATCGCTATGTGATGAAATTGAGTAATTTTCATGATTGACTTGTTAACTTTTCTATTAAATCTACAACTTTTTTAGCATCTTTTAAAGCGATTTTTGCTTTAGCAATCAGGAGATTTACACCTGCATTATCTTTATAGTCAGCTTCAACTCTTAAGGAGCGCAAACGGTCTAAATAGTTTCCTAAATTAATAAAATCTTGTTGTGTACTGTTTTGCAATTCACTAATTACATATTCATGTACGCCTTTTGTACGAGTTGCTAAATCGGTATATCCTTCAAAATCTCTTAAGTAATTTCTAGTTAAACAAAAAGCTGAATAATACGCTCGACTAATAGCAGAACGTATTTTCGCTTCTTTAATTGATGCACTATTTTCTTGATTTGAGGTATTAATTACTTCATCATATAGAATTTGTGCAATTTCTAAATAACTTGACCAATCAAAGTTCATTCAAAATCCAAATTAATACAAAGATTTACAGAAATTCCCACTGAAGCTTTTAGCCACCAATTCTCATCAAATAGGTCTAATTTATTTGCTGCTGCATCTACATATTCTGGTTGAGTGCAAATAGAAAGTACAAGTTTTTCCCATGCTGTTGAATCAGGATCAACTAATAACCATAATTTCAATTTTTCTGTAGGAAAATAATTTCTAATTTCTGTGGGAGCATCTAACAAAAAATTTATCAGATGAGGATGATTATTGAGATATTGTATTACATCATTGATGTCTTCTACTGAATAATAGTTTAAAATTTGTTGCTGTTGTTCAGATAGTAACCGGGTTTCTGTGAGATTGTTCATGTATTTATCATAGTTATTGATAATCCATATCACTATTATAACAAAAACACAAGCATTTTCATAAAAATTTAATTGGGGAATATGGGCAGGCAAAAAGCCCACCCGATGAATTATTCTTGAAGCTGGGTTTTGGAGGCAATTTTAGTTTTTTTGCGTTCTGCTTCCGTTAGGTCTTCACCTGTTTGCAGGCGAGTGGCGGAGTGTTGCAGGACTGTGGCGGCGGCGATATCACCGATTTGCAAGGCGGTTTTGGCGGCTGATTGGAGGAGGGTGGCTGCACCTGTGCGATCGCCTTCTCTTAATTTGGCCTCGGCTACTTGGGTTTGGCGATATTTGGCTAAAGTGAGAATGGATTTCTGCACTTCGGGATTAGGCTCAGGTTGGTAAGCTTTGGTAATATAGGCATAAACAGGAATTAATTCAGAATATAATTCTTGTTTGTTTTCGGCTGGGTCATCATAGCGGACTTGAATATGTCCAATGACTTGCTCACCTTCTGGTAATTTACCTAAGTACAAATTCACCAAAACTTTTCTGACTGCATCTTTCATTAAGTCCCCTAAGCGCACCATAAAACCGCCCTTTGGTTCTTGCTGTACTGGTAACTCAATGGTATCTGGTGCAACTTGGGCAATAGGTTTAACTTCCGCCAGTCGTACACCAGGAACTAAAGATAGCAACAGATAGGCATTAGTTAAGCCTACAGACTGCACCCGTCGGAACAAACGCTTAAATTGTTCTACGGCTTGTTCTGGGCGGTAAATATGGGTTAAAGTTCCGCCACCAGCATCGGAAATTTTTTCTAGTAAGTCTTGGTTCCAATCGTTACCAAAACCTAGAGTATGGATGGTTAAATTTAGCCGTGCAGCTTTTTCAGCTAGTTCTAAACAGCGTTTGTTGTCATTGGGTCCAATGTGGAACTTCCAAATCTTTAAACCGCTTTCGCCATGGCCATCTGTGAGGAGAAAGGCTTGAGAAACAGCGCCTTTTGTGCCTTTGAGCATTTCAGTAATGGCCAAAGATAAACCCTCAGCAATCACTGTACCACCAGCCGCATGAAGCCGATTTTTTAACTGGGCTTTGATGCTGCTAATGTCTTTTACAGCTTGGTTAGGAACAACTACTTGAGCAGAACTAGCAAAAGTAATAATAGAAATGCGATCGCCTTCTTTTAACTGATCTAGTAATTTTTCTACTGCTTGATTGACTATTTGCAAAGGTTCGCCATACATAGAGGCACTTTGATCAAGAATCAAACAGAGATTAAGTGGTAAATTTTGATCAGTTTGAGCAGCGACCGCAGCAATGGATATTTCTAGTTGACGTTGGCTGTTTAGCTGGGCTACATCAACATAAGGATCATTTAAAGCCGAAAGTATTTGCACGTTCATTTGGGTGTATCTTGCAACACAGTTTTGGAGACAATCCGGGTTTTCTTGCGATCGCTTTCTGATAAATCTTCCCCGGCTTGTAAGCGAGTAGCTGAAGTTTGTAAAACTGTTGCTGCACCTGCATCACCCATCTGTAAAGCGGTTTTCGCTGCTGTTTGCAACATTGTCGCCGCCCCAGCCCGATCACCTTGTTGGAGTTTGGTTTCCGCTAACTGGGTTTGACGATATTTAGCTAAAGCGAGAATTGACTTTTGCACTTGGGGATTAGGTGCAGGTTGGTAGGCCCCGGTGACGTTGACATAAACTGGTAGATTTGGCGAGTATACCCCGACTTGGTTAATGGCGGGATCATCGTAGCGAACTTGAATATTAGCGATCGCCTGTTTACCTTCTGGCAACTGTCCTAAATAAATATTAGCTAAAACCACTCGCTCCACGTCTTTCATTAAATCACCTAATCGCACCGCTAACCGTCCATCTGGTTCTTGTTGTACAGGTAATTCAATGGTATCTGGAGCCACTTGAGCGATCGGTTTGAGTTCTGCTAATCTCACATTAGGCGCAAGGGAAAAGAGCAAATAAGCATTGGTTAATGCTACTGTTTGCATTCGGGTAAACAATCGGCCAAATTCGCTCACCGCTTGATCTGGATATTGAATATAAGATAAAGTTCCTAAACCTGCGTCTGCTATCTTTTCTAATACATCTTGATTCCAATTGTCACCAAATCCCAATGTATTTAAAGTTAAATTATAACTGGCTGCTAGTTGGGCAAACTTTAAACAACGTTTATTATCTCCGTGCTCATTTTCTCCATCAGTTAACAAAAATGCTTGGGAAATAGTATCTTGTTTACCTTTAGCTAACTCCTCAATTCCTAAGCGCAAACCCTCATCTATAGCTGTTCCCCCATCGGCAGTGAGACTATTAATTTGCTGTTTAATAGCTTCCCGATTTTCAATTAACTGATTAGGTACTAAAACCCTAGCCCGATGATCAAAAATAACAATACTTAATCTATCCTCTGGCGATAACCTGTCAACCAGCAGAGAAGCCGCCTTTTTGACAGTTTCCAAAGGTTTACCATTCATCGAGCCGCTATGATCTAGAATTAAGCATAAATTCAGGGGTACAGTGCGATCAAGCGTTTCACCAACACCAGAAAGAGCGATCGCTAATTGACGCTGATTATTAGGTTGATGCTGATCCACATTATCATCATTTAAAGCGGGCTGTAAATTAACCTTCATAGCTGAAATTCCTATCCACTAACCATCTTTATTAAATAACTTCAGAAACCAGCTTTGGGACTACGGAAAGCTATTTCCCCAAAAAAACCATGCAAATAAATATTAATTTACCTATCTTGGCAATCCTCAGATTATTGCCTAAACGTGCAATTTTCCCACAACATCGCTTAAGATTCAGAATATCCTGGCCATTTAACTTTCCTCAGCACCAGAGCGAAAGATCCACACCTGAAACAAAATTTAGGTCGCGCTAGGATGTAATACAAGAAGTAAAGCGTAAAGCCCCCACCTTCTAAACGGGGGATATAAGCGAATTGCTGAATTGATTCAGCAGTGTATAAAATTAACTTCTGGGCAAGGCATTGTCCATTGGGCTAGGTGATATAAGACGGGTTACTCCGGCGATCGCTGTTTGCATCCAAAATCTCCATCCCTTGAGGTCGGAGAGTATGTCAAAGTTAACGGCTATTTTTAGGCTATCAGTTGCTATGGATATTTCCCCCATCAAGGCTGTGCAAGCACCTTACTATGGCGATAACTTCTACCGTACACCACCGCCAGATTTACCTTCCCTACTCTTGAAGGAAAGAATTGTCTATCTGGGGATGCCATTAGTACCTGCGGTAACAGAATTGATCATCGCTGAATTGCTGTTTTTACAGTCTGATGATCCCGAAAAGCCAATTAAAATCTACATTAACTCTACAGGCACATCTGGTTACAGTGGCGAACCCATCGGTTTTGAAACCGAAGCATTTGCCATTTATGACACAATGAAGTATATTAAGCCCCCCATTCATACCATTTGTATTGGTTCAGCTATGGGCATGGCAGCAATGCTTCTCAGTGCTGGTACAAAAGGCTGTCGCGCTAGTTTACCTCACGCCTCCATCGTCCTGCACCAGCCCAAGAGCTACGCCCAAGGACAAGCTACAGACATTCAAATTCGGGCTAAAGAAGTCTTGGCTAATAAAACCTCAATGGTAGATATTCTAGCTCATACCACCCAACAGCCACGAGAAAAAATCACCAAGGACATGGATCGCTTGTTCTACATGACTCCTTACCAAGCTAAGGAATACGGCTTGATTGACCGAGTATTTGAAAAAGAAGAACTC
This sequence comes from Nostocaceae cyanobacterium, assembly GCA_035299225.1. GTDB lineage: Bacteria > Cyanobacteriota > Cyanobacteriia > Cyanobacteriales > Nostocaceae > DATGXB01. The sequence goes on along the minus strand of DATGXB010000241.1, from coordinate 31,769 downwards.
GCTAACCCACCCCTACCAGCTAGTGTGCTTTAAAGAGGCAGGGGAGCAGGGAGCAGGGAGCAGGGGAGAAAGAATAATTAATACAGTTATCAAATCCTGTTGTTCTCCTCTGCCCCCCATCCCCTCTGCCCCCTGCCTCCTGCCTCCTACAAAATTACAAACGGAGTAGTCAAAATGCCTATAGGTGTTCCTAAAGTTCCTTACCGGATGCCCGGAGGACAGTTTACAGACTGGATTAGCATTTACGATCGCCTCTACCGCGAAAGAATTATTTTCCTGGGACGAGATATTGATGATGAAATCGCTAACCAGATTATTGCTGTTATGCTCTATCTGGATTCAGAAGATCCAGGTAAAGATATTTATCTATACATCAATTCCCCCGGTGGCATGGTAACATCTGGCCTGGCGATTTACGATACCATGCAACACATCAAATCTGATGTGGTAACAATTTGCGTAGGTTTAGCAGCTTCTATGGGTTCTTTCCTCTTAGCAGCTGGCACCAAAGGTAAACGTCTAGCCTTACCTCACTCCCGGATCATGATTCACCAACCTTCCGGCGGTACTCGTGGGCAAGCTTCAGATATTGAAATTGAAGCTAAGGAGATTCTACGGATTCGTAACCAGTTGAATGAGATTTATGCTCAAAATACTGGTCAAACTCTAGCCAAAATCGAAAAAGACATGGATCGAGACTTTTTCATGTCTGCCCTAGAAGCCAAAGAATACGGTTTAATTGACCGTGTGATTGAAGAAAGACCATAGAAGAGGCAGGGGAGCAGGGAAAAGAAGCAGGGGAGCAGGGAGCAGGGAGCAAGGGAGAAATAAGAATTAAATTTTATTTTTCAAGTTTTACTTTTCTGCTTCCTCTCCTCTGCCCCCCATCCCCTCTGCCCCTCTGCCCCTCCTCTCCCCTTCCCCTTTTCCCCTTTCCCTACTTATGGATCTCGGAGACTATTACCGTGTATTAGGTTTAAGATCGGGGGCTTCTTTTGCTGAAATCAAAGCTTCCTACAGGCGACTGGTGCAGCAATATCACCCTGATACTAACCCTGGTGACATTAAAGCCAAGGATAAATTTATTGCTGTGACTGAGGCTTATAAGTTCCTGCAAACTGTAGTTACACCAGAAGAACTAACTACTAAGTCTCAACAGACTCGTATTAACCGAGATACACAAACAGAGGTTAAACCCTCAGAATCAGTACCAAAAACCAGAAAAACCGCAGTTGCCGCACATCCACCAAGGTTAGAAGAAATAGAACAGCGCCTAAAATGGAAAACTTATGAACAGTTGCAGCGATTTCTGCAAGCTAAACGTTTTCCGCAAGCGATCGCCCTAGCTGAAGCTTTGGTGGCACGTTTACCCGCAGATCCAGAAGTCCGCCAATGGTTAGCGATCGCTTGTCAAATGTGGGGACATACTCTCATCTCTGAAAACCAAATCCCAAAAGCTAAAATTTATCTGCAAAAAGCTCTAAAAATTGACCCTTATAACAAAACTCTCCGCAATGAAATACAACGCGATTTAGAACGATTATAAACAATTATTTTCTTTCCTCTTATACTGAAATTTTATGTATAAAATGTTAATTTTTTACACAACACTTTAATTTTATGAAGTATTAAATAATAAACACTGAAATTGCCTAACTCTCGTATCTTTACGTGTTATCACTGTAGACACTTATGTCTGTGATTGGTTAAAGTAGTACCCAGGTACTAATCAAAAAATAAACTGAAAAATAAGGCTATTCGCTAATGTTTCATCGTTTTGCGCGATTTTCTAGCCTTGTGCTAGTCAGTGCGCTTAGTGCAGCTTTGCCGCTAGTGCTGACATCAAATCATGCTGTATTAGCTCAAAATGCAGACATTCAGTTTAATGGCGCAGTTCCTTTTCAAGTAACCTTTGACGGTACAAGTCCTGGTAGTGCTGAACCCACCTTTACAGTTGGTTCTAATACCACCACCAACAGGTATGAATCAGTTACACCGGCAATCGTGAATGTGCAGTCTAGTACCTCTGCCACAATCACAGTTTCCTCCCCACGTCTGGTTTCTGGCCCCTCAGCAGATCCAGCAGGAACAAAACATACTGCGTTTGTGAGATTTGGTTACACCAACTTTCGCAGCGATGTTGGTGGAGGGAGTGCGACTTTACCACCTGGTAATACCAGCTTAGAAGTAAGTATGTTGGTAGAACGTCCACAAACATATACTCCTGGCAGCTATGTATATGCCGTGACTTTAACCGTCACACCGTAAAAAGTGTTTTTGTTGTTGAACTATTTATTTACAGTCGAAATTTTCGCACAAGGATTTACCAATGATTAATCGTTCTTTATTAGCCACTGCTCTAGTTTTAGCAGGTAGCACTTTTATGGCTGAAGGTGCTTTTGCTAACAGCGTTGATGTTAACTTCTCTGGTACTGTTCAAGGCATTTGTAGTTTTGGTAATGTCACCAACGGTATCTTAGCTGCTGAAGGCATGGGTAGCCCACAAGGTGCTTATTTTTTAGGCTCTACAGTTCCCGGTGGTTCAGCCGGTCAAGTAACTGTTAGTTGCAACCAGCCTGCTAACTTACAAGTAACAGGGCCAACTCAAACAGCAGGGCCTGGTGGAAATAATGTTGGGGCTTCTGTTTCTTCTTCTTATGGTAGTGTGACTGTAGGCAATCCTGTTCCTATGCTACCACTTGGTGGATTTAATCCCTTGTTCCTCAATCCTGGTTCTACCCCTCTATCTGTAGATTTAGTAGTTGCACCTGGCAATGGTCAGAACTACGTTGCACCCGGAAACTATGGTTACAAAGTTACTTTAACAGTCGTACCATAACGAAAAAATAGAGGACAAAGTAATTGTAATCTTTGCCCTCTGCTAACTTTTGTGTTGCTTCATTTTAACTTATGAATGGAAAAACCGAATTATTCAATGATTTGGTTTTTCCTGATAAAATTTACACAAATTCTAAATATAGCTAAATACAAAATATGTGGGATCACAATCGGGTTTTAGTTACAGCTGCTAGTTTTGGTTTATCTGCTTTAGCGTTGTTTCCGAATGTTGCTCAAGCACAAATGAGTGTTTCCCCGATGGTAATTGAAGCGAAAGCGGAACGGGGACAAGCGCAAGGAATGATTACAATCACTAATACCAGTAATGCTCCTACTCGTGTCCGGGTTTATGCAGAACCATTCACTTATGATCGAGATAATGGATTTACAATTTTACCTTCTAGTCCTAATGATTTAACTAAATATTTGCAATTTTCCCCACGAGAGTTAACAATTCAACCAGGAGAAAGTCGCAGGGTGCGTTTAATTAGCCGTTTAGCTCCTAATTTATCTGATGGGGAATATCGGGCAGTTGTGTTTAATGAAACTTTGACCGAGGGAAAAGATAGTGCTGGTAATAGTGTGGGTTTAGTAGCAAGAATTGGCGTAACTTTTTATGTGAGAAAGGGTAATGTTACGCCTAATTTAGCAGTAAAAAATGTTAATTTTAATTCTGAAAAAAAACAAATTCAAGTTTTAGTGAATAATTTTGGTCAAGCAACTGCTATAACTGGTATAAATTGGAATATCAGCCAAAATGGGAAGGTAGTTAAAACGGGAAATGTAGATCCTAGTGCGGTGATAGCCAATAGCGATCGCTATTTTTTCTTAACTTATTCTAACCAAACAACGGAAAAGTTAGCACCAGGAGAATACCAACTAAGTGGTGATTTAACTTGGGGAGAAAATAACCAAAATAAAGTACCTTTTAATGTGAAGTTTTCAGTACCTCAATAAATAATATCAGGGGTGATGTTGTAGATAAATTATTGTATTATTTCTAAGATTATTTACTCAAACCCCTTGACCAAAATCAAGGTATGAATATTTAAACGCAGATAAACGCAGATGGACGCAGATAAAAATGTCTGATGATAAAAGTCATGGGAAAGCGGTTTTGGAAAAATTATATTTACTTGTTAACCGCAATTACGATTTTTAGTTTTATTGTTCCTGTTCAAGCAGACAACACAAATATTGCTAATTCTCCTACTAACCAACTTAAACAAACGGAAGAATTTACTGTTTTTCCTGTTGGTTTAAATGTCAATAAGCGGAATGTAAATCCTGGTGTGTTGATTCGAGGGAAAGAAGATGGTTCTCAAGCAGTAGATTTTAATAATTGGTTAGTACCTTATGATGCTGTTATTCAAGCTTTAAAAATCAATATTACCACTTTACCAGATGGACAGTTAGAAGCGCGTTCACCTGGTTTAATAACACGGATTGATCCCAAAAAATTACGTAATGATCCAGAGTTAGGTTTAGTATTTAGTGTAGAAGAATTAACAAGTTTTTTTGGAATTACAGCCGAATTTGATATTAATGAATATGCAATAGTTTTAATAGTTCCTTGGGCTAATCAAAATAGTAGTAATTTAGCAGAAACAACAGCACCGATTCAATTAACAGGTTTACCACAGATTAGCCCTAATAATTTTGGTATTACTGCCATTGAACAAAAAGTAACTGCTAGTGGTAATGAGAATATAGCCACAAATTATCGTGGTGAATTAGTGACGGTGGGGAGTGCTTTTGGTGGTTCTTGGTTTATTCGTACCAATCAACCTAATTTAGAAAATCAAGAAAGTTGGAATATTACCGAAGCTCAATTTTTACGTCAAACTAATCAATATGATTATTTTCTAGGTTCTCAACCAACATTTTGGCAAAATCAGGGAATTGGAGATTATTGGGGACTGACTTATATTCAACGTCAAGGATTTACACCCCCACAATTATTTAGTGGTGGTTTTGTAGATCCTCGTCAAAGATTACAATCTTCGGCTGTAGGAAGGACTATTGCGGGAACAGCAGAACCAGGAACTTTAGTTAGGTTAGTACAGGGATTTGGTGAACGTGTAATTGCAGAAATTTTGGTTGATTCTTCTGGTGTTTATCGGTTTGAAAATGTCAAAAGTGAAAATCAATTTTTTGCTAGTAGTTATCGTGTTTTATTATATCCTCAAGGTAGACTGACAGCGCAACCAGAAATTAGAGAAGCGACTTTTTCCACTGTTCCCGGACAATTACCTGCGGGTGCTTCGGCTGTAATTGTTTCTGGTGGTTTGCGAAGAGAATTTGCTGTTAATAGTTTATTTGGTAACTTTGGAGAATTAAGGGGGGGAATAGCGGGACGTTGGGGTTTATCAGAAAGTTTAACTGTGGGATTAGGGGGAATTTATGACAAATCACCCCAAGGTTTAGCAGAGTTATTTTATCGTCCTAATAGTGTTCCTTTACAGATAGCAATTTCGGCTTTATTCGGAAATGAAAGTAATATTAATACAGATATTCGTTATGATCCAACGACTAATTTAAGTGCATCATTTATCAATGATAGGTTTTCTAGTCGTTTTAATGCTAATTGGCGTGTTGTTCGCAATTTAAACTTATTTACTCAAATAGATTCTCGTGATGCAACTTCTGGGGGACTGTTAATTAATTTTAGTGGGAGAGATGCTTATACTTTTGCTCGGTTGAGTTATGATTCTAAAAATAGATTGCGGTGGAATTTATTACAAAGATTGGGAAAATTGGAACTGACTCAAAGAGGAAATGAAATTGGTACATTTTCCGAATTGAGTTATAGATTATCAAAAAATAGTTTTTTAGATTCTGGTCATGCTTTAATTTTAAATTACGAAACAAATAATCAGACTCGTAATAATAATTTACTTAATTTTGGTTGGCGTTACCGTTCTCCGCAACGAGCTATTGATGGTAATTTTGTTTGGGAAATACAAATTGGTTATGGTGTGGGTTCTCAAGGAAATGGGATTGTTGCTTCTTTAGGAACTACTATTTTACCGGGTTTACTGTTGCGTGGACGTTATCAAGGAGTTGCTTTAACTTCTGATCAAAGTAGTTTTAGTATAGATTTAGTTTCTAGTTTAGGATTACAACAAGGAATTAAACCAGGCGATCGCCGTGCTGAATACTTCCGTACCCAAGGAGGTTTATTAATACAACCTTTCTTCGATGATAACAATAATGGGAAACTTGATCCAGGGGAAAAAATTTACACCAACAACCCAGAATTATTAATCATTATTAACAATCGTCCTCTAAAATCGTTTCAACCCGACATTAGAAGCGATCGCATTTTACTCCGTCTATTTCCCGGTATATATCGCTTGGATCTTGATCCTTCAGGTTTTCCCCCAGATTGGCAAGCTAAACAGGATGGACTAGCTGTAGATGTGGTTGCAGGTGGTTATACTGCTGTTTCTATTCCCTTTATTCGTGCCTTTACACGGGCAGGTGTAGTTACAGATATTCAAGGTAATGCTGTTGCGGGTGCAAGAGTAGAAGCTATAGACAAAAACCAAAATATTCGTCGCTTTTCCGTCACTAATGCAGCTGGAGTATTTTATTTAGAAAATTTGCCCCAAGGAAATTACACTATAGAAATTAATGGTTTACAAACGGGTAGCCTAAAACTAGAACCAACTTCTGAACCATTCCAAGAATTAAATCTGCAACAGCCAGCTAATTGAAATTTGGTTAATTTTGAGGAAAAAACTTATTTTTCCGCGTGAACATAATCCACAAAATAAAATTGAGGAAATAAGGGTGAGAGTGGATACCAATGCTGAAAAAAATTAAAGTCAGGCTGCATTATGGTAGTAATTAAAATAGTTTGAAAAAAGTTATATGTCTAAAATTACTGTAACTGTTAAATTGTTTGCTGTCTATCAAGAAACCTATGGAGTTGCGGAACTGGTGTTAGAATTTCCCCCAGGTACACCAGTCAAGGCTGTGTGCGATCGCCTTATTTCTGAACATCCACAACTAGAAAAATGGCGTGACCTTACCCGTTTTGGCATTAATTTAATCTTTGCTGAACCAGATACACCCTTACAAGATGGTGATGAGGTTGTACTCATTCCCCCCGTTAGCGGTGGTTAAAAGAGGATGAGGGAGATGAGAAAAAAAGGGATTTTTATCACTCTATTACAGCAGGGAACAGGGAACAGGGAAAAGTCATTAGTCATTAGGCAACAGGCAATAGGCAATAGGCAATAATCATAAGGGAATTAATTCTCCTTTCCCCCCTGCTCCCTGCCCCCTGCCTCTTTTACCTCACCTTAGCCCGGAAACGCACAAAACCATAAGAATTAGGTGTACCAGGAGATGTGGCTGCTGGTAATTCAGGTAAAGCTGGAGATGTAATATTGACTACGATAGCTCCATTAGTATTGTTGCCACAGAAAGATGGTGTAGACGGATCACCTGGTGGATAATAAACACCGCGATCGCTATCTGCAACATTAGTCAGATAATTAGTAGGTGCAGTAGAACTAATGGCTAATGCAATACCTTGATCTGCCCCTGGTAAACCTCCATCATTGGGGCTTAAACCATTAAAGCTAGTAGGAACAAATGTGCTATTAATGGGAATCAGGTCACAGAATTGAATATTTCTTGCCGCAGCCTGACCAGTAGAAAGGAAGTATATTGTATACTCTAACTCCTCCCCTGGATTGATAACCACACCTGCATTAATTCGACCACGTAAATAATTACTAGGCCAATCAGGATCATTGTCATCGGCATCACGAGGAGCTATTGCATAGTTATTAGCAGTAGTAGGTACATCACTGCGACCATCTACAATATCGGTAATATCTTGTCCGTTAATCTGGGTAATTCGTTTTACCAGTAATAAAGTAGCATTATAGTTAACAATATTTAAAAAGCTAGATATGCTATTACTACGGTAGTAAGTCCACATATCTAAACCTTTAGTATCACCAAAAGAGCCATTACATCTCGAACCAGCGTTACCACCGCTAGATTGGCCAAATCTCCGATCATTATTTCTGCTATCAAAGCCATTCAAGGTATCGCTAAATCTAGGATTAGTCTGGCCAATGCCGCACTGTATTGTTACAGAAGTACCGTTAAAAGTAGTATAGTTGCGATCGTCATAAAATGCTGTGAAATTCCCCAAAGGGTTGCCAGCATTTAACATTTCAATAGTCGGTCCACCCTCAAAATTGTTTTCTGCATCTAACAAAGGAAAGTGATACTCACCTGCGTTACTAGTGACTACAAAAGGATAATTATTACCGACTGGGAAAAAATTACCACTATTATCTCGACCATTCCAAGGAATAGATTGTAATCCTGTTATTGTCATTATTCCTCGTAGCACACGGTTGTTAGGATTAGTGGGATCAAAATTGCTACCATCTCTACTAATAATTAACTGGTAATTACCTGTAACATTACTGTTAAAGAAAAAACTGCCCCCGGTAGTAAAAGAGCTGTTATTTCCTCCCACTGTACCTTGAAAACGTAAATCGCTAACTTCAGGAATAATAGCTTCTAAGGGAATCCCAACCCCATCTAGAGTTCCATCTGGTCTATAGCGATTGATGAATGGTAGTGCTTCTGGGTCAAGGGGATTGAAGAAAGTTGGATATTGAGGACTAGATAAGCTTACTCCCCCATCAGGTTGGGGTAATAGTTGGTTATTATTAGAGTTCACACTACGGTAAAGAGGAGTTTGTCCATCACTGTTAAAAAAGCCGACCTGATTACCATAGAGAATAAAACCATTGGGGTCTGTACCTCTGAGACTAACCCTATAGCGAAATCCGTCTGTGGTGACTGGGTAAATTGGGAAGTAAACAGGTCTGCCATTAAAACCTGTAAAAAAGGCTATATAGTACGTAAATAAACGCCCAGTTATATCAGTAGTCGCAGAAGTGCTATTGCGTACAGTTACATCCCAAGCTGCGACGTTGGTACTCTGGGCACCATCAAAGTTACTTGAACTAGTTAAATTAATTTCACCAGTAGGTTGAATTTCATTGTTAGAATTTGCTCCATCTGGCCCTAAAAAAACCACCTCATAGACCCCAGTAACAGGAGCACGATAAACACAAGGTATATAACCAGTGGTGTTACCTGTACCATCTACAGAACGCGGGCCAGCTAACTCTTGAGTTCGACTAGTAATTTTCCCTGTATTTGCTCCTGATTGAGCTGAACAGTTAAAAGCTTCCGAACCAATGGGGACGTTTTCACTACCAATAGAACCTGTTACACTTCCAGGGTTAAAAATCAGAATATTACCATTGTTAACTTTGACAGCAGAAGATCCCATCAAAATATATTCATCTTGTTTAGCAAAGACTCTTAGTAATGTCCTACGTCGTACTATACCACCATAGTCACTGGTACGCCATTCTATGTTAGCGCGGAAGCCTGGATTACCAGAAGGATAGATAGTTCGGCTACCTTCCGCTTGAGCAGTTTGTGACCAAGAACTCAGGGCTAATAGTGAGAACACAAAACTGCTGATTAGTCTTTTATAGCTTGTGAGAGGATTTTTTTTGGCTGCTAAAAGATGTTTGTACAGTAGATTCATTGCTGTTTCACTAGCTCCTGATTGGAATTGTTCATGGTAGGTTCAAAAGTAGAATACAGGGGTTTAGGAGTTGGGTAAAAAGTTTCTCCCTACTCTAATTGCAAATCTTCTTCTTGGACTATGACCTCAATACCTTGGATATCTTGGTAAATTAGCTCTACTCGGCGGTTACGGGCATGATCTAATCTAGTGATTCCGGTGGTTCGCAGTTGTCTTTCTCCTAATGCGCGAATGGTCATTCTTTCGGGGGCTATACCTTGACGAATGAGGTAATTACGGACTGACCGCGCCCGACGTGCTGCTAGGTCGAGGTTATAAGCATCACTGGCTCGGATGTCTGTATGTCCTTGTAATTCTAGGATGATTGAGGGATTTTCTTTTAATACTTGGGCAACTCGGTTTAAAACTTGGGTGCTGGTGGGGCTAATATTATCTTTATCTAGGGCAAAGTGGACGTTTTTGGGTACTTTTAGCCGGATAGGTTGGGGGGGTGTTTCTGGTGGTATTTCTGGGGGTGTTTGGGCTATTGGAGGGGTGAGACATTGCACTATACCAAGTTCAAAAGTTGGAGGAGGAAGGGGGGTATTGAGGGAACGCAGTACGGCAGGATAGGCGGGTTCTGATGTGCCATATCGGGGGTGAGTTGCGATCGCACTAATTCGCTCTCCTGCGGTAAAATCATCTAAATTAATACTAAATCTGCCTTTAGCATCTGCTTTGGTGCTGGCTATAGGTTTTCGTAAAACGCCATATCCTGCATTACCACTAACTCGATAAATATCAATTTCGGCTTCTGGTTCAGCTATCCCATCCACACCCACTGTAGAATTATCCCTAGATAGAAATTCTGCACTTAAAAATTGTGGTGTATTTATTCCCGCATTGGCTGTATCTCTGCGTCGGTTGGGTGAGTTACGCTGCGGGTTGGGTCCATCACCATTCTGAAACTCTTGCACTCCTACATTATGCTGTGCATTCAAATCAATACTTAATCCTTCCAAAGCTGAAAACCGATTATTTTGAATCATATTTCTGTTACTTTGGGGATAGGCTGTTACAACTACTCCCGCACCAGCTTGATAGGTAATTTGATTATCTGTAACTCGATGGTCATTCCCCATCAAATACACCGCAGCCCGGCGAAATCTCCGACCATTGGATTTAATCCTATTTTCGGTAATATTCGTTACTCCTTCCGGTTTAAATAAATATATGCCACTGCCATCATTCCCACAAATTAAATTAGCCCGAATGGTAGATTTATCAATCTTTCCTTCTAATCGGATCGCATCAGGCATACCAGCTAAACCATTAGCAACCAGAATATTATCTAATACTTGCATTCCCTCCGCACGGATACCTGTAATAATCGCACTACCATCATGATAGGAAATACGGTTGCGGCGAATAATGGGATTAATAGCATTAAAAACCGATACTCCAAAAGCAGAAGGTATTGCTGGCATTTTTTCATCCGGGGTAATACCTAACCAGTTATTTTCAATAACTACACCTGCCGGGGGTTTGTTAGGTAAATTGTCGGGATAATTTTCTGTAATGGGGATAGTATGAGGAGGAATAAATTGATCAGCAATAAAAATATTAGCAGGTGGTGTACTTGCGGTTACAGTATGTTGAGAGTTAAACCCGTAAATGCTTAAACCGCGAATAGTGATTTTATCAGCTAAAACAGTCAACCCACGAAATACCTCTGCTTCTGGTGCAGGTGTAATTCTAACTACAGGTTTGGGAATATTAATCTCTGCGGTGGGTGATGTTTGAGCATCATAACCTGGTTGAGTTGTCCCGTCTATGGTTAAACCAGGGGTAGTCAGGGGAGGTAAAAGGGTTTTGAGAGTAATAGTAGTTTGTTGGGGTGGTAAATTAAACTCAATGCGAGAATTACCACTTGGTAAAAAAGTGATTTGAGATTTTTCTGATAAACTGAGTTGTTCTAATTGTAAGCTGCCATTGACTAAGGCGATCGCTTCTCGCAAAGTCAAACCATCATCAGCTTGTATTTCCCTATCCTTATTACTATTCACCACCACTTTAAGCGGTAAATCTGCACTTTGTCCTACAGCAGAGTTTACTGGTATTAAAAATGATAATAACAAACTCACCCCAATACCAGCTTTGACCTTCTTTATCAAGGTAGAAGGCTTGTTAATCTCTGTAATATTTCTGATATAAGCCCGTATAACTATTTTCATAAATTTGATTTTTCCGTTATCCCTGTTCCCTAACTACTTAGAGTTCGGATTTTGGCTTTGGTTTGTGAGATTAATAACTTCCTCACTTCCCTGTTCCCTGTTCCCCGTTCCCTGTTCCCCCGTTTTAATCAAAGATTCTTGTTGTTGCAGGGGGACAACTTGCTGTCGTCCAAAACCCTCAAATAACTCATCCAGTTTGAAAGTTAAACCCAGATAAGGCCCGTTTGCAGAACGCGCACCGGAAAAATCTCGGTCATCCACTCTACCAAACACATAACCGGCAGATAAGCGCAGATTAGGTGAAAGATAGTAGCCAGTTTCCAGGACAAAACCCGTTTCAGTATAAGTATCTTGACCTATCCAGCGTGTTTCCCCTACTAAATCCATGTTGTAACCTAAACGATAAGTAGCTCGAAACTGAGCTAAATTAACGGTACTTGTTCCCACCAAATCACTAGCTAAGTAAGAGGTACTATTCCTGAGCGCATATTTACCATAAAATTCCCATTGCCAATTTGGTGCATAAATTGTTTCTAAAGCAAAAGTGTGATCATTAGCACCTGTTCCACTACCTAAGAAAATTGTATCGGGAATAGTCGAGGGGTTTTGTCTGTATTCATAGCGCAATAAGGCATTAAACTTATCATTATTAGGGTCACGGAAAGCTAAACCCATTTTTAAATTAGCGGTATCACCTAAACCGATTAATCTTTGATTAGAAGAATTAGCTTGTTGATAGCGTACCAAAGCCGTGAGTGCAGGGGAAATTTTACCAGTTAATGCCCCGGAAATTACGGTATTACTTCCAGAAGAAGAGGTGCGATGTTCATAACGAGCGCTGGCTTGAAATGCCGGATTATCAGTGTATTCCAATCCTACACTATAGCTATCACCACTATTAAAACCGATAGAAGATGCAGCTTGACCGACGGTAAAAGGTTGGGCAAAAGTTTCGCTGGCTGCATTCCTACCAAAAAAATTACCAAATATGTGTTCATAAGCCAAATTTAACCGCAAACCCGGTGCTATTGTCCAACGGTTATTTAACCCGACAGCCCCCTGAGTAGTAACTTCATTTGCACCGCCTAAGATTGAATAACGACCTGTAATGGCAGTATCTGTACCTAGTTTATGTTCGCCATTGACACTTAAACTGGTAATGGAATTACCGCTATATTGACCACTATTATAAAACTGCTGTGCTAGGGAAATATTCACACCAGGAATAGCAGCCCAATTTAGTCCAAAAATTGTCCGGTCTGGGTAAACTGAGTCACTACTAGAGGATAAAGTTAACTCATTTTGGGCTTGGAAAGTTAACTTTTTGGTAATGGGGATTGTTAGACGCGATCGCAACTGGTCAGAATTACTTTGTAGGGCATTAGAGGAAATCCGATCTTCCCGATCCCGATGAATCCAATCTAAATCAAACGTGACACTGCCAAACCGTTGTTGTACCCCAGCTAAAATGGTTGTGAGGGAATTGTCAACTTTACTACCAGGAGCAGCTTCTAAACGCGGAGCAAATAATTCTTCAAATGTATCTAGAGGTTGTGGTGCAAAGCCAAAATTATCTTCATGATCATATTGTAATTTTATTAAAGTTGTATCTGTAATTTTCCCTAGTAATTGCGCTCCATAACGAGTTTGTCCAGGAACAAAGCTTACAGTAGCATTATTAGCAAAACCAATATCCGCAGAACGATAATAAGCTCGACCTTGTAAATTCTTAAAAATTTGTCCAGTTGCTTCCACCCGATAAGCCTGACTACTAATATTCCCCATCAAATCAGAATCATTATCAGAATGGGCATATTCAGCCATCAATTTACCCTGCGAACCAAAGGAAATCAGCGCATCTGCACCATAAAGCTCAAAACTTCTTGTTCCTAAATTTTCTTGTAAGTAACTAGCTGCAATCCAGCTTTCTTGATTAGGGTTTTTGTTAAAGTTGTACTGTAACCGTCCAGCATAGATACTACTATCTGAGTTTTCCGCATCATATTGATAGGTGCTGACAATTCGACGGACTAAGACTTGTCCAAATTCGTCTATGTCAGTTCTGAGCATTGGTTCTCTAAATAATAAAGTCCCCCGATCATAATCAATTTCATAATCTGCACCCCGGTTTAGTTGCTGACGTTGTAGCACAGTTCCGGGACGGTTTAATTCTTCTAGCTCAATAAAAACGTTTTCACTGCCGGGAACAATTAAACGTCTAGAAAGGAAATAATAACCGCTAGTTCCATCTGGGGGAATAGTATCCCGTTGGAATCCTTCTAAGTTATTACCATAAAAACCCGTAACTTGCAGATTCCCTAAGTTATAGTTAGCTTTAAATCCGTGTAACTGACGAGTTGTAGCTGTAAATTGTTGGGAAGGACGAGCAAATTCTTCGGTGTTGTAGTCCCCCCACATCACAAAGTCAGGACTTACACCAGGAAGACCTCTGGAACGTTCTAACCGGACAAAGACGCTATCAATAGAAGGGGTGATAACATCTACTCTAGAACTGTCTCCATAGACTGGATAGTTTTGCTCACTAAATTGGAAGGTTCTAAATAGACGATTATCACAATTACAATCTTCGTTTAAACTGCGAGAACTATTATAAGCACCTGTAAATAACCATTCACCTATTGTTCCCGTCGCAAAGACCGAGGAATTAAAACTCAGTGTGGTACTGTTATCTCCATCCGCAGGTAAAAATTCACTTAATCTACTATAATAATCGCTGCCTTTTCCACCCAAACGCAAATCAATTACCCCAGTCACTAAACTCGGACGTAATGCGGTAGCAAATTGTACCTGAGTAAATGCCTCTAATTCTCCTGTAACTGCGCGAATACGTACAGTTTGAGCTTTTAAGTCTGAGCGTAAAATAGAGGTAAATTCACCTTTTTTCGCTTCTATTTGAAAGCCTGGTTGATCTGGTTGGAAGTCTACACCGACAAACTCCCCAGCCGTAGGAAATAAGGTAATGATCGCATCTCGGTTAGAACGATTACCATTGGCATCTAACAATTGACCGCGAACTGTCCCGGTAGAACGTCCATCAGCAGGAATACGGGCTTCGACCGTTTCAATTGTTAATTTTTTGGGCTCACCCCGCACCATCACCCGCACTGGTACAGATTGTTCTTGACTTCCTACTATTTGGGCATAAATAGTATTTTCCCCTTCTTCGAGGGAGACACCATACCATGTCTGTGTTATTAAGTTAGTCGCGCTATCAGTTTCCGTGCGTCCCACTAAAGAGGGGTCTACTATTTTACCATTGACAAATAGTTGTATTTGTGCATCAACGGGAAACTGCAAAACTATGGTGGTAGCGGGAACATCTGCAACCGTTTCTGGGGTTGGGGTAAGAATTTTAACTGTTGTTGAGGGAAGGGGTAGGTTTTGGGTAGTGGTTGTTGGTAATGGGTTATTTTCTGTAATGTCTGGTTTTGTGGTTTCTGGGTTTGGGGTATTAACTACGGATTCCGCAATGTCTGATTTTGTGGTTTCTTGATTTACCAAATTATTCGCTTGAGAGTCAGAAATCCGTAATTCTACTGTTTCCTGCTCAAGAGCCTTTCTAGATAATAAATTGTCAGTTGATGACTGTGCTAAATAAAACTTGTTATTCGTCGGTTCTACGTTGGCTTCAGAAAAGTCTTGCAAAGTGGTAGAAGTTTGAATAGATTCGGCTTTGGCTATAACAGGATAAATAATACAAGTTATAGCAGAAGCGATCGCTAGAAGCGGGTGTTTTACCATCACTCCCAAAAAATTTAGTTGCAAAATAGTGTTTTCATGCAGTCTGTTTTTCATTGCTGGCTTTGCTCCTGAAAACTGGGTGTGACTGCGAAATTCATTCTGACCAAACCACCAGGCTGTATCCGAACTAACCGTGATTGGCTATTGCGTTCACTAAATTTCCGGTTGGGAGCAAGGGTATAACCTGGTAAACTGCTCAAATCTAATACACCCGTATGATTTCCTGGTAAAACATTGGCAAGGGAAAATAAACCATTAGGATCAGTTGTAATACGGTTGCCATCCTGCATATAGATAACCGCATTGGGAACTCCTGGTTCTCCTGGTTGTTGTTCTCCATCAAAGTTTTTATCTACAAACACCCGACCGATAATAGTTCCGCAATCATTAACAATTCCTGGTCTGATTTTTAATAGGTGTGTAACTGGGCCATCTTTGATAGTAAAGCCATTATCGGCTCTTTGAGCATTAGCGATCGCACTATTTCGACCCGTACCCCGTTGGGCATCATTAGTTAGTTGAACTGCATAAGCAATATTTAGGACTTTTTCTGGAGGAATTGTGACATTAGCTGTAAATCTCACTGTGTTACCATTTTGGGTGGTAGTAATGGTGACTGGTTGGCCATCTAACTCTCCCCGCACCGAGTTGTTAATAAACCTAAAACCAAGGGGTAGAGTATCTGTAACTACGACATTATTTAAACCAGCATCAGATAAGTTTCGCACCGATAAACGGTAAATAGCCGTATCTCCAGGTTCAGCAGTTGCGCGATCGCCTGCTTTAATAATTTGTAGTTGATTGGCTTGACACAAATTTGTGGTAAGTTGAAAAGCTAATAAATCCAGTCCTACGGTTTCCGCATTGGGAACTACAACCACTCTTCCCTCGACAGTGGTTTCACCTGTAGTGCTAATCGGTTGACCATCTAAGGATGTAGCTAAATAACGTATTACATTATTAGCGATCGCCCCAGTGCTTTGGAGTATTTCAATTTTCACCCGACGCTGGGTATAAACTGAATCCGGTGGAGGATTAACCACTAAAATATAGATTCTTCCTGGTGTAGTTTGACCACGATTCGGATCAAGTAAGAAGTTATAAACACCAGGTGGATTATTCCCTATAGAGTATGGATTACTATTTACACTATTAGGTGCTACTCCACCAGGAATATTATTGTTAGGAATATCAGGAAATTCAGTCCGAGTTAAAGACACCAACTGTCCTAATTCTGTTCCTGTAGGATCACTAGGGTTTGGTTCATAAAGAGCTACACTAAAACCTGTATAATCATCTAAAACTGCACCAGCACAGCCCAAAATCTGCCCAAAGGGATCAACTAAGGGGGTAGTAGTCAGGCGATTTTCCACAGAAGTTGCTCGAAAACGCACCTCACCCCCACTAGGTTCTTGATAAGTATAGCTATACTCAGCTTGGTTAACAATGTTTACTGCTTGGCCGGAAGTGGGTAAAGGTATAGTAGCTGGCAATACACTTCCCAGGAGTATAGCAGCCGTCAACCGCCGATAACGGTGAATACAGCTTTTATTTTGCTGGTGTTTATCAACACGAATCACTGCACAAATCTCCTTGGGATTGTAGCCTGTTTCCCTTTCAACACTTGTGAATCTTGGTAAATGTAATTGGCAATTATACATACTAAATTACCAATTACTGCCAAAATTTTTTGCAGACAAATGTATATCAACGTACTTGAGTTTGGTAGCTGACTTTAACAGTTGTTTTGGCTGGTAAAGAAGGGATTTTAATGCGGATATGAGTATAAGCTGTAGCTGGTGCAGGTCGAGTTTCCACCTGTCCATTAGCTAGGGTAACTCTGACTGTGGGATTAGCCACAAAATTACGTCCACTATCAATGCTGTAAGTTACTTGAGTATTACTACCAGCATTCACAGATTTCAAAACATATACCATTCCTTGGGGAATAGGTTGATTGAGAGTAATATTTCTTAATTGGCGATCGCTTCTATTTTGTCCACTTAATGTATATTTAAGTACATCCCCAGGTGTAACTCTCTCCCCACTAGTCAAAGCCTGCCAAGATACCTTTTGCTTACCTTGCTGATCCTTTGTTACCACTTGCTTTTCTGCTGCCAATAATAACTGCAAAGCCTGTTGATTTTGGGGATTTTGGGCAACAGCTGTATCAGATTGCCACCCAGATAATTGAGTAATCAACGGCACAGGAACAATTAAAGCTACTGCCCCTATTCCAGCTATTAGCAAACGTTTCATTCGTATTACCTCCAACATTTTCACAGTTCCACTTTTACCGAAAATCATCACACACCCCTGAAAATCACAGGGGTGCTTATTTTAGGTACTAGTTAACTCGACGACGGAAAGTAAATGTTCCCGTTTGTTGAGGTGCAACTGGATTATTGAGAGTATTTACATATCTAGTAACATCTGTCGTGGCAGCTGTTCCTGTCTGATCTGTACCAACATTAGTAGCCGGATCACCATTAAAGAATTGAATTGTACCATTGGAGTCAGTAGCAGAACCCACAATATTGCTAGTATCAATCACACCATTAGTATCATTATCTCTTGCCCAGTTGTTCGGTAATGCCACGCCATTTTCATTGATGACTACATTCCCAGCATTTAAAATCACGTTACCATTACCAGACTGTTGCTCAGAAATATTGGTGTACTGAATCTGATACTCAATAATATTTCCTGGTTGTGGAGTCTTAGGATCAGCACTAAGTTGACCATCAGCACCTGCTACCGGCTGTCCATTTTGATCTAAAATTCTAGACAGTTTTCTCAGTCTCAGGAATCCAGTGTATACACGGTCAATGGTAGTATTTTGAGCATCGGCTAAATTATCACCATTAGTATCTATAGAAGCCTGGATTGGTACAGGGAAACCTCTGTTAATCGCCTCATCTGTAGAAAGTCCTGTACCATCAGGTAAATCAACTTCTACACCATAGTTGATGGTCTGGTTAGGTGCGACATTGGGAATAGATATTGGTGTATCACCAGCAGCTAAATTGAAGTTTGTACCATCATAAGTATAAACCGCAGATTCACTACCAAAGGAAATTGTGACTGTTGTGTTAAGTGGCAAATCTCCCGCATTAGCAGGTGGTGTTGGTACTAATGTTACTGTACCAGGGTTAAGACCGTTGTTGAGAATTGTATTAGTAAAGCCTACTGGTTGAGGATTGAGTGTAGAACCTGGTGCTGTACCTGCTGGAATTAGAGAAGATTTGTTAGTAAAGTCATCATTAGTAGTACCGGATGGACCAATAGCATTGGGAGCATTTACTGGGCCATTAAGGATGGCAGAATTCACAGGTATTTGGATTGGAAAGATGTTTGCTTCACCACCAGTTCCCACGCCTGTGTTATCATTATTACCATCCACGCCAGTTTCGGGAGTAGCTGGGGTATTAATAAAACCATCATCAACAATTAGGGTATCAGGAACACCATCACCGTTACCATCAGACCCTGGAGGTGGTGTCATATTACCCACAGAACCATCATAATTACTGGGGTTTTGATCACCAGATTCATCATATACAGGCAAGTTATTACCAGGAGTTTGACCAAAGACTTGAGCAATGTTGGCCACATTTAGAGGTGAAGTAGCAGCCGCTTCCACTCTTACATTAATTGTGAACCCGGTTACTGTTTGGTTCGGTGCTACAGATGTAACAGTATTGGGGTCATTAATAAAACCTACACGGGTAACTGTAGCCAAGTTAGCTGGTGCTGTTGTTGTCCATTGAGCAGCATTGGCATTGGTAGCGATGGGGTCTATAGTATAAACTGGTATCCATCCTGCCGGAGCTACAACTGATACTAAATCAGTACCAGTGGGAATGGCATCAGATACTAAAATGCGTGTTACAGGATTGCCATCAACAATGATATTAGTCCCCTCTAAAGCGGCTGGAGAAATGCCCTGTCCAGTAACATCATTCCCTTCAACTCGCAAACTCAAACCATAACCTAATGTGTCATCTGTAATGTCGTTAGTTGTATTATTGTTGCTATAAGCATTACGGGTTTTGAGGATTGTTGCTAAAGAGTAATTCCTGACAGCCGCCCCAACTATCACGTCAGGAGATGTATCACTAGCTTCTCTGACTCCATTCACTGGATCACCAGCTACTTCACCAGGACTACCAGGTGGGTTGTCTACAGTGTAAACGTCACCACCATCAGGACTCCGTAACACGTTTTGAGCATCAGCCGGAGTGTTACCCAGTCTGACAGTAATTACATCACTGTTTTGTGCTCCTGGTTGGACGGTAACTGGTACTCTTACTAAGACCTGACCACCTACAGGGATATTCGGTACAATTACTTCAGCCCCGGTGATGTTCTGCCAAGTTGCACCATTGTCTAGGCTATATTGCAGGTTGTTAGGTGTACCACCATTTGGTAATGTCCCAGATACTGTAGCTGGGCCTGTGGTGGTGGCTAAGTTGGGTATACGGAATCCAGTGGGGTCATTACCTACGTTAGTAATAGTGAAGTTGAAAATTAATTGATCTCCTACGGCAACATCACCACCGTTTTGATCCACTGAACCAGCAGAGGTTACAGTTATACCTGCTACCTCTGCTACTGTGACAGTTACAGTGTTAGAAGTAGAGTTAATTGGTACGTTTGGGTTGTTGGGGTCTTCGTAAGTAGCTGTTGCACTGTTATTTATAGTTGTACCTGCGGTAGTGCCTTCAGCTAAGACGGGAGGAATAGATTGTAAAAAGCCATTAGCTAGTAATACGGCTGTTAATATAGAACGATATAAGTACGATTTTTGAGCGTTGGTAGATTTTTTGACGTAATTCATTGTACAGACCTGTGGGTTTGTTAGGAAATGCCCTGAGATTTATGATTAGCTAAGACGCAGTTGTGATAACATATTCAAGCCTTGTCAGTATCTTTTGATGCTAAGTGCCTTTTTTGTCCCTAAAAAATTATTGCAAGTTAGCCATCATAAATGGGTTTGGCTACTTGATAGAAAGTATAGTTTACCCTTGATTCTTGCTGTTTTTACTGCTTGAATTTATTGATTTATTGACAAAGTTCATTCTAAATCAAAAGTAAGTAAATGATAAGTAAATAATCTCCTTGATTTTAAAACTTTTAATTATTATTTACACAATCTTAGCAAGTTTCACTGACAGCAAGAATTTTTACTTATGTAATATTTCACAATGATAATATTACGCTTATATATAAATGATATTTAGCATACTTACTAAATTAAATGTGTACAAATGTAACTAAGTGTGAAGCTTTTATCGTCTGTTTAATAAAATTATGTTGAATCTTCAGGACTTCAGCTAAACCCGACAAAAATAGTCGGATATGTTTGACGGGTATTTTTACTCGTGATAGTATTCTGGCAACAGTTGACGGAGATACAGGGAAAGGTAGTTTTATGACCCAGGCGATCGCACAACACACACGTACTAGCAACGCTAACTTTACAGCCCTCAAGTGTAAGGAATGTGGCGCAGAATATGAACTGAAGGCCAGCCACGTTTGTGAGTTATGTTTTGGTCCATTGGAAGTCAAATACGACTATAACAACCTACGTTTGACCGTCAGCCGGGAAAAAATCCAAGCTGGACCCCAATCCATTTGGCGTTATCGAGACTTTTTACCAGTTGCTACCGATAATGTAATTGATGTGGGAACAGGAATGACCCCACTAGTGCGTTCCCATCGTCTTGCTCGTCGCCTGGGTTTAAATAATTTATATATAAAAAATGATGCCGTAAATATGCCAACCCTCAGCTTCAAAGATCGGGTGGTGTCTGTGGCATTGAGTAGAGCTAGAGAATTAGGTTTTACTACTGTATCTTGTGCTAGTACCGGCAACTTAGCAAATTCTACAGCTGCGATCGCAGCTCATGCCGGTTTAGATTGTTGTGTATTCATTCCCTCCGACTTAGAAGCGGGTAAAGTCCTGGGTAGCTTAATCTACAGTCCTACCCTCATGGCAGTTAAAGGCAACTATGACCAAGTTAACCGCCTCTGTTCAGAAGTTGCTAATACACATGGTTGGGGTTTTGTCAATATTAATTTAAGACCTTATTATTCTGAAGGTTCTAAAACATTAGGTTTTGAAGTTATAGAACAATTAGGCTGGCAACTACCTGATCATATTGTTGCCCCTTTAGCTTCTGGTTCTCTATTTACCAAAATATATAAAGGTTTCCAAGAATTTGTTACCACTGGCTTGGTAGAAGGCAAAAATGTCCGCTTTAGCGGTGCACAGGCTGAAGGTTGTTCCCCCATCGCTCAAGCCTTCAAAGAAGGAAAAGACTTTATTCAACCCGTTAAACCCAACACAATTGCTAAATCTATTGCTATTGGTAATCCCGCAGATGGTGTTTACGCTGTCGAAATTGCTCAGAAGACTAACGGTAATATTGAATCTGTCACCGACGCAGAAATCATCGAAGGCATCAAACTGTTAGCAGAAACCGAAGGCATTTTTACAGAAACAGCCGGCGGAACAACCGTAGCTGTATTGAAAAAATTGGTAGAAGCTGGCAAAATTGACCCCGATGAAACTACTGTAGTTTACATCACTGGCAATGGACTCAAAACCCAAGAAGCTGTACAAGGTTATATTGGTGAACCATTGACTATTGAAGCAAAACTCGATAGCTTTGAACGGGCATTAGAAAGATCCCGCACACTTGACCGCCTAGAATGGCAACAAGTTCTAGTTTAGTCATTAGTCATTGGTCATTAGTCATTGGTAACTGACAGTTGACTATTGACCAACTACAAACCACAACTGACCACTGCAATATTGACATTAATTATGGCCGTAACCGTTTTAGTTCCCACTCCTCTACAAAAACATACAAATAACCAAGCTACTATCAACTGTAGCGGGAACACCATTGCTGAACTCATTGACTCTTTAGAGCAAGCTTGTCCTGGTATTAAGTCAGCATTATGCGATGAAGCTGGAAAACCCCGCAGGTTTCTAAATTTTTATGTTAATAGCGAAGACATTCGCTTTTTAGAAGGGACTGCAACCCCTTTAAAAGATGGTGATGAGGTTAGTATTGTTCCTGCCGTTGCTGGTGGTTGATAATACTGCTTTCCTCCCCCGAATTACGGGGGAAACTCAGCTAATTAGAGGGGTTTAAACGTTGCTGCCATTCTTCATTGTTATCAATGTTACTGAAAATAATTCGTCTATAGTCTTCGTTTGCTAATTCGATAGTTAAAAAATTGTGGAAGCCTGAATGATTGGTAACATACCAAAATTCTTTCCCTTTGTCGGTGTAATAAGTTCCAGCTTTAATTAAACCCGGAACAAAACTACCAGGAGCGCGAATTTCTTTCCAATTGCTTTCCGGTGCGTTTGTATGAGCTTGGACAATGTGATTCAGGGGTATTTGCCACAGATTATTTAAGCGTACAGAAAAAAGCTGTTCCCAAAAAGAAAACTCTATTCGTAAATGCTCATCTGTTATGGATAGGTGCATAATAACCTCTTTATTGTTGTTACTTAAAACATTTAGACGTAAGTTACCACTTTCTTGACAAGGCTATAACAGTAAGTTATATTCTATGGAGTTTAATTAAGTTTAATAGAAATTCAGTATATGCAAGGCGCAACTCCCGAAGTACCACATTTGTCAGGTAAATATTACTTTTCAACTGAAGCATTAACTTCAGCTTATGTCAATGCAAATCTAAGCCAAGAAATATTTGATAAACAATTGGATGCTTTGGCAAAAGAGGAAATACCAAACAAAGCAGATATTAATTATACCTCATTTAACTTAAATGCTGTAATTAATTCTGTAATGTTTATTGAAGCTACTATCAATGAATTTTATTCAGAAATATCTGAAGCAAAAAATGACTCTCTTATAGTGCAGCATCTAGGTGAACAACAGGTTAAGAGAGTAAATAAATTCCTTAAAACAAATGAAAATTTCTTGCAAAAAGAAAATAATTTATATAAATACGATTTAGCTCTAGTGCTGCTTGACCAAAATGAATTTGATAAAGGAAGATCACCTTATCAGCCTGCAAAAATATTAGTTGATTTAAGAAATTTTTTAATACACTATAAAATTGAAACTGTAGATATCCTAGAAGATAAAGCTTCCAAATTGGAAGCAAGCCTGAAAAATAAATTTGGGATGCACCCTTTGTATAAAGATAATGATATTACATTAAAATGTTTCTATCCATTCCCTAAAAATTATCTTAGTCATGAGTGTGCTAAGTGGTCTATTAAAACTTCTAGGGAATTTGTGGAAACTTTCTTTGCTCAAATTAACTATACACCTTATCAATACACAGTAATCAAAGAAAATTATATAAATAATATAGATATATTTAAAAATCTTAAGATTAAGGTAAAAATCTGAAAATTTTAGTCGGGAAATAATAACTATTTATTTGCCGTTTAACGTACGTAAGTCTTGGTATTTTGTATTACTGATGAATTAAAAATATTGTTCATAAGGAGAAAAATTGGTTAATCATCAAAATTTATAAACTATAGCTAATAGCGATCGCTATCCGTTGTTATGTCAAAATGAAAGTAACTTAGACTAATGCAAGGTAATAAAGCTCAAACAGCTACAATACAAGGACTAACCTGAGCAATGGCAGAACCAACCAATCAAAATCAAGCGGAAGAAAACGTACCCAGCCGTAACGAACCAGTATCAAGCAATCTTCCCACAGCTAACAAGCCAGAAGCTACAGCTACCCCAGGTGCTAAAGCTGCCAAAAAGGAAAAACCCCCAGCTGTGGAAGATAAACCCTTTGAAGAGTTTATCCAGCAACATTACCTCCCTACTCTACAAAAAGCCATTACAGAAGAAGGAGTATCTGATTTAAAGTTAACCTTTGCCAAACAGAAATATCCTATTATCGGCTTTGATACGGCCGAAGAATGTTGGCAAATTATAGGTAACTGGAAAAACGGAGAACGTCAATTTAACCTTTATTTCCCTGATGCTGATATTCAAGGTAAAAAAGGTTTTTCTTGTAACGAAGGTAAAAAACCTAGCACCCTAGAGTCATTTTTGATTGATGAGCGCAAAACTACCCTAGAGTTGTTAGTTTCCCGCTTAGTCTACCGTCTAAATGGTCAAAAGTGGCTAGGGAGAAATTAGCCCATTAATTATTAGTTATTTTCTCCTTCCCAGTTTGGAGACCTACCGTGTATACACAAGTGTCTCTGACTGGGAATACTTTATAGAAGCTCTGCCTCAAGCAAGTTTACTACAAATCATCAAAATAATAAGTAATAGCCCCGCTTTCAGGGTCATTACCTATTCTTGCATAACCTGATTGATGTATCTTCTTAAGTGTAGCTTCCACATCTGCAAAGCTTGCTCCTGTAGCTTTTACACCTTGAGTTACAGTTAAATGACCACCTCTAGCTTCTGCCGCTTCGAGCAGTTTCACCATTAAATCTTCACCCTTGGGTTGATAAATTTGGGAGTTAACAGTTTGTTGATTGAGGGGTACACCCACAGGAGACATACCTGCTTTTAATCTCAATCTCACCTCATAATCTTCTACAATACCAGGCATTAGAAATAAATCTACAATTTGACCAATTCCAAACATTCCCCCTGTAAGCAACCATAATACACCAGTGGCCATTTTGCCGTTATACAGACGGTGCAACCCTCCAAAACCGAAAAACAAGCCCGCACTCAACAGGTAAGAAACGACTAAACGTTCGTTATTGTCAGAATTTCCTGAATTCATATTTCCCGTTTAACCTCATATTAGTATACTGTCAATCAGATATCAATTAAATATGCTCTAAACTAGCCATATTATTCTTAAATATTAAACAGTAAGGGCTTAGTTAACTACCAATTGCTGCTTGCTAATTTCGGATTAATTTAAAATTTGGTTTTTATAGTCAAGATATGGTCATCAAAATTTAGATTGTAAATGAGATTGTAAAAGAGGCGATCGCATCCTCTAAGAAAGCAAGCTACACATAACGTCTCGCAGGGGAACACTCATTATAGGCTATGTCAAAACGCCCATTGTAGGAGAGTGGCAGTGATCTCACCAATTCCCTACAAAGGTGTCTCAATATTCGATATTGCCAAATCATTTGAGTCATTTTCTTATTCAACATTAATTACCACACCTACAAAACTCCCAGCAGAATTACAAGGTATTATAGGTTTATTATCAGATTTTTTACAAATAGATAGAAAAAAAATTTTAAATTTATAGTAACTTTTTAACCAAATCAATTACTTCCTCGCAATCTTTATTAAGCCTTTTTGTCTAAAGTATACGGATAGAAGAAAGCAATTTGTACCCCAGCAAATTGCAATTTTCTGTATGTACTTAGTGCAATCACTTTTTAATCAATTTCACATTCCGCACTTCACAATGTACTATGTAGCTATTCAATAATTATTCCTAACAATCCTTAGTATTCCAAGTATCAATACTGAGATTGTCTGACTTTTTTGTGGTTTTTATAACGCTAAAAAATTAAATTCAAGAGATATTCTCGTATTACACTATGACCTACGGAATGTAGCGAGTAATCAAGTAGAATAAATTATACAAATTATTTTTCTGGTTTCTGTTAGGATTTTTCTACAAACCGCGCCCTGCACTCCGCACCTAGCATCAAGTAGGAATTTAATTTTGCATGACAACTTATACCTTTACTAATTTGACACTGGCCAAAAACATTACCGCCATTGACGTTGCTTACTGGATGGGGGATGAAGTGGACACAGTACGTAAATACTATCTTTATCCTTCAGCCATTAAAACTGAATGTCCTGATATCTGATAGCACTACTCATTTATTACTCATTTTTTGGCTCAAAACCTTGAAAGATAGGGAATGATTAACTTTTGTTGCAAGTCTTAATGTTTTCTAGAGTATTTTCGGCTCACACCTTGTTAGACTTTAGTTTATACAAATTTATAACGTAGCTGGTTAGAGCATCAGTTCTGGCTTGCTGTTGTAATCAAAATAAAGAAGGCAAAAGAGCAATCAAAACATGGTAGATTCCCTAAAAAAACCAGGCTTTGAAGAAATTCGTCCAGGAATTAAAGTTCCTGCTCAAGAAACGCTGTTAACACCCCGGTTTTACACCACTGATTTTGATGAGATGGCCAAAATGGACATCTCAGTAAATGAGGATGAGTTACAAGCGATTTTAGAAGAGTTCCGCGCTGACTACAACCGCCATCATTTTGTTCGGGATGCGGAGTTTGAACAATCCTGGGAACATATTGATGGGGATACTCGCCGCTTATTCGTCGAATTTTTGGAACGTTCTTGTACAGCCGAGTTTTCCGGTTTCTTGTTGTATAAAGAATTAGGTCGTCGTTTAAAAGATAAAAGCCCTGTTTTAGCTGAATGCTTTAACCTCATGTCACGGGATGAAGCGCGTCATGCTGGTTTTTTGAATAAGGCCATGTCAGATTTTAACCTATCCTTGGATTTAGGTTTCTTGACTAAGAGCCGTAACTATACCTTCTTTAAACCAAAATTTATCTTTTACGCTACCTATCTCTCAGAAAAGATTGGTTACTGGCGTTATATCACTATTTATCGTCATTTAGAACAACATCCTGAAAATCGCATTTATCCTATTTTCCGCTTCTTTGAAAATTGGTGTCAGGATGAAAACCGTCACGGTGATTTCTTTGATGCCATTATGAGAGCACAGCCACAAATGCTCAACGACTGGAAAGCCAAGCTGTGGTGTCGGTTCTTCCTGTTGTCGGTATTTGCAACTATGTATCTCAATGATATTCAGCGTAAAGATTTTTATGCCTCTATTGGTCTAGATGCGCGTGAATATGATATTTACGTGATTCAGAAGACTAATGAAACTGCGGGTCGAGTATTCCCAGTCATGTTGGATGTGAATAATCCATTATTCTATCAGTATTTAGATATCTGTGTCAAGAATAATGACAAATTGAGTGCGATCGCTAATTCTTCGACTCCTAAATTACTGCAATTCTTCCAGAAGCTACCTTTGTACATTTCCAGTGGTGTGCAATTCTTGAAATTGTACTTCATGAAACCCATTGATGCGGTTTCTGCTCACGGACAAGTCCGTTAATAACTTCAACTTGATTAAACTTGTAGGTGGTTCTCAATACAGAGCCACTTTTTTTATGCCAGAATTTACTTTTAACAATGATATGTATTTATTTTTCTTTGCTCAAAATACTACTTAAGACTGATCTCATTTTATATACGGAGGAGGCTACATTGTATTATGTAGTATCAAGTTAAATTTATGACTCTCGTATCAACTTTTGAACTTCTAGTTAAACCCATTGTGGATGCCCCTGGTGAGCCTTTTGCCCGTACAGTAGTCCAAGGTTATTTTTTAACAGTTGCTAATACTAGCACTTTAGATATTGCCTTGCGAGTCTTATTTACTGCCACTACACCAGAAATTACCTTCAATGATGCAGTAGTAGTAAGTGATGTATTTGGTATTAATACACCTCCTGTACCTCCTCAAGTTCTGGGTGGTAATCCTAACAAAACATTTACTGATTTCAAACTTCCCGCCAATGACACTGGCTTAGTAACTTTATTACCTAGTCCAGATGCCTTCAAAGGGCAAAAACTAGAAATTCGTGGATATGTAGAAATTTTCCTACTCTTTGCTGATTCTTATGAACGGATTAGACCGGCTAATGTCAATCTGCTATTGACTCCTGAACATCGAGGAACATTCTTACCTAAAGATATACAAGCAGTTCAAGCAGATTTTGACCAATTAGCCTATGCTTTACCTACATCTATTGGTGGTAGTTTATTTACTTTAACCGTACCTCCACAAGTTTAGGCATCTGACAATGTGGAAAATACGGTTTTAAACTAAAAAATTGCTCGAATTAAGGAGCAAATTGATAAAAACCTCTGTCAGAAGTGATAAATAAACTTAAATAATTTACGTGTAAAGGTTTAGGTGTAACTCAATGCACAAAGGTTTTGGGAGTAAAATATCACTTCTGCTGACTTTTTTTCTATCTACCAGCTTTTTACCTGCTTCTGATGCCACGATTTGTCCTGCTAATGCCTCAGAAAAAAATGTGAAAATAGCAGAGCATGATCACTATGACAGCAATTATAACGGTAGTGATGGCAGTGATGGCAGTGATGGTAGAGCTGGAAGAGATGGAAGTGCGGGATCTGACCAAACAGTTTATGCTGATGGTTCTTCTGTCAGCTTTGATTTGTCAGGAAAAAATGGGGAAGATGGAGAGGATGGCGATCGCGGTAATCGTCCTAACTGTAACTATTATCCATTAGAACGCGATCGCTATTCAGGCAGAGATCATGATCGCCATAGAGACTACAGTGATATTAAACGAGACATTCATGCACCTCATGGTGGTGATGGTGGTAGAGGTGGTAATGGTGGTAATGGTGGCGATGGCGGTTCTGTATTAGTTTATTACACCAACATTGAAGATTTAAAGAAAATTTTAGTCCGTTCCGTTGGTGGTGAAAGTGGACGTGGTGGACGTGGTGCCACAGGTGCAGAAGGTTGTAGATGTCGCCGCAAAAGTTGGGAAGTTAGAGAATGTACAGGTAAACCTGATACTCCTAATTACAAATGCACAGAAAAGGTTTATAGATGTTATGATGGTCGCCGTGGCAGTAATGGGAGTGATGGCAAAAATGGCAGATCAGGAAAATTGGGAACTTTAAGAATAGTCAAAAGTAAAGAACCCATAACTAGAGATATGCCAACCATCAATACCACAATTTCCCAACTCATAGGTAAACAATTAACACTTTCTAAAAATAAATGGCTACAACGTTACGGTGCAAACTCTCTGTTAGCTTATGGTTCAGTCATGGCTGATGAATATTTTGAGTTTGACAGGCGTTTAGAGGGAAGCTTGCAACTGATTTGGCAGGAAAAACAACCGATTACCAACTTTGCTAATCAGCAAATTACTCTGAATTTAAATGATAGCCAAGAAGTAGAAATTGATTTTCCCGAAGATTTTTGGTTAGCTGGTAATGGCAACACTCAAGGAAATTTAACTCAGTTCACAGTTACACACGCCATTTTGAGACAAGATGTTACCCGATTAGCAGTGAGTGATTTTGCTGATGCTGGGGAAACCCTGAATTTAAAAATTGTTGATTTAGCTGGTAAGTCTGAAGCCCTCAATACTCAGTTTCGCATTAAATATCGAGCCCGGGATAATTTTGCAGATGCTTTTGATTATCGAACCCTGTACGAAGGTGATATTCCTAGCGAACTGGTAACACGAGAATATAACCGCTTTACCCTAAATTTGGGCAAAATGAAAATTCCCAGGGATGCGTTACGTCCAGGGACTAATGTTGATATTGAAGTAGTTGCTACCCGTTCTCTTGGGAGACGTTCAGCACAGCAAACCCTCAAATGGCAAGGAGCAATTCGCAAACCCAGGTAAACTAGAATTATTTGCCTAAGTTGCGCTTCATTTGTTCTAACTCTTGTTCTGTTTCCAAGCGGCGGAATTGTTCTTCTATGTAGTCAAAATTACTAGAAAAACTGGTTTGGGGACTAGTCCAACCTTTAGCTTCTACACGTGGGGGCGGGGTTTGGGCTTTAGCCCTGGCTGCTTGGGCGGCAACGGCTTTTGCTTGTATTTCTTGGCGACGTTGTTGAATTTTGCTAAGTAACTCCTGGGATTGCTTAATACGTTCTTTGATACCCTCCATCTGTCCCCAAAGCTGATTTCCTTCCCGCAGAAGGGCAGCTTCCCGTTCTTGGGCTGCGGTGGCTAAATCTTCTCTACCTGCATTTTTAGCCTTTTGTACCCGGATATGCCAACGTTGGATTTCTTGGGCCGTTTCCAAGATTTGATCTTGCGATCGCTTTTCTTGTAATTGTAAGTCTGCAATCAGTTTTAAAGTATCCTCTTCTTGTCGGCGTACCTGTTCCAACAGTGCTTCTAACTCCAAATGCGGGTTATTCCGCAAGAACTCCTCTAAACGATTTTCTAAAAATCGGCTAAAATCATCAAATAAACCCACTGAAAAAACTCCAATAGTTAGATTTGTAACTATTTTATTGTAATCATTATCCTAACTGAACAGGCTAAAAATCCCTAGACATACACAGCTTCAAGCTAAATCACTAAAAAATGCTTGAGTTATGCGATCGCCGTGCTGACACAGATTATCCAGTTGTAACAAATAATCAATGATTGGATGTTTAAAAGGCGTATGAATAACGTTACTAAGATAACCATAAGCTGTAGCATCTAGAGTTGTAGGTTTATCTCCCATAAAGAAAGGTTTATCACCCAAAAAATCCGATAGTGCTTGAAAATCAGCAGTAATAATTTCTGTAATTCCTTCATCACTATGCCGCCCCATACCTTGAGCAGGTAGTGATCAAGATGTAGTGATGAAAAATCTAGGCAGCAATACAGGAATTATAATGATGAATAAAATACCAAATAGCTCCAATGTGATTTTCTAACTTTTTAGAAAAAGATAAAGCACTTCTAACTAGACGAGAAATTCTTTGGCGCAGAGTATTATTAAATCTTTCAATATGATTTGTCTTGCCGCTATCTTTTCCTACTGGACGATGACGTTTTTTAGGTAGAACACAAGCATAAGCAGCCCAAAAATCTGAATAACAAACAGCACATTGTCTATAAACAGGAGGAAGGGATTTCCATAATTCTCTTGCTCCTTCTTCACTGCGGTCTCCAATGTAAACACCAACAATCTCTTTGGTATCTCTATCTATTGCTAACCATACCCATTGTTTATTTTGTTTATTGTCTACAAAAGACCAAAGCTCATCACATTCTATGGTCAATCTTCCCTTTGACTTTGGCGAAACCTTTACTTGAAGCTCGACATCAGCATATTTTTTATTAACATAATCTTGTAACCATGTTCGAGAAACGCCTGTTACCCTGGCAATCCCAGCCAAAGGTATTCTTTCTAAGAGTAGCTTATCAATCAATTCTTTAGTATAGGAATCTATTACCTTTTTTGTGGGATTTTCTACAAATTGTCGTCCACAGTCTTTACATTTATATTTTGGTTTTTGATTATGGATCTTACCGTTCTTAACAACATGATTTGAGCCACATCGAGGACAAACAAGGTTAGTAGATTTCATAATTACTGAATGTGCTAGTATATTTAAAATTAATTATTAAACCAGTATGTCTACAATTATATAGCAAAACTCAGTTTTGGTGAAATTTATTAATGAACGGTGGATTTTGCTAAAATTAATATGTAAAACTGATAAATATACTAATAGCTTTTTCTTGACATTCTTGTTTATCACTACATTTTTATCACTACC
>DATGXB010000240.1:0-4224 GCA_035299225.1 Nostocaceae cyanobacterium | reverse complement strand
AGCGATTAGTTCCCACTGTTCCCACGTCAGATTACTAGGGTATACTTTAGTCATTGGCTCACAAGTTGTTTTTTCTACAATTTCAGTTTAATCCTTGTGAGCTTTCCTACAACACCCCCCACTTTTAAAACATCCTCTAAGTTCCATTGTCCGGGTTTCACACCTGTGACTGTGATTGGTGTTTCTAAAAGCTGGATATCTTCAAATTTCAAGGCATATCTACCCTTCCGCCAAATACCGCATTGAATTTCTGCGGCTGACTGTTCAGAAATAAATTCATCGGTCATTAGAATGCAGTCTGTGAGCGAGGCGATCGCTACAATTGCTCCCAAGACTAATTCTTCTTTTGGTGGTACTGGTAGGTCAAAATCTGCTAATTTTTGATAGGCTGAGTCATCTATTTTTTTGGTGGCATAAATAGCTGTGATGCCACGATGATTCATTCTTCTATCTCTTGTGTCGTAAAATTTGTATCTGCCAAATACCCAGGAATAGGGGGCATCTAAATTAATTACTTTTACAAGCATTAAACACACCCTGCTTTTTTACTAATTCTCCGGTTTGTTTGTCCCAAGTCAAGCCGTGACCGGGGCAAGTGATATGCCCCTGGCTATTTTCTAAGTAGCCTTTAAAGCTCATTTGGCGATGGGGGCAAATGTAGTTACAAGCTTTTTTATTGCCGTTTAATTTTTCCAGTTTGGAAACCATGTTTATGAGATCATGGTCGTTAGAGGAGAAGGGTTGATAGTTTCTAAAACAAGTCCTTATTCTCCAAGCAATTAATCCTAAATCCTCTAAGTCTGCGAATGTTTTAGGTGTTTTGTATTCTACTTTGTATTCTACATTAATCCTGCGAAATTCATCTGCGACTGCAAACACCTTTCTTACTGAGTTCTGCGTAAGTTTATGACCTGCGACAAAACGCAAATCATAATGTAGATGATGACGGTAAACCCCCAATTCACTATCTTCATGAATATTAGAAATGATGACGGGAACAAACCGACCTCCCAGAAATGGCCAGTCCTTTTCATGATAGACACAGGGTACTAGATATTTTTTACCTACCATTGGGGATTCAACTTCATTTATTTTTATGTGCATTTATTAGTTCCTCGCGTTGCAGGATTTCTATTTGTTTCTGGAGACTAGGTGCATTTGTTGGATTGTCGTGAAAACCAGCTATTTTAGATTGGGGGATTGTGAGAGAGCCTAATGTTTGGTTGTTATTTTTTAGCCAGATAAATGCTCCCATCGTTATAAAATCGGTTTGCCAGTTGCCATTTTTCCCCTTTCTAAATTTGAAGCGGGGGTAGATTAAATCAACATATCTTTTATGGTGAAATAACCATTCAGCCCGTTCTTCGATTGAGTCAATGAATGATAGTCGAAGGAAGAAAATAACCCCGACTTTAGCCTTTTCATAGGCATTAAGGAGAATAGGGAAGGCTTCGCTGAAAGGTGGATTGGTTACAATCCAATCTGTTGAGGGGAATTTCTTCCATGATTCTGGATCTGCTGCATCATAGTGAAAGTGAGAATCTATATCGGGGTTGATATCGTTTGTCCACAGGCTTTTGCAGCCTTGGAAGCAACTCAGTAAACTAGATAAATTTCCAGCACCACGACAGGGTTCACCAATTACACCGTTGATGTTGATGTAATTGGGGAGATGGGTAACAAACCAGTGAGGAGAATCATATTGATCGAGTTTGTGGCGTTTAAGTTTATGTTTTGGTGTGGACTTTACGTTTAGGTTAAGTGTTAGCTGTTCCATTGTCTTTTACAACGTGTAAATGGTGCTTACGCCTTTGTTCGGGCGAACCATATTCTTTTATCCAAGTCTCCAGTTGTGCTTTAACGTGCGGCGGAGGCGGTACAAATTCTTCTGCTGAAATCTTTTTTTCTGCCTTTGACATGGAGACGGGCGGTAATGCTTTAACGTCTTTGTCAGTGCTTTGAGTGTAGACCGCGACAAAAGTCTTTTCTAATTGAGTGAGTTGGTATGATTCAGCTTGGGCAACTGCACTGATACCCCCAATGCAATACAAAGCTGTTTTGGCGCGTCCAGACAAGTAAACCAGTTTTTCCATTGGATTGTCACTGGCTGCTGCTTTGCGGATATATTGCCAATCCATCCGCGCTTTAACTTCTTTGCCAGAGTTAATTTTCTCAACCATTTCTATGGGGACGGGCATAAATCGGCAAGTAATCATTGCGTCTTTGACAACTTTTTCCCATTCCTCGTCGTTGAGTTCTTTGCTTAAATATTCGTACCAAATAGCAATGGCTTCTTGTGTAAGCTGGCCTTTGCCAGTTAATGCCATGAAATGATCCTGTAAAAGCTTTATCCCTTTGTGGAATTTTTCTGGCGTAATCATAGTCTGAATGGTTTGCTAGTTGCCTCTTGGATGCGCTGTAACTCTTGCTGTTGTTTTACTAGGTCTGCAATGTTGACATCTTGACCACCATTCTTGTTTTGTTGCCATTCGTAAACCCAAATGGCCAACATCTGCCAACATTTAGGGTCTTTTTCACAATTATTGATGACCCTGAACCCCAAAGATGCTGTTGGCTTTTCGCCCATTTTGTGGTTTTTTGAAGCCACAAACATTGCAAAGTCAAGATTAATGTCATTGCCGCCAGTAAATAGCCAGCCTGATTTGCGATAGAGGCTGATGGCTTCTCCTATTTCCTCATTTGCCCAAGTCCTGAGATCCATCTGGCTCAGTTTTGCACCTTCAGAACTCAACTTGCGGTAAGTCTCAATAAGTGTAAGCGGTGCGGCGGCGTTAGAACTTAATGCAAGATTTTTGGTTTGAACAGGTTGTGTGTTTATAACTTCTGGGTTTATGAGGGTTAAGGGATCTTCTTGATCTGGTTTAACTGGTTCAGTTTCAAGAGTTACGGTTTGCGCGAGAGGGGCTTTCTCTCTTTGGTTTTCTTGAATTTGTTCTTCTTTAAATTGGTTTTCTATATATAGGGGGTGGGTTGAGCCGTCGCCGGATAAGCCAGTGACGGCTAACCCGTCTACGGCTAACCCGTCGCTGGTTGAGCCGTCAATGGGTTGATTTTCCGGGATGGGGGGGGTGTCTAAATCGGCTTTAAATTCTAAGCATTCTTTCGTGTCTGCAAATACGTGATACTGCCAGTCTATTTGTCCTAGTGCGTTTCTAATTTGGATACGAACTAGGTAGTTGGCTGCTTCTGCTTCTTTTATGATGCTTCTTAGTTTGTCTCTACCGTAGCCAAATTGCGCTTTGATACCTTGAAAGTTTACTTTGAATCCCTCAATGTGTGACGTAATCCATGCAATGAGACGAAAGCATGAATCGCTAATATCTGTGTCGCGTATGAGGCTGTTTGGCAGTTTTGTATAGTGTCTATTGGGAACTGCACCCTTGTAAAAGTTCACCATTGCTATTTACCTCCCTCGTTAGGCGGGAAGTATAGTTTCCCGTCTAATTCGATCAATTGTTTCCAAAGTCCAAGCTGGATAATTTCTGCAACTGCATAATATTCATCATTGATGAGAATTATGTTTTTTTGTTTGGTGGCTACGGCGATGGGGTCTAGTTCAATTAATGAATTTATTGGTATTGGAGTTCCCCAATATTCAAGAGTCACTGTGACATCATTGATTTTTTTCATAAACTCACCGTATTCATTCCACCAACTTGGGGCATAGTTCCAAGTGTAGCGGGGTTTATCAAAGTAGTTTCTATTGAATGCGAATGTTTGGGGTTTGCCATATTTTCTCTCCCACCCCTCAATTCCAATATCAATAAGTTTTGGAAAATTGTTATCAATTGGCGTGGGTAATGTTATTATTATTTTGGGTTTTAAAAGCGATTTCATAATTAGTATGGGTGCGGTTTCGCACCCTGCTAAGTTTACTTAATTTACACTGCGGCTAATTCTAGAAGTGGTTCACATTCTTGGGATTGCAACCAAGCGCGATAGATGTCAACTGCTTTGCAGATAGCTTGGGAATGGGGCATAATTAGGGCGTAATCAAAAATTTGTTTTTCCATGCCTTGAGGGCGGTAGGATTCCTGTATGATTAAAACTCTTCTAGTGGTGTAACCCACATTCCGCACCCAAACTGTCACAATCGGTAATTACTGAAAGAAAAAATGTGGACTGAGAATAAAATGAAACAAAAATAGTGAAAAATAGGATTTGAATCACTATGGATATCTGAGAATGATATCCAAACCCATT
>DATGXB010000239.1:0-29585 GCA_035299225.1 Nostocaceae cyanobacterium | reverse complement strand
GGCAGGGGGGCAGAGGGGCAGGGGGGCAGAGTGGCAGGGGGGAAAGAAGAATATCAAAATACTTTTCCTATTGCCTATTGCCTGTTGCCTACTTCCTACTTCCTAATAACTAATAACTAATGACTGTTCCCTGTTCCCTGTTCCCTATAATTTTTGATATTCTTCGTTAAAAGTGGGGCATCCTTGTAATTCAGTGGTGATCTGTTTTGGTTTGTGGATGTGAGGATGTGTGAGAATGCCTTTAACAACTCAGGTAAAAACTGTTCAATCAGTTGAGCAGGAAACACAAGATAGCGAAAATCATAATTATCAATTTAAGTCAATAGTAGAATTACGGTCTGTTAGCAAAATTTATGAAAATGGTTTTTGTGTATTATCAGACGTAAATTTAGAGATTAAAAAAGGAGAATTTTTATTTATTACTGGGGCCAGTGGTTCTGGTAAGTCTACTTTTTTAAAGCTGTTATACGGTGAAGAGTTAGCCAGTCAGGGAGAAGTGATTGTTGATGATTTGAATGTGGCAAAATTGCGGGGCGATCGCTTATCCTTATTTCGTCGGCGTATTGGCATTGTTTTTCAAGACTATAAACTAATTCCCCAGCGCACCGTAGCAGAAAATGTCACTTTTGTTTTACAAGCCCAAGGGTATACACGCAAGGAAATTCAAAGACGTTTAGAACCAACTTTAAAATTAGTCGGTTTATTATCGAAAGCTGACCGTTTCCCAGACCAACTTTCTGGAGGAGAACAGCAACGGGTTAGTATTGCTAGAGCAATTGTTGGCACTCCCCCACTACTGTTAGCTGATGAACCAACGGGAAATTTAGATCCTGATAATTCCTGGCAAGTCATCCAAATTTTACAACGGTTAAATTCTTTTGGTGCAACGGTAATTGTAACTACCCATGATGAACAATTAGTCAGAAGGTGTAATCAGCCAGTGATACAGGTGAAAAATGGTAAGTTGTACAGGAATCATTAGGTAGGAGGCAGGAGGCAGGAGGCAGGAGGCAGGAGGCAGGAGGTAGGAGGCAGGAGTAATTTATTGTTTTTGAATTTAGAATTTAGAATTTTGAATTTAGACTTTCCCCTGTTCCCTGTTCCCTGTTCCCTGTTCCCTGTTCCCTAATGACTAATAAACTTTTTGTTTAACTTTAGCGATGATGGGTTGAAGGGGTTTTGCTGTTGGGGCTGATAAAGATGATAAATTATACAGATTATCTAAAGTTTGTAAGCTGTCAATCGCTACTTCACGGATGGCGGTTTCTTCTTCTCGACGGAGTAACATTTGCAAGCAGGTGATGACATCGTGCTGTGTATGTTGGTCAATCTGTTGACGGATGATTAATTTATGGAGTTGACGCACAGCAAGCAAACGTGTTAAAGGATCGGAGGCTGTGAAGTTATTTAATAATTGGTCAATTTGGTTTTGTTCTTGTTGTCCGTTGAGGTTGAGGATTTGCCAGACTAATACAGTTAAGGTTAGCAATGTGAGCAGAGTTTGAGCGATCGCCAAAATAGCAATTTCAGGACTATGGCCATCTACCCAAATAACTGCTGCTATATAAGTAATAACTGTAGCAAAACCACCACTAAACACAGCTAAAACTAACTGACTATTAGCACCTTGTAAAAACTTACTAATTTCTGTCCAAACTAAATGCCAGTTTCTTTTCTGTATTGAGTATGCCCCTAACATGACTCCAATACCTACGGTTAGGGCTAATAATAATCGCCAATTCCAAATTAGCATTCCTACAATTAGGGTAAGCAATCCTAAAAGCGTTCCTGGTTCAGAAAAACGCTTTAAATATTGCCGCTTTGGACTTCCTGCTTTAATCTCTGGAAGCTGGTTAAGAAATTGCAGCCAAGAAGACGAAGCCTTGATCACAGTGTCTACCTACTTAATCACGAAGTTACAAAATTTGATTTGGACTTACAGCAGGGAACAGGGAACAGGGAACAGGGAACAGGGTTGAAAGTCTCTTTGTATAAGGGTTCGTCCCCAAAATTTGTACCTTATTTACCTGAAACGGGCTGTAAGTATAGGGGAAAAATGATTTTCTCCACCATATCCCAACAAGATACCCCTTTAAAAGCAAAATTGAAAGTATTGAGCAGAATTTCTCAAATCAAAAATCTCATGAAAAACTGCTTATCTAGCGATAGTTAGAAGCATTAGAGTTAAATCTTGGTTAATAATGAAAGAGGTGAGAAAAATTAACACTCAATCAGGTTAGCACTTAGACATCCGGTGGACAAGAATTGTAGATAGGTTTCTGAGAAAGTCTTGATGATGGTTTGAGATTACAGGTTTTGAAATTACAGGTTTTGAAATTCCGTCGTTGTCTCTTGCTCACAGTCTTAGTGCTAATCAGCAGCAGTAATTACCAAGTTTAGCAAAAGCTTATGTTACAACCCTTGGGATTTGAGCAACGATCAATCGCTACCTCTTTAGGTAGAATGGTATACTACGCTGGGGTTGGTGTACCTTGGCCGGAGGAACAGGAAAAACCCGAACGGGAAACGTTGGTGTTTTTACATGGTTTTGGGGGTGGGTCTTCTGCTTATGAATGGTCAAAGGTCTATCCGGCTTTTGCGGCGGAATATCGAGTTATTGCCCCGGATTTGATTGGCTGGGGAAGGTCGGAACACCCGGAACGGAATTACAAAATTGAGGATTATTTAACCACAATTCGAGAATTTATTGAGCAGACTTGTGAAAATCCTGTGACGGTGATTGCCTCTTCTTTAACGGCAGCATTTACAATTAGGATGGCAGGCGATCGCCCAGATTTATTTAAGTCCCTAATTCTCACTACTCCCGCAGGTCTGTCTGATTTTGGTCAAAATTACACTAGCAGTTTTTTCGCTCAATTTGTGAGCTTTCCAATTGTTGATAAGTTGTTGTATAATGCGGGAATTGCTACAGAAGCAGGGATTCGCAGCTTTTTGGAACAAAGGCAATTTGCAAAAGCTAATCGAGTTTATCAAGAAATAGTCGAAGCTTATTTACAATCGGCTCAACAGCCTAACGGTGAATATGCGGCATTATCTTTTGTCCGGGGTGATTTGTGTTTTGATTTATCCCGTTATATTCAAAAATTAACCACTCCTACGGCAATTATTTGGGGACAAAAATCACAATTTACTGGACCTGAAATTGGACGACGTTTAGCACAAATGAATCCGGTAGCTATTCGCTTTTTCCAACAAGTGGATGATGTGGGATTAACTCCACATTTGGAATTACCTGCGGTGACAATTGGGTTAATTCGGAAATTTATGCCGTTGTTGGAAGATTACCGCAAAATTCAAGAATCAGGACTCAGAAGCCAGGAATCAGGGGTGCAAACGGTTTGATAAAGCAGGAGGCAGGGGGGCAGGGGGGCAGAGGGGCAGAGGGGAAAGAAGAATTAATTAGCTTATTGCCTGTTCCCTGTTCCCTGTTCCCTGTTCCCTGTTCCCTGTTCCCTTAATATTGACCTGTAAATACTCGTTCTGCGGGTCCGGTCATGTAAACCTTTTGGTCTACTTCTGACCATTCAATTTCTAAGTTTCCTCCGGGTAATTCTATTGTGGCAGTGCGATCGCATTTTTCGGTCAAAACTCCCGCAACTAAGGACGCACAAGCACCAGTACCACAAGCGAGGGTAATACCTGCCCCCCGTTCCCACACCCGCATTTTTAAATAATTACGGTTCACTACTTGAATAAATTCAGTGTTGGTTTTTTGGGGGAAAGCAGAATGAGTTTCAAATTGAGGACCCAAATTTTCTAAAGCAATAGCCGCCACATCTTCGACAAACGTGATACAGTGAGGGTTGCCCATACTGACACAGGTGACATCCCAAGTTTTACCCGCAACTTCTAAAGGTTGATTAATTACTTTGGAGTCAGCAGGCACTAAAGTGGTGGGGATTTCTCCAGCTAATAAGCGAGGTAAACCCATATCTACTTTAATTTGACCGTCGGAGGTAAGTTGCGGAATCATCTCACCGGCTAAGGTATGAATGCGATAATAGTCTTTTGTGCGGTTGACACCTTCCAACTCGGTTAAAAACGCTGCTAAACAGCGAATCCCGTTACCACACATTTCCGGTTCTGAACCATCAGAATTGAAAATCCGCATGGTGTAATCAGCACCTTTTTCACCAGGTAAGGCAAAAATTACACCATCTGCACCGACCCCAAAATGGCGATCGCACAATTCTACAGCTTGCTCTGGTTTAATGATGGGTGTAGATGAAGAGCGATTATCAATTAAAATGAAATCATTACCCAAGCCGTGATACTTAGTAAATTCGATTGCCATTTTTTTCAGGATAGATTATCAAAGAGTAGTTAGCTTTTAACGTAATATTCTCCATCCTACATTAAGAATTTCCAGACATGACAGCCACAGAATTTGATGTTACGCTTCCTAGCATCCGCCAAATCCAAATTTGGATTAAGGAAAAACCAACTGTAGAATTTAAACTTGTCACTGGTGACTTAATCATCGGTAAGGTTTTTTGGCAAGATCACAACTGTGTCAGTATTTTAGATGCTAATGAGCAGCAAACTACAGTCTGGAAACAAGCTATTGTTTACATGAAAGCGCAAAACTAGAGGCAGGACAAAAGAAACCTTGATGTATTTGAAATGGTGAAAAGTATTGCTAAAAACTAGACGGTTATTAAAGTTATGAAATTAGCAGAGGCTTTAATTTTAAGGGCTGATTGTCAAAAAAGAATTGAACAATTGCGGGAAAGACTGACTAGAAGTGCTAAAGTGCAAGAGGGAGACACACCACCAGAAAACCCCCAAACACTTTTGACGGAATTAGATAATGCTATTAATGAATTAACCAATCTAATTAAAAGAATCAATAAAACTAATTCTACTACCAGTGTAGAACCAGGTTTAACGATATCCGATGCTTTAGCGCAGAGGGATACAATTTTACTAAAACGGGGTGTTTACAATTCTTTAATTAATGCGGGTGTTGTCTATCAAGACCGTTATAGTTCCTCAGAAATCAAGACTTTTAGCACTGTTAATATTGCTGAACTGCAAACCCAAATGGATGATTTAGCTAGACAAGGAAGGGAATTAGATACTAAAATTCAGGAATTAAACTGGTTAACAGAATTGCTGGATTAAATTCCAGTTGGTAGCCAAGACAGTAGGAGCGAACATAGCCCGGCAACTGGGAAAGTTGTATCCTGATCTTTCTCTCAAGATAGTGTGGGGCAACACAAAATATTACAAGTTATGCCCAGCATTGTTAGAAGTAACAGGGAATTGTTAATGTCACTACCGTATGTTGATCTATTGTATTGGTGAGGGTGGGTTAGGGGAAATAAATTGAAAGTTCAAAATGGAAGATGTAGAGATTGTGCGTATATCTCTACATTCTTTTTAGTTTTGGGTTTCTTCCAGGGGGAAAAGTTGTTCTAATTTTTCCACTTCTTCCGATTTAACTACAGGAATCGCTACAGGCAAAGTACAGGAGGTAGTAAATAATTGTTGCAGTTGATTGACATTTGGCAAGCTACCACAAATTAGAACTTGATCACCTGTGCGGAAGTCCATATTACTTTGAGGAGAACGGATAAAGCGGCCATCTCGACGGATGGCTTGAATTGTAATTAGTTGCTGTTCGCTTTCTATTAAATCTGCTAAAGTTTTGCCTAAAATGGGAGAATAAGCTTGGACTGTTACCCACTGACAAGCAGAATCTTGATGAGGAATGGCTATTTGTCCTTTGGCAAATTCTGCTAATGCGGCTAGTTCGTCGGCTTCTCCAACTACTAAAAGGCGATCGCCCATTTCCAGTTTAGTCTGTTGATTAGGATAGTCTATCTCCTCTCCATTGGCGCGACGAATGGCCATTAAACTCACTCCCGTTAAATAGCGCATATCGGCTTCTTCTAAAGTCATACCAACTAAAGGAGAATTAATCGGTAAATCATACCAACGCCGATTTAAGTCACGGGTAACTTGGTTTAAATGTTGGGAAACCTGGGCTGGGGTTTGTTCTGGACGTAAGTATAAATAATGATCGGTACGGATTTGCGCCATTTTGTCCTGTACAACCTCCAGGGAAAAACCCACAGCTGTTAGAACATGGGTAGCCATTTCTAAACTTGCTTCAAATTCCGGCTGTACGACTTCCTTCGCACCTAATTGGTATAAAACCTCAATATTGCGGTCTTGGGTCGCACGGACAACTAAATCTAACTCTGGGGATAATTCCAAAGCCCGTTTTAAGCATAAACGAATACTAGCAGGATCAGGAAGAGCGATCGCCATTGCTTTAGCACTATTTACCCCAGCCGTTTCCAGAACATGAAAACTAACCGCATTACCGTAAACATAAGGGATTCCCGCATCTCGTACTTGTTGAATCCGGCTTTCTGATTGGTCTATGACAATTACAGGTAATTGATATTGCTGTAAAAGTTTAACTAAATTTTTGCCAACTCGCCCATAACCACAAACAACTATATGATCCTTGAACGGTAAATCCTCAGAAAAATCTCGCGCTTGATCATCAGTTAAAAATGGCTTTAACCAGGGCATAGTTTCCGCAAAGTTAAATAAAAATGGGACTAATCGCAGGATAAACGGCGTAATGATTAAAGTTACTGCGGTTGTTCCCAAAATCAGTAAATATATTCTCCGGGAAACTAACCCTAAAACTTGACCTTCACTAGCCAAAACAAAGGAAAATTCCCCTATTTGGGATAATCCCAAACCAGCAATTAAAGCTGTTTTTAATGGATAACGGAATAATTTCACTAAGGGGGTAATAATTAAAAATTTACCCACAAAAACTAGAGCAACTAAACCCAAGATTAATTCTATATTTTTCAATAGAAAAACTGGATCAATTAACATTCCAATAGAAGCGAAGAACAAACTGGCGAAAATATCTCGTAATGGTTCGACATAAGTTAAAGTTTCATCAGCATATTCTACTTCTGAAATCATTAACCCGGCGACAAACGCCCCCATTTCAATAGATAAACCTAAATGTTCGGTGAGTAAGGCAATACCTAAACACAGGGCTACTACACCTAATAAAAATAATTCTCGGCTTTCGGTTTTAGCTAACAAACGCAGCAAAGGAGGTATTAACCAAATCCCTGCTACTACAGCCCCAGCACCGAATAAAGCAATACTCGCTATAGCTTTGAGCACTGCTAAACCAATTAATTCTGGTGGTTGGTGTAGTGCTGGTAAAACCGCCAACATTAAACCCAGTGCTAAATCTTGAACAACCAAAATCCCCAACATCACCTGACCGTGTGGGGTTTCGGTTTCGTTGCGTTCCATCAAGCACTTGAGGACAACCGCCGTAGAAGAGAGGGAAAGGATTGATCCTAAAAACACACCTTTAGCGGGTAAAGCTCCCCAAAAGCCTGTAACGCCGCAAACGATGACAGTAATTAGGATTGTGAGAGTTATTTGCAGGATACCACCACCGAGAGCGATCGCTCTTACTTTCTTGAGTTCCGCCAAGG
The DNA here is from genome assembly GCA_035299225.1 of Nostocaceae cyanobacterium. Taxonomy (GTDB): domain Bacteria; phylum Cyanobacteriota; class Cyanobacteriia; order Cyanobacteriales; family Nostocaceae; genus DATGXB01. Next base: position 22,074 of record DATGXB010000239.1, on the reverse strand, counting down.
AAAATTCCACACCTAAAGCGAACAGCAAAAAAGCCACGCCAAATTGCGCTAAGGTTTCCACCTGCACAACTTCTTTAATTAATCCCAGTCCAGTGGGGCCGACTATCATCCCACCAATCAAATAACCCAGTAATACAGGTTGTTTTACGAGTGCTGCCAACAGTCCACCGCAGGCGGCGACAGCAAAAACGCAAACTAAGTCAACAATTAAGCGAAAATCCTCTTGCACCAGTTTATAGAAATATGAAGAACCACTATAAGATTTAGTCTAGTGCAACATCACAAAATAGGGAGGGTAAACCGTTATATATTTTGGAATCAACCTTCTAGGCTTGCTCAGGGAATCTCAATTTAGAGATTCTTGCCATTTTGTGGTAAAGTTCAAAAGTCTATGCTTTTGCTTGATAAAAAGATTGTCTTATCAAAACAAAACCACCTCAGAATGAATTCTGAGGCTCATAGATTAAGTAAGCTAAAGCTTACTAGTTCAATCAAGCATAGTTTAAATCAGTTGATTGAGTCGGCTTGAGCCGACTTCTGCTATTAGCCTGAGAATTTATTCTCAGGTGGGATGGTGAACAAATGGAATTAGTAAAAAATCATAAATTTGGTGAAGTTGGTAGAGTTTCACCTCGGTCAAAAATTACTTGATAATTGTGACCGGTGGAACGGGTGAGAAGTTTAGCATAAGCCTCAGCGTCGTTGCGGTTGCGGTATCGGTTAACGAGTTTGTTGGGTGATCCGGGAAATGAAATTTGGAATACTGCCCAAGGTGCGAGTTTTGTTTGATAGATTGGATTAGCCATAATTTCGTAATTACCTCTTGAAAGACATACTTTTAGATGTATTTGAAGCGGTGACACCTGAATCTGGTTGATTTTCTTTCATCAATCGGCTGTAGGTGCGCTGGGGGATATAGTGCAGTGGGTTTTCTCCGAAAAAGCGCAACAGTAAAACGCAAGCATAAGAATATTTACCATCTTTGATAAACTGAATCAGTTGATTTATTTGTTCAGGAGTTAATAGGATTTCTTGCAACATGGCTTAACTCCTGTTTTTTCTAAATTGTGGGTTTTGAACATTGATGTTTTGAACATTGGTAAATCCCTGGTTTTTGAGCATTACAATTTGTTTGCATTCGCTAAATAAATGCAGAGATAAGTTGAGGAAGTAGCCCGCAGGAGGTCAAGCTGCGGACTGAATCAGAAATTATTCATCTACATGAAAACTTTCCCGCCTGATTTTGATGTGTTTCACCGACACGACACCAAGGGATAAGGAAGGAATTAGTTTTGTAAGACAAAACTCTAATTTAAGATGTTATATTGTTAGTACAAAACCGTCAAGTGTTTTGTAAAACAAAAAATATCGTACTTACAATAAAATGGAGGTGTTATTCTGGGTATGAATGATGGGAAGACCGAAAAAGCTGGAAGACGACTCGATGATAGCGTCTGTCCGCATCAATCGAAGAGACTGGGAGAACTTCGACATAACAGCCAAGTCATTGGGTTACAACAGATCGGATCTGCTCCGGCTGATAGTTCAGGGCAAAATACCTCTAGGACAAATGTCATTGACACAAAACCAAATACTGGGAAAATCCTAGAGCGCCTCAAGCAGTTAGAACATGAGTTTTTGTCATACTTGCACACTCATCAGCAGACGCTAGAGGCGCGACTTGAAAATAGTAAAGAGGTTGAACAGAGATTTTATAGAGAAATTCAACAATTAGAACAAGAAATTCTCGGACTGTCCCAGTATGACAACCAAGTAGCTAGTGATGGTGAATTATCAGCAGAAAATCAAGGTACAGATAATTTATTAGAGTAACCGTTTTGCTTTATGTGTGAGGCGGTTTATTTTTGGTAAATCAACAAGCGATCGCTTTTGGTGGGTGTTTTGCGATCGCCTGTGGTGGGTGTTTTGCGATCGCTTTTGGTGGGTGTGGTGCGATCGCCTGCGGTGGGTGTTTTGCGATCGCTTTTGGTGGGTGTGGTGCGATCGCTTTTGGTGGGTGTGGTGCGATCGCCTACGGTGGGCGTTTTGCGATCGCACTCAGTTATCGGTAAATATGCTCCGTAAATCCCGATATCCACTGACAACTCGGAGAATTTCGACATTATCTTCAACAACTTGATAAAAAATGATGTAATTCATCAGCAAAAGACCACGTAAGCCAGGTCTGATATGAGCGTAAGACTTGCCGATATAGGGGAAAAGTTCAAGATGTTGGCACTTTTGGTTGAATGTTTGTACAAAGCGATCGCCTGCCTCTACACTCTGTTCTAAAAAATACTCAGAAATTGCGTCTAAATCTTGGCTGGCAGGTAGAGTAATCCTTAGAGACTTCATGCTGAGGCTTTTCTTTTTGCTTCCACCTTACTGCGTAATCGAGCCAGCACCACAGTTGCATCTACAACATCACCTCGTTCTGCTGCCTGTATGCCTTGTTCAATCTTGAGGCGTGTTTGTTCCACCCAAGCTAGATATTCTGGCGTAGCCTCCGCAGTTTGCTGGTTAATCTGTTCAGCAAGTAGCACCAGAGCCGTATCAATTGCATCATCTATAGAATGATATCCACCCTGTTGCACGAGGGATTCAAGAACTTGACTTTGCTGTGAACTGAGTGTGATTTGCATATCTGTTGAGTGCTTGGGGCTATTGGTTTAGGCAAAAAGAATTGTACCTTATAGTATAGCTGCATTAATGCTGAGAAGGCATTCCGTTAATTAACCTACTAGTTGCCCAATCTACGAGAGTAGCGATTAACTACGCGGGCGTTTTGCGATCGCCTGCGGTGGGTGTGGTGCGATCGCTCTTTTGTGATTGCGACGAAAACGCCGTGAAATAAATTTCCGGCTTAAAGCCAAAACCCGTTCAAACGGGTTAGAAATAGATTGTTAGTCATCTTTAGATGACTTGAGCTTTTAGCCCGAAATTGATTTCAGGGCTTCCCTTATTTATTTTGAGATTTTCCCCAAGCGATCGCCTACGGCGGGCGTTTCGCCATCGCATCCTGAAAATCCTTAAATCCTGGAAATCCTGATTCTGACAATTTAGTGCATGACATTTCATTACTAGAACCGCTATAATCATTAAAAGGATTTGATAGGATTACATTTTATGGAAACAAAAAATCTGAAAGAAGAAGCACGAAGATTAATTGACAACTTACCTGATAACTTTACTTGGGATGATTTAATCTATGAAATATATGTCAGACAAGCCATAGAAGCAGGATTAAATGATAGTAAAGCAGGGAAAGTTTTTTCTATAGAAGAAGTTAAAGCTAAATTTGGATTAGAGAAGTGAAAGTATTTTGGACGGAAACCGCCGTTAATCATTTATCTTCGATTTACAGTTATATTGCTCAAAATTCTCCCCAGTATGCACAAATACTGGTAGAAAGATTAACGAATCGTTCTGAACAGATTGCACAGTTTCCTCTATCGGGGCGGATTGTTCCAGAATTTGAAAGTAAGGAAATTCGAGAAGTTATTGAAGGCTCTTACCGCATTATTTATTATCTCAAAACTGACCAAATTGATATTATTGCTGTGCTTCATGGTTCTCAGCAAATTAAATCTATAGAGGAAGAGTAAAAAATTAGTAGCGATCGCTGAAAGCGGGCGTTTCGCCATCGCCTGTGGTGGGTGTTTTGCGATCGCCTGCGGTGGGTGTTTTGCGATCGCATCCTGAAAATCCTCAAATCCTGGAAATCCTGAGCCTGACAGTTACGCTACACCATAATCAGTGTAAGGGCGCTTGTATGGTGGATGCAAACCCAAGATAATATCCTCCTTTGGTATTCCCATCTTTACAAGCTCTTCACCTACATCTGTATCAGTCCTATTTTCTTGAATCCAGATTTTACCGTCTTTAATATCAAAGTGCATCACAGTATGATAAATCCGGTTTGAACCATTCCAGCCTACACGCATTAATAGATAATGGTCATGTATACGATCAAAAATCAATTCTTTTTCTAACTCTTCATATTTGGGTTTATAGCTACTATTTTCAGTTAAAATGCTTTCAATACATTGGCGATAATATTCTATGTCAGCCATTGTACAATCACCTCTGTAAATGGATTGTATGTGATTAATTTTATTTTATGCCTTTGTATAGCAATTTTAGCCAATCGAGTCTGAAAAAAATCTCGATAAGGCTCAATTGGTACTGCTAGATATAATGTGCGGTCTGATTCATTTTCTTCTAATGCAATCTGATAGTTGAGAAATTGACCTAACGCTGTGTGAAATTCACTAACTGCTGAGGTACTCGCAAAACTTTTGATTTCTACAGCAATTTTTTCTCCAGCCTTTTCCGCAGCAATTAATCTTTCTGCACCCAAATTAATTTTTAGGGTAATATCATCTAATTCTATTTCTAAAGGATCATCAGTAATTAACCATCCTTCCTTTTCCAAAGCTATCCTTACTGCTTGATGAAATAAATCTCTTGCTGACATCAGTACACAATAGGTATTTAGCTTTATGGTAGCGGCTCTTGTCTAGTTGTGTAAAGCCAACATCCTGAAAATCCTTAAATCCTGTAAATCCTGATTCTACCCCTCATTCCTACAACATCTCGCGCACCCGTTGGAGATTGTTACGGACAGCATTTGTATTGGGATGATTTACCCCTAAACTGCGTTCAGCAATTTCTAAAGCTTTGACAAAAAGTGGTTCTGCTTCCGTGTACCTGCCTTGTAATGAGTAGAGAAATGCCAAATTGCTGTAACTAGCAGCAATAGAAGGATGTCCTTGTTCAAGAGAGTTTTCCTTTAATTGCAATGCTTGAAGATAAAATGATTCAGCTTCCCTGTACCTGCCTTGAGATTCGTAAAGCCCTGCCAAGTTGTTGTAACTTAAAGCAACATCAGGATGTTGATTTCCTAGTAGGCGTTCCTTCAGTTGCAATGCTCGGAGATATAGTGGTTCAGCTTCCTTGTACTTGTTTTGTAGCTTGTAGATTAATGCCAAATTGTTGTAACTTAAAGCAATATTAGGATGTTCCTGACCCAATAAAAGTTCTCTCAGTTGCAATGCTTTGAAACAGAATTGTTCAGCTTCTTTGTATTTACCTTGGTATTTGTAAAGTTCTGCTAAATTATCGTAACTGTCAGCAACATCAGGATGTTCATGACCTAATAAAAGTTCTCTCAGTTGCAATGCTTTGAGACAGAGTTGTTCAGCTTCTTTGTATTTACCTTGAAAATAATAGAGTAGTCCTAAATTATTGTAACCAGTAGCAACATCAGGATGTTTCTGTCCTAGCAAGCATTCAAACATTTGTAATGCTTTGATATAAAGTGGTTCAGCTTCCTTGTATTTACCTTGGGATTCGTAAAGCGCCGCCAAATTATTGTAACTTAAAGCAACATGATGATGTTTTTGCCCCAGCAGGTGTTCTCTTAGTTGTAATGCTTTGATATAAAGTGGTTCAGCTTCCTTATATTTACCTTGAGATTTGTAGATTTCTGCTAAATTATTATAACTGGTAGCAGCAATGAGATTCTCTTTTCCTAGTAGGTTTTCAATTAGTTGTAATGCCTTAACTGAGAACAGTTCAGCTTCCGTATACTTGCCATAATCTCTGTAGAGTGATGCTAAATTGCTATAACTTACAGAAACATGAAGATGTTCATGTCCCAAACGCTTTTCTACAACTGGCACAAATTGCTCAAGCCAAGTTTTTGCCGACGTATAAAATCCTTGTCCTTGATAAAATTTACCTAAACCTGAAAATACCCAAATTAAATTATCATCACTCACAACATCAATTAAATTTTCCGCCACTCTTTCTAAATGGGGAATCGCCCTTTCTACCGACTTCACAACCTCTAGAGTTATTGACTCAGGAATAGTTTCAGCAATCTCCACAAACACGGCAGCAAAAGCCTTTTTCACTTCCTGCGCTTGTTCTCTTTCCCGCAACTTTAACCCGAAAAACTCCCGAATTAAAGGATGTATTTGCCAATACTCTCCTATCTCATCCCCAAGATTAATTAAATGGCGCTCATAAAGTTGCTCGTTGGCTGTTTCCACATCCTCAGCAGCCCAACTCAGTAAATTACTCGCTGCTTCTACCCACTCCCAAGCAAAGACACTTAAAGCAAACAGGCTCAATAACTCCCCTACTCGCTGGGTTATGGGTGCAAGTTCTAGCCAACTTAACTCAAAAGCCGCTTTTACTCCCCTTTGGGCTGTACTCAAAGTCTTGAACAGTTCCGGGTTCAGCGCTTCATCTTCTACTGTTTGGGCTTTTAGCCGTTCTAACATTTTGGCTAATGTCCATCGGGGTTTCTTGGCTAAATACCGTCCCACCAATTCTAAACCTAATGGCAAATATCCCAACCAATTACACAACTCTTTCGCTGTTTCCGCTTCCCGTTGGACTTTCTCACCCACTAAAGCCGTCAATAACTGTAATGCTTCTCCCTCAGATAGCACATTTAGAGGTATTTCCTCAATGTTGGTGTCGAGATGGCGTAGTCTGGTAGTCATCACCACCCGAAAGCGGTTGGTTTGGGGTAGTAAATCTCGACAATATTCTAGATCGGTGACATCATCTAAAATTACTAATACCAGTCCTTGCGGTGGTTGCCAATGTTGCCAACACCAAGCCACCTGTTCCGTTAAACTTAACTGTTCTCCTCGGAAGTTCTGCTGCGGGACTTGCAAATTCATGTATAACTGGGCAAACTGCACCACTTCAACCCCTAAACTCTGTTCTCTGGCATTAAACCAACACACCCCCCCTGGATATTGGTCTTGATGCAGTTTAATGTATTTGATTGCTAACTCAGTTTTCCCGACTCCACCCATCCCCGCGACTGCGGAAATAGCCACAGAGCCAGGTGTCTGTAATTTTTCATGCAGCAATTCTAACTCCCTCTCTCGACCGACAAAGTGAGGAGTACCGGGAAAACTAAAATTACTGGGGGTGTTAACTTTGTCCGTACCCCGTCCAGACGAGTCCAGTCAATTGTTAGTAATATTTATAGTGGAGTTGTTAAAAGTATTGCTGCCAACAATGCCTTTACAGTTTTGATAATAAGTGTTGAAGCTTCCCTGTAGTTGAGGGTTGGTTTTTGCCGCTTCTTGAACATCATTCCCTAAATCTTCTACAGCTTTTCGCACTTCTTCATCTTGCGCTGCTGCTTGTTTCACCTCTTCAATTAAAACCGCTTCCCCAATGTCCTCTCGCTGACTGGGTGGTAATGCAGCCATTTCCACCACTTTAGCCGTCGGTAACTTGCTTTTGATTAACTGTAATACACCTGATGCACCAGCATCTAAGGCTTTTTCGGCTGTCCAGTCAATGATTTTATTAAATAACCAGGCTGAAAATGCTACTGCTCCAGCACTCAAAGGGTCCATGCTCCCACCTCACCCGATCTGATTTTGCTTGATGCATATCTTTATACTGTAAATTATTCCCGTCGTCAAAGCTTGAGGAGATGAGGGGGATAAGGTATATTGTTCTACCTTAAAGGTTGAACGATCTACCCTAAAGCTCGGAACTTCTACCTTAAAGGTTAAAAGTTGGTGGAAATTGAGCAAATCAAATTTTACTCTATTTCTCATCAGCATAAATCAATTCTGCTGCACCTGGATTATATTTACGCCGAATAGCACCAAACTGTTGATAATCTAATTCAAAATCACCATCAGGTGTAGTTGTATAAACTCCTGTTTCATAACATTCGGCGATAGTCAAAATCATATTAGTTAAACTGGTAAAAGCGAAAGTTTCACCGTGATGAATATGAAATACAGGATAAGTTTCTAACTCTGTGGTATTTGCACCAACAGCAAAATATTCTCCTTCAAATTCAAATAAAGGAAAAACATAACTTGGATAGCCTTCTGCTTGGCGATGTTGTTTAAAGAAATCACTATTTAAACCATAATTATCAGGATACATTAACGCCAACTCTATCGCTTGATCTAAAGTTAAAAAATAGTGATAAACAAAAATCATTTCATCATTTTGCATTCCATTTCGCCACTGATATAAATCATAAACTTCTTGAGGTAGACGAAACGGTAAAGCTTGTAATTTTTCTTCTATTTCTGCTAAAGTTAACCCTGGTAAAAAACTGGTTGAAAATTCCGGTTTGTGGTTTTGCAACCAATTGAAAATCCTATCTAAAGCATTTGTTAAAGTTGACATGAATAAACCCTAACTAAATTTTGCTAACAACCATCTATTGATTGTACTATCATCTTCAGTTTGTGACTTTTGTAAAACTAACTCTATTAACTTCATTTCTAATCCTGGTAAAACCTTGGATTCAGTAATTAAACTACCTTCTTTAATCATAAAATTATTAGCTATAACTCGCATTTTATTCACATCAATTACCCAATATTCTTTCACCCCCAAACGTTGATAAAGTTTTTGTTTACGACTACAATCATCTTCTAAGGAATAGGAGGCAATTTCTATGACTAAACTGGGTGCATCTATCCGATCTAAATCTACAGGTGCATTATTCCAAGGTGGTAAAGTGCAATTATCTCCAATATAAAAGGCGATATCTGGCTGACATCCCCTAATTCCAAATTTTCTAAAACTGGTATTAATTAAACTTTTAATGGGAATGTTTTTAATAGCAGCATACAAAATAATTAAATTGGCAATTATTGAATGAACTTGTCCATGTGCTGAACCAAGGGGAGATATTTCAATCATCATATAGCCTTCATCAAAATAAAATTTACCATTACTTAAACTTGGATCGTCGGCAAAAGTCAGAAAGTCTTCCCAAGTTACTTTCACCCATTCATCGGTAAGGACTGTTTCTATAATCGGTGGAGAGTTAACCATGATTTTGGTTTAAATGATGATTTATATTGTCGGTTGAATTTAGCCGAGATTTAATCACCTTAAATTTTAATGGATATTATCTTTTTTGTGTGGTATTCTTTAGGATTACTTTAAAACTATTCTCGGTATTTTTTCTCAAGTTGCAAATATTGGGGAACTCCCATTAATTCTTGAAAGTCTCGAAATTCCATCAAGCCGGGAAAATTAGCGGTTGTTCCCTGTTGTTTGAGATGCTGAAAACAAGCACTCATTACCTGAGTTGCAGCCATCAAAGCAGTTAAGGGGAAAAAGACGATTTTAAAACCTAATTTTTGCAAGTCTGCGGTGGAAATTTCGGGAGTTTTCCCACCTTCGACGATGTTAGCCACTAGGGGGGTGTTGGGGAATGCAGAGATGATGGTTTGTAATTCTGCTAAAGATTGGGGTGCTTCTACAAACAACACATCAGCACCAGAATTGATGTACAATTGTCCGCGAGTAATGGCTTCTTCTAATCCTAACACCCCTCTGGCATCAGTCCGCGCAATAATCACTAACTCATTATCACCCCTGGCTTCTACAGCCGCACGAATTTTTCCTGCGTGTTCGGTGCTGGAAATTACCCGTTTACCTTCAAAATGTCCGCACTTTTTCGGCCATTCCTGATCCTCTAAAATTACCCCAGCTAGTCCTAATCTAACCGCATCTTTCACGGTTCGCATCACGTTTAAAGCGTTACCGTAACCTGTATCTAAGTCTGCAATTAAGGGTATATTGATTGATTGAACGATGTGCCCTACACTGTAGAAGGTTTCCGTAGCGGTGAGAAAACCATAATCTGGTAAACCCAAAGTTGAAGCAGCGATGGCGAAACGCCCAGCGTAGCTGATCGCAAAACCACTAGTAGCAGCAACTTCAAATCCTGCTTGTTCGGCTAGTTTGGCACTCAGACAGTCATAAACACCAGGAACAATGATAATTTCTGGACGTGCTAATAATTCTCGTAACTTTTGAGACGCAGACATAAAATAAAAGTTTAACTCTTATTTTGAGGATACAACGACTTGGCAAAAATTGATAGATTTCCCAAATTTTAGTATTTACTGATGAAGTATCACGCAAAGGCGCAAAGGCGCAGAGGGATAATAAGATTTTATCAAAATTAGCGGATGATTACATGATTTTCAAAAATGTTAAACGTCGTTATTTAGTATATTTATGGTGTTGGTCTTGGTTCTTTCTAATTATTTTGCTGTTTTATCCCATTAGTTATGGAATTTTGCGTTTAGCGACAGTGGGATTATTTCTCTGGTTATTATTTGGAGCATTATTTTTATTTTGGTCATATCAGATTATTCGTTTTTTGGTGTTGCATAAGTGCGGGATGTTTTTGAGTGTAGAGACGTTCCATGGAACGTCTCTACAAGGGTTTTCAATGTATGCAAAATTGTTTTCATCCCCAAAATCAGCAACGCCCGTTTTTTTACTTTATTTATTACTTTGATTCTGGGTTTAATTATCATTTTACCAGGTCATACACCCGACACAATAACACTCAGAAATTATTATATTGCCGAAATGCAAGCTTTTACCGGCACTCAATACGTTTGGGGTGGAGAAAATAGGGTTGGGATTGACTGTTCAGGTTTGGTGAGACAAGCATTAGTAAATGCTAATTTTAAATATGGGTTAATTTCTCTGAATCCAAAGTTAATTAGAGAGGGTTTTTCTATTTGGTGGTTTGATGCTTCTGCTGAAACTTTAGGGGCAGGTTATCGCAATAAAACTCAAAGAATTTTAGCGGCTAATAGTATTAATGAGTTAGACCATTCTCAGATTAAAACAGGAGATATTGCTGTGACTCAAGATGGTATTCATACTTTAGGATATATTGGTAATAATATTTGGATTGAAGCTGATCCAGGGGAGAAAAAAGTAATTACAGTTAAAGCACCTGATCAAAATAATCTTTGGGTACGAGTTCCGGTTTATATTGTGCGATGGCAACAATTGAAGTAAATTTTTGTATTGCATATTTGCGAGATAATAGGATTCATATTTGATTTTTGAAAAATACTGAGGTGGGCATTTCCTCAAATTTTCTGCTGCTGATCAGTGTTTTAGCGAAAAATGCCCACCCTATACATACTGACGTTAGTTATTATTGATTTGTATCTTGACGTTTTTTATTTTGTATGTTTTATTATACTTGATAATAATAGTTTATTCTATCTAAATGTCAAAATTTGTAAATACAGCCCGTTTCAGGTAAATGAGGTACAAATTTTGGGAACAAACCTTTATACAAAGAGACTTTCAATCCTGTTCCCTGTTCCCTGTTCCCTGTTCCCTGCTGTATTTGTAATGCTTCAACTTGTCCCCCTTAATATTTATTTATAAACCGACAATGAACCAAGATTTACCAAAACCAGTTAAACTAAGATTTGTTGTAATTGATGATCATGAATTATTGCTAGATGGAACACTGAATTTATTAAAACAGCAGTATCCAGAAAGTGCAATTTTTACCGCACAAACGGCACAGATAGCTATTGAACAAATAGAAAATGTCAAACCGGATCTTGTGGTTATGGATCTTTCTATCCCAGAAAAGGCTGGAGAATTTGCAAAAGCTGAAATAGGTATTCAATTGTTAAAAAACATAATGAAAAATTATCCTACTCTTAATCTCATGGTGCAAAGTACCTACATTAAAGCTTTAGCTAGAACTATACCTAATATTGATTCTCATAAAGGGGGATTTGTTGTTGCTGATAAAAGTCTGGCTCGTAAAGAAATATTAATCCGGCTTGACTGGGCATTACGGGGACTGACTTATACAAGAGACATTAAAGCTGTACAAGCTGGATTAGAAGTAAAACCAGAATGGCTGACTCTACTAAGTTTAGCATTTGAAGAAGGATTACAAGATAAAGCGATCGCTGAACGGATGCACGTATCTGAACGGATGGTAAGGCACTACTGGACTAAAGTACAGGATGTATTATGGGTTTATCCCGAAGAAGGGAAAAATATTCGCATTCAAACTGAAAAAAGAGCTAGAGAAGAAGGATTAATAGATTAAGAAGTTGAAAACTAAAACTGGGGTAAAAATAAAAGCGGTAATGGCTAATTGGCTAGTAGAAATACTACCAGGAATTATCGTGATTGGCTTGGTCATCTTAACCCGTTTAACTGGATATTTACAATACTTAGAATGGCAAGCTTTAGATAACTTTCTGCGGTTACGTCCTGAAGAATCTATTGATGAACGAATTACAATTGTTGGGATTAATGAAGAAGACCTCGAAAGTATAGGTAGGCATCCAGTACCAGATATAGATTTAGCAGAATTGTTGATTAAATTGCAAGCACATAAACCTAGAGTTATTGGTCTGGATATTATCAGAAATTTACCTGTTGAGCCTGGTTATTATGAATTATTATCTGTATTTGGCAGTTTTAAAAACCTAATTGCTATTGATAAAGTTGTCATAGATACCATTGAACCACCAGCAGGATTACCATCAGAACAAGTTGGTTTTGCTGATGGGATATTGGATGCAGACAGTCATTTAAGGCGCAGTTTGTTGTCAACACAAACTGATAAAGGATACAGATTTTCTTTGTCTATACTTTTAGCTAAAGCTTATTTAGCACCGGAAGGTATTAATCTGGATAATGGAATTAAAGATTTAGATACAATGAGATTTGGTAATACTGAATTACCCCGCTTTGTACCAAATTCTGGGGGATATGTAAATGCTGATGCAGGCGGATTACAAACATTAATTAATTTCCGCAGTGGTCGCTCACGATTTCGCACCCTGTCATTGAAGCAGATTAAAAGCGGTGAATTTGATTCTAGTTGGTTGCGCGATCGCATTGTGATTATTGGCATGACTGCCCCTAGTGCAAAAGATATTATTAATACATCTGCTGTTCCCTCTGAAAATCCTAGCCCTGGGCAAATTTATGGAGTAGAAATTCAAGCTCATGCCGTGAGTCAGATTATCAGTGCAGTACAAGAAAAACGACCCCTTTTGCAAACTTGGGCAGATAGCTGGGAATATTTATGGATATTTACTTGGGGCATAGTCGGGATTATTTGTAGTCGCTTGATTTCCTCTCCTGGCAAGAATGTTTTGCTCATTAGTGTTGCTAGTGTTGGACTGATTATAGTTAGCTATTTATCCATATTTTGGGGTTGGTGGATACCAGTAATACCAGCCTTATTCGGTTTAGTTTTTAATGGTATTGGTTTAGCGGCTTTTTATCAATATGACCGCAATTTGAAGTTACAAATTCAAGAACGACAACAAATTATTGAACATACATTTGATACCGTTCACAACGGACCATTACAAACTCTTTCCCACCTGATCAGAAACGCTAGAGAAGAGGATTTACCAGCTTCTGAACTCGTTTCCCAATTGGAACACCTCAATCAAGAATTACGGGCGGTTTATGAGTATATGAAGTGGGAAACCTTAACTCAAAATGAGAGTATTTATTTAGGAAAAAGTATAGAATTTGATTTAAAAACACCAATTCATGAGCTTCTTTATGAAGTTTATACTAAAACCTTAGAGCGAGATTTTCCCTGTTTTAAAACCCTCAAAATCAAAGTCCGCAGTTTTGAACCTATTGAACCCCAGCACTTAACAATTGAGCAAAAGCGGGGATTATGCCGATTTTTAGAAGAAGCTTTGTGTAATGTCGGGAAATATGCTATTGGTGTCACTCGCTTAAATGTTATCTGTACCTGTCAAAAAGACTGGTATACATTGAGAATTACAGATAATGGGCAAAGTGTAGACTTTGGGTTAGAAGGGAGAGGAACACAACAAGCTCAAAATTTAGCTCGACAGTTGAAAGGAAAATTTAGGCGATCGCCTTTACCCACTCAAGGTACAATTTGTGAATTAACCTGGCCTGTACCAAAGTTTGGCCAAAAGTAAAAAATCAACATAACAACCAATTCTAGCTTAATATTAAACTGCCAAATTCTGATAGTGCGATCGCTTACCTAACTTACCCATTAAATACCCAAAAAAAGCCTGAACTTATTTGTATATAAGTCCGTCCCTTGATCTAGAAATTAAAAATTTAACCAGATTATGATAAAAAACTATAAATTTTGCCAGCTAGTCACTATTGGTATTACTAGCTTAATCTTAGCTTCAACCACTGTTGCGAGAGCCGAATATAAACCCCCACGCGGTCAACGTCCACCCACCACTCGCACAACAACTACAGGTGGTAGGGGAGGATGTGAAACAAACGGAGAAATATCTTTACAACTTCTAGCACCTCAAAATCATGTTGGGCAAACTACTTCTACTCATCCTACTTTTGCTTGGTTTGTTCCCGACTCCAAACCCTTACCAATGGAATTTAGGCTGTATAAATACAATCTTAACCGTGAACCTCAAATACAACAACAGGTGCAAATGCAAAGTCAATATGGCATCATGACTTTAACCTTACCTAAAAATAAACCTGGTTTGGAGGTGGGTAAAAGATATCTATGGCAAGTCATCATTTTGTGTAACCCTAATCAACCAGCTAATGATTTATTTGCAATGGCAGAAATAGAGGTAGTGAAAATGCCTAAACGGGTGTTTCTTGTCCGTAATAGTCGTACTAATATCAATATTTTAGCGGCTGCTGGCTTATGGTATGACGCACTAGGTGAAGCTCTACGATTAGGACAAAAAGATGTTATTTATAGCTTGTTAAATGATTTAGCTGCCTTAGAAACAGTAGAACCCCCAACTACATCAACCCCTTCATCAACAATACCCCCGCACAGATAACATCATTCTGCCATTCTCACCCTGTGACTACGGAAGTAATACCCCCTTCCCTCACCTAAATATTGTCATGTTATATTCTTTGCAAAAACTTATTATTTATCTGTGCTTATCTGTGGTTAATTAAAACTGAAGAGATAATTTTTACCAAGATTGCTTTATTCAATATTTCTTAATATGAAAACCTTACACTTGGGGCTAACCTTATTTATTACGATTTTCTTATTACCTGCGTCAGTATTTGCCACTCCTCAACAACTAGTAATTACTCAAGCTAATACTAATTATCATCCAGTTGAAAAAGCTGTGGCAGAAGCCGAAAAACTTTTCCAGCAAGGAACAGCAGTATCAAAACGACAGGCAATTGAAAAATATTTAGAAGCACTTAAGTATTTGAAAATTTTAATAGTTAGTGAAAATTCTAGCAAACAAGCCCGGTTACAATCAGCAATAATTTTGAGAAAAATTGGTAAGATTTATCAATTCTTAGGAGAGGTAGAACCAGCATTATCATCCTATAACCAAGCATTAACAATTTTTACAGAATTAGGTGAAGTTCCCTTACAAGCTAGAACTTTACAAGATTTAGGTATGCTTCATAACTTGTTTGGAGAAAGGCAAAAAGTTTTAGATTCTTTAGAGGCTGCACAGCGACTTTATCAGCAACTTGGTGATTTAGCTGGAGTTGCTTCAACTTATTCTGATATGGGCTGGATTCACTATTTCTTTTTAGGTGCTAAAGAAAAAGGCATGGAGTTCTATCAACAAGCTTTGCAAGTTTATCAAAAAGCAGGCAACTCCACTGGAGAATCTAATATTTTAGTCCAAATAGCTTGGGGTTATTACGGTTTAGGCAATAATGAACAAGCCCTTAATTATTACCAACAAGCCATAGAAGTTGCCAAGCAAGCAGGTTACAAATCTGGAGAAGCAAGAGCTTATATTTATATTAGTCAAGTATATAAGAATTTAGGCAAAAAAGAACTAGCAATCAACGCATTAATTACAGCGCAGAATATCTATCAAGAATTAGGTAATCGCTCAGAATTAGCTAGAGTTTATCGCCATTTTGGTGAAATTTATTCATCATTTAATGAGCCACAAAAAGCCTTAAATTTTTATCATCAATCAGTATCAATCTATCAAGAATTAGGTGACAAAGTTGATGAAGCTATTGTATTAGGAGAGATGGGTTTATTATACAACTCCATCAATCAACACCAGCAGGCATTACGCGCTTTAAATCAATCATTATCCATTACCCAAACCACAGGCGATCGCCTCGCCCAAGCTAATAACCTTTATAACATTGCTCAAATCGAAAGTCAGCAAAACAATCTGACCGCAGCCCTAATAAAAATGGAAGTTTCTATTAAACTCACTGAGGACTTACGAAATAGTATTTATAGCTCAAATCTTCGCACTGCGGTTTTTTCTACAACCCAGAATAAATACAAGTTTTATATAGACTTATTAATGAGATTGCATCAAAATTATCCATCCGCCGGATATGACGCAAAAGCATTTCACTCCAGCGAACGTTCCCGCGCCCGCAGTCTTTTAGAATTACTCGCAGAAGCTAAAGTAGATATTCGCAATAGTGTTAACAAAGAATTATTACAACAAGAAAATATAATTAGTAAACAAATTGATGCACTAGAAAAACGTCAAGTAGAACTACTAAATAGCCAGGCTACATCAGAACAAGTCATGGCTTCAGAAATGGAACTTTTCCAACTTTATCAACAATATGAAGAAATCACAGCAGAGATTAAACAAAACAATCCTAGCTATGCTGCTATTACTCAACCTCAACCCCTCACTTTATCCGAAATTCAATCAACTTTACTAGATGACAATACACTACTTTTAGAATATTCATTAGGAGAAGAAAATAGTTATCTTTGGGCAGTGACAAAAACCAGTATTCATAGTTATGAATTACCAAAACAAATAGATATTGACAAACTTGTACAACGCTTTCACCAACAAGAATTAGTACCCATTAGAATCCGCCCAGAAAAAGATATTTTAGCGGTAGAGACTCTCAGCCAAATTTTACTTAAACCTGTCGCTAAACAATTAGAAAACAAAAGATTAGTGATTATTGCTGATGGCAGCTTACAAACAATACCTTTTAGTGCCTTGGTAATTCCCGAAACAAAACATCAAAAAGGTTTTTTACCATTAATTACACACCATGAGATTATTAATTTACCTTCAGCATCAACATTAGCTGTATTAAGAAATCAAATCAAAGGAAGACAAATTGCACCGAAAACTATCGCTGTACTAGCAGACCCAGTATTTGGGAAAAATGATAGACGACTAAAAAATAATACAGGTAATACTAATAATAGCATTATACCCAATTTAGAAAATGTGCCAATTACAGAAGTAGAATTAACAGATTCTCTTCGAGATGCACGGATAAACTTAACACGGCTTTTGGGAACACGCAAGGAAGCAGAGGCAATTATAGCTTTAGTTCCTGATACAGAAAGGATTCACTTTTTTGATTTCCAAGCCAATAAAACCAGTGCAACTAATCCAAATTTAGCCCAATATCGTATTATTCATTTTGCAACTCATGGCATCCTAAATACTGTACGTCCAGAATTATCAGGGGTTGTCATGTCCTTAGTAGATGAACAAGGAATACCCCAAAATGGTTTTTTGCGACTGCGTGATATTTTTAATTTGCATTTACCAGCAGAATTAGTTGTTTTAAGTGCGTGTCAAACAGGCCAAGGTCAGGACGTGAAAGGAGAAGGAATTATAGGACTAACACGGGGGTTTATGTATGCAGGTGCAACACGAGTGCTAGTGAGTTTGTGGAAAGTTGACGACCAAGCAACAGCAGAATTAATGAAGCGATTTTATCGTGGTTTGTTGCAGGAAAAGTTAACACCTGCGGCAGCTTTGAGACAAGCACAAGTGGAGATGTCCCAGATACCAGAATGGAGTTCTCCTTATTATTGGGCAGCTTTTGTGCTTCAGGGTGAGTGGCGGTGAGTATGTAGTTTTGTAAAGGAAACATTTCACTTTTCGGTAATGATTGATTACCGCTATTGATAGTAGTTTTAATACACCCTACATACAGCATTTTGCAAGTAAATGTAGCAAACATCCTATAGCATTTTGCATAAATGAATGAATTACACGCATGAGTAATTAAACTTTTACGTGGTGGGCATCTTGTCCGCATTTATGTACATCTTTTAGATGAAATCTGCTGTAGCATGGCTCAAAAATTAAGCTATTTAGAGGGGTTATAATGATTAGAAAAAAAGCCGGTTTCTTATTATCTGTTGTGGGTTTAACAACTACTTTCATCATCGGAACAGCTAAAATCGGTTTAGCTGAAGAACGGACGTTTTCACAGCCTCTTGTCAGAGGAGGTCCAGTAGAAGTTGCTAGAAAAGGAGAAAATGGTGGTGATGCTGATGCACAACAAAGAGGAGCAAATGCATACTGTAAATATGTTGGCTATAGATATGCACTAGATTTTGAAATTAGAAGCCTTGGGTCTGAAACTGGTGCCTGGCAGTGGGATGTAGCTAATAGAAAATGGTGGTATTGCTCTACTTGTGGTTTAACTTTTGATTACGTGCTTTGTAAAAAGTAGTAAAACCCGGATGGGTCACTCTGGCCACTGCTAGAAGGTATTTGATTTTGCGATCGCTCACTTTGCTGAATTTTTGCCAAAATAGCGATCGCTTGATCATCAAGTAGCTTTTGTACTGCAAACTGAATACATATAAGTATATAGTTTTGTAAAGGAAACATTTCACTTTTCGGAAATCAAGATTACAGTTTTCAGCAATACATTCTCAGTAATTTTTTGGATGATGATAGTACCAAATCAACATTCTTAAATTTTGACTCTCAAGGGCATTAATAATTATGACTACACGTTTTTCCCCCTTGCTTTTAGCTTCCATAATTGCTGGCTCAACATTAGTTGCTATTCTTGGCTCACAGAGTGAATCTTTCGCTAAAGAAGTTTGCACAAAAGTACCCGGCATAGGTAAGCGCTGTATTTGGGTACCCGTTGCTGATGAAGATAACTCAGATGGAGGCTCAACAGCTTGTTTTTTTGAAAAACCAGTAGAAAGAGTGTTTCATATTAAAAATACAATGAATTTTGCTGTGAAACTTCAAGTTAATAATGATGCTTACACAATTCCTGCTGGTGAACGCTGGCGGTTTACAGCGCAAATAACATCCGGGGGAGATTGTGGAGGGACGAATTATGGTAATCCTGTAGTATCTTTTGATGATGATCTTGCGCCAGGATATCAATCAGCAAAATTCTCTATTCCTGAGAATAGAGAATACTATTTTGGTCCTTATAATAATGGTGCAAGAATTGGATTGTATCCCCGATAAAAATAAGTCTCATGATTTTACCAATCACGGTTTTATTTTTGCTAGGTTGAGTCGCACTAGACTTGACCCAGCAAAATTTCAGTTAATGTTTTTTTGTAAAGCTATTGCAGATAGAATGTAATTTCTACAGAATATCAGTTGCTTTTAAAGGATGTAAGCTATGAAACGTCAACATCAATTTTTTGTGTTATTTGGTTTTAGTGTTCTTGCTCTTGTTTTTCAAGGAACTAGTCAGGCAAGCTTAGTCGGATCTGAAGATTCCTTTATAGTCAATTCACTATCAGGAAAATGTATTGATGTAGCTGGCGCACCTGGCAACGGTAATGGTGCAAAATTACAACTTTGGGATTGTGAACGTTCTGGAGTTAATACTAGCAATGGTTCACGTACAGACCAAACTTGGATCTTAACAAATGACGGATTTATTATAAATTCTCTGTCAGGAAAATGTATTGATGTATCCGGTGCACCTGGCATTAGTAATGGTGCAAAATTACAACTTTGGGACTGTGAACGTTCGGGACGTAATGCTGATAATGGTTCACGTACAGACCAACAATGGAAATTACACGGGGGATTTATTGTTAATACATTATCAGGAAAATGTGTTGATGTAGCTGGTGCACCTGGTCAGGATAATCGTGCACAATTACAACTTTGGGATTGTGAACGTTCTGGACGTAATGCCAACAATGGTTCACGTACAGATCAACGATGGCTACTTAACGACACTAATGGTTTGTAAAAATATAGTTTTAGTAGATTGGGTCAGTTGTAGATTGACCCAACAAAATTTCAACTATTAATGAGAGTGCAATACTTAGTAAGAAATTCCCAATATGAAAAAACTGATATTTTTCCAAACATCCCTACTTTTAGCAGCTAGTTTATGTTTAAGCTTTTTCCCTCTTAAAGCCAAAGCATCGGAAACAATAGTTAGTTGTAAAGCAGGCCGCTATTATATTGAAGTTCAACATAACTCAGTCAGAAATAATTATACTTATACTGCCTATGATGGTTCTACTAGTAGTCCTAGTCTGATATTAAGAAATGGTAGCAGGAGAGATGGACGTATTGCCGAGTTTTTTACTTTTCAAAATGGCAAATATTCTTATGTAGTCGCTAAAAAATTTGAGGGACGGGGAGGAGAAGTTTATTTATCTATTTACAAATCTAAGCAGCAAATTTTTTATCAACAGTGTCAATAAAATCACCATGAAAAACTTGCAAAAACTTTGTACCGGCTTGTTATTTTTAGCTGTTTCTTCAATCTATAGTTTTGGGCTTCAGAGTCCAGCTAAAGCAAATATAACTTTTGATGTTCGTTATGCTTGCACTACAAGACATTTTCGGATAGAAACAGATGGTTCTCGAAGCGGAAAACTACAATATATTGTTTATAGCGGGGTTGAGAACCTACACGAATCTACACCTGATAAACAACCAGATATAGTTTTGGGTAATGGACGCGCTTATTTTCAAAGCAAAAATAGAGTAGTTATGCAATGGAAAGATTCGGAAGGTGATGTTCATCAGTTAATTCTTTCCGGTGCTCCTAATAAAAAAATTGTTCTCAATGATCCCTACTCAGGAAGGTATATTGTCAAACGTGGTCGTCAGACTATTATTAACCAACAATGTTATTATCTGCATACATTTGAAGTAACACAATAAATGCAAAGTATTTACTATAGGACTCCGATTTGATTATTGAAAAATAGGTCGGTGGGCATTTACTAGAATTTTCCTCTTGTATTCAGAATTTTACTCTGCCCACCCTACACATACTAATTTTAAATCATGAAGACAAATTTTGCGGAGATGATTATATGTTTAGATATTTAACTTTGGCGTTAATTACTGCTTCAATTTCTACAGTTTCTAGTGTGGTATTAGCTCAAAGTGGAATGCCAAGAGCAAATCGCCAAGGTGATTACTATGATTATAACTCACGATATTGGATAGTGATTGATACTACAGGTTTAAACTGTCGTAGTGGACCTGGTTCAAACTATCGTATTGTCCAAAAGTTTGATAATAATGATAAACTTTTAGCCCCCACTCAAAGTGGAGAACCATTAATTAGACGAGATAGACGAGGTAAGCCTTGGTTAGCAGTTTCACCTAATGGCTATCAATATGAAACTTCTTGTTATGTCCGAGCTAATCAAAGTTTTATTAGACCAATACCATATTAGAGAATAACTATCTGATATGAGAACAAGATGAAACCAGATAATTACATTGAGGTACATAATGATGATGAAAAAATTATTCCTGCCTTTGGCTTTACTCAGTTGTTTACTAGCAACTCCAGCCCACGCTGACGAAAATGTTTCCATATCTTGTCAAACGACTTCATCTTTAAAAAATGGGGTAAGATTAATCTATGATATCTCTGGACAAATTACGTTGAATGATGATGGTACATTGCAAAAAACTAATGAATTATTTATTAGAATTGTGCGGAGAGAACGTAATGGCCAAGAAAAATACTTGTATTATCAAGAAAAGTTAGGAGATTGGTTGAGTGATGCACCAGATGCAGACAATACTAATTTAGCAAATCGTTTTAGTCGTTCTTTTAAATCTGAGGCGGGTTCACTTCTCTATGTTCCTTCTGCTGAGAATGGTATTTATATTGGATTAAGTTATAAACGTCCCTTCAGAATTCAAGTTGTACATTTAATGAATAAATCACTCAGGAGTAGTGTTAAATCGGACATATCTCAATGTTCTTTAAGTTATGGCTAAAGTGATTAGGAAAGAATGATTAAACCCATATACTTATAACAACTGCCAAAGCAGTTGCTATATTTGCTATCTTAATTCACTTAACCTTAGCAAAATAGAGTAATGCTGGTCATTTGAGTATATTAATCTAAATCATCAATTGGGGTTCATGCAGAAGTGTTGAATGTTAAGAAACATACTAGAAAAATAGCCCAAAATATAGTATACTTTGGGCTAAATATCGAAATTTTAAAAATAAACATGATTCTACCAACATTCCCAAAAATAGTCAAAGATATCTTGATTCCGC
>DATGXB010000238.1:0-60292 GCA_035299225.1 Nostocaceae cyanobacterium | reverse complement strand
GTAAAACATTGATTAATCAATCTTCTTACTTCCTGCCTCCTGCCTCCTGCCTCCTGCCTCCTGCCTCCTGCCTCCTGCCTCCTGCCTTCTGCCTAACCACCATAAACAATTTCATTCCGATTAGGAGTGCCAAATTGTGGTATGATCTCAGTCTTAGAATGAGATTTAAGAACTCCTGGAACTTCTGTAGATACTTGTAATTGTTTAACTAATTGTTGTAAAAATTTATCCTGTTCAGAACGGAAAGCCGAAATATTATTACCACGATTAATAATCGTAAACCAGACCAAACCGCGATCGCGTGTGGGTACAACTCCCGCCAAAGCGCTCACATCGCGTAAAGTGCCAGTTTTCATCACTGTAGCTACAGGCATTTTCCGAGAGTGCATTGTTCCCCGGTGATCAAAGCCAGAGGTAGGAAATAAATCAGCCAAACTGAGATTATGAGTTAACGCTTCCCGGTGTAGTGCCATAAACATCGCAGCCACAGCCCTGGGTGAAATGCGATTTTCTTGTCCTAAACCAGAACCATTGATTAACTGAATTTCTGAGATTGGTACTTGAGCTAAATTTGAGGCCATAGTGCGGACAGCATTAGCGCCTCCCACTGAATCAGCCAACATTTCCGCAATATCATTATTACTGAAAACATTCATCTCCTTGATCAGCTGTTTCAAAGGTAAAGAGCGATGACGAATCAGTAACAATTGTTGGGGGTTAGGTTGAGATGCTAACTTCACAGTCCCAGCGATCGCCACTTGGGGTTTTGGTGTACCCTTGGGCATAATCGAGTAATGATAAGTTGCAGCCCGTGGCCAAGTTTTAGAATGTAGAGTTTGCTTGAGTAATTGACCTGCTAATAAAGGATTGCGCTGGAAATTCATGGCAAAATTGCCAGTAATGATTAAATTCCCTTTAACTTCCTTAATCCCCATTTTATTGAGAGTGTTACCCAGTGCGATCGCCTCTTCCCACACAAACAACGGATCATAACTAGCATTAATCACCAAATCTCCCTGCACCACCCCATTCACCACAGAACCATTAGTGCTCACCAAAGTTTCAAACTGGTGTTCAGGTCCCCAAGTTTTAAAAGCTGCCAATGAAGTAGCCACCTTAGTTAAAGAAGCAGCAGACAAAGGAGTAGTTCCTTGATGATTAGCCAGCAGCATCGGGCCTGATTGTAACCAAACCCCTTGACTTGGTAGCACCTTTGGCTCAACCAACTTAGCAGCCATCAAATTCTTCAAATACTGCTGCACAGTCATAGCACCTGCTGGACTTGGATCAGGTCCCAACACCAAGCCAGGGCTACCTTGCCAAGCCAAAGCATCAAAGGCATTTAAAGGCTTGACTTGCACCCCAGCCATATCCAGCCAGAGTGAAACCAAACCTGAACCCAATAATTCCAGCATATTTAATTCCTCTATTTTCCTGCCAATGTGCGAATCTAGTTTACTTTGCTAATATGCAAGCTTGGTGAAGCCAATCAGTAATGATTTATAGTAAATATTCTTTTCTGTAACTTCAAGCTGGATTCAACATTGATTTTGTTGACTATGACCAGATTCACTGCCAAATATAACAGATTCTTAACTCATAACAAGGGGACAATAGATTTTTGAGGACTCATCCCACTGGGTTTTGAGGTTGTATGCTTGTTTCGGGAAGTGATACTCCGGTAAGCTACAATTAACAACACCAAAACCCAAGCAGGTTTAGCACGTCAATTCAAATACTACTTCCCCCCCACCCCTTAGTACTCCTAACAATTACTTTCTTTCTGGATGGGCTAAATCTTCCGGTGAAGGAACTCCCTGTTCATTGATTGTGGCAATCATCTGATACAAGCGCCCCAAATCCCGTTGATTAAAATATAAAACTAACCTGGGTAACTCAGATGTTTCATCTAATCCTTCTTTTGGTAATACTTGGCTTTTTTCAATTTTTCCCTTCACCAAAATATCGCTAAACTCAGCATTGAGTTGATCCACCAGAGCATCAGATAATTCATGATGCAAGCGAATAACCAACTGATCATCCACATAGCGGCTAGAATGATAAACCTGATAAAAACCAGTAATCACATTACAAGCCACATCCAAATCATCCGTTACCGCATACAGACTAGGATCTTCTGGACTTACCAGACCTTTTTGTACTAACTGTTGGTTAACATATTCACTCCAGGAGTGCCAATAATCACCCCCTGGATAATCAATTAAAACTACAGGCACAGGGCCAAATTTACCGGTTTGGCTTAACGTCATGCATTCAAAAGCCTCATCCTGAGTACCAAAACCACCGGGAAATAAAGCCACCGCATCACTTTCTTTCAGGAGAAACAGCTTACGGGTAAAGAAATACTTAAAATGAATCAGCTTAGGATCTCCATCAATAATTGGATTTGCCTGTTGTTCAAAAGGTAACTGAATATTCAACCCAAAAGAATTTTCTCGTCCAGCCCCCTCGTGACCAGCCTGCATAATACCACCACCCCCGCCAGTCATCACCATAAATCCTAGTTGAGACACAGCGCGGGCAAATTGCTGCGCCATTGTATACTCTGGAGTTTCTGGTGCTAAACGAGCAGAACCAAAAATAGTTACCTTGCGAATATGGCGGTAGCTATAAAAAAGCTGGAAACCACGTTCCATATCTGCTAAAGCAGCAGATAATATTTTCCAGTCCAAACGCTCAATTTCACTATCAGCAAGACGTAGTATAGTAGCCAGTGCTTGCTGGATATATTGCCGATGTTTTAACGTCGGTAAACGATCTATTAAATCAGTGAGATCCGCTTGGAGAGATTCTAAGATATCAAACGACGCTTCAGAGGTCATGAGAACTGCCGTAATAATGGCGTTATGTTTTATCTAAAAATTGTGTGCATTGAATCAACTGCCTTCAGCTAGGATGCTTAGGGCGTGGTTTAGTTTAAAATTACCCAACAGTGAAGATGTCTAGAAAAATTTGCATTATTTTTTATGTTTCCACTGGTTGCAGTTGTAAATAATAGGGAATAGTTAGCAGTCAGCTTTGACCTTTTTTACTCTCAGGTTAAGAGCCAAGAGACACCAAAAATAGACCTTCCAAATTATTCCCAATATTTTAGATTTCTAGTATTTATAGGGATAATACACAGCGAAAATATGGACGTATCTCTGTTCTGAGATACATCCTGAACAACCATGAAAACTCCCATAAAAATGGGAAAACTTGTTGAGCAGGTAAGTTTGATCCTCTCACACTGGTTAGTAAATATCCACCCCAAGAAAGTTAAAAGGATAAAGTTACCAATTGAACATTAAAGATACTTTTCCAAGGTGTTAACTAATGTGGTTTTAGGCACGGCTCCAACAACCATATCCACTTTTTGTCCCTCTTTAAAAATCATTAAGGTGGGAATACTACGGATACCGTACTGACTAGCAACCTGGGGGTTGTCATCAGTATTGACTTTTACGACCTTAATTTGTTCTTCATACTGTGCCGCGATTTCTTCAACAACGGGGGCTACCATACGGCAGGGGCCGCACCAAGGAGCCCAAAAGTCAACTAACACAGGAACACTGCTGTCGAGGACTTCTTGCTTAAAAGTAGAATCTGTAACTTCTATGGCTGCTGACATTCCTAAAACCTTTGCCTATTGTATTTCTAAGTTTCGTGAAAATTCTACCATAGCAAAAACAGGTGCTTAGGAGTTAGAAGCGTTTACATTTCCACAGAACTCCTAGAATTAAGAATTAACCATAAGGAACCGCCCGAACGGTAGTCCGGGCGGAGTGTGGTGTGAGGAGTGAACGGAAACATGCGTCTCCGCTATTTCTATTGTAAGCGACAGAAGTAATTTTTCCAGCGATTATTCATGTCCTCTGAAAAAATTTATCAGGGGGCATGAGAAAAGAGGCAGGGGGGGGAGGAGGAGAGGGAGGAGAAGCACTGTAATTATTTTACATTTTCCTTTTCTCCCCTTTTTCCCTTTCTCCCCTGTTGCCTGTTGCCTGTTGCCTGTTGCCTAAAGTGGACTATTTACCCATTCCTAGCTGTTGAGCTTTTTGGTAAACTTTTCCTTCTGTGAGGAGGGAAGGAGCAATAACAACCTCTACTTGCTGCATTTCTTGAATGTTTTTAGCTCCTAGAGTACCCATACTAGTTTTTAAAGCCCCTAACAAATTATGAGTACCATCATCTAAAGCCGCAGGGCCTAAAAGTATTTGTTCTAGAGTGCCGGTAGTACCTACCTTAATTCGAGTACCACGGGGTAAAACTGGGCTGGGTGTAGCCATACCCCAATGATAACCCCGTCCGGGTGCTTCGGCGG
This sequence comes from Nostocaceae cyanobacterium, assembly GCA_035299225.1. GTDB lineage: Bacteria > Cyanobacteriota > Cyanobacteriia > Cyanobacteriales > Nostocaceae > DATGXB01. The sequence continues at coordinate 55,968 of DATGXB010000238.1, read as the reverse complement.
CTCTAGCAAAGGGAGAACCAATCATCACACCATCAGCACCACAGGCGATACATTTACAAATGTCGCCACCGGTAATTAAGCCTCCATCAGCGATGATTGGCACATATTTACCAGTTTCCTGATAATAATCTTCTCTGGCTGCGGCACAATCAGCGATCGCTGTTGCTTGAGGAATACCCACACCTAAAACCCCCCGTGAGGTACAAGCCGCACCAGGGCCAATCCCCACTAAAATTGCGGCTGCACCCGCTTTCATTAACTCTAGTGTCACTTCGTAAGTTACACAGTTCCCCAACACCACTGGCATGGGCATAGAACGACAGAATTCCCCTAAATCTAGAGGAGTTATATTCTCTGGTGCAAGATGGGATGTAGAAACCACTGTCGCTTGAATAAAGAATAAATCAGCGCCAGCCTTTGCTACCACCTCACCAAACTTACTCGCACCTGCGGGAGTGGCACTTACCGCCGCAATACCACCTTGCTGTTTAATTTCCCCAATCCGCTTTTCAATTAATTCCGGTTTGATAGGTTCAGCATACAGTTCTTGCATTAAGGTCACAAACTCATCTTTACCCACAGAAGCAATCCGGTCTAAGATTGGTTCGGGATCAGCATAACGAGTTTGAATCCCCTCTAAATTGAGTACGCCTAAAGCACCTATTTGAGACAACTTTACAGCCATACGTACATCTACAACACCATCCATCGCACTGGCAATAATGGGGATTTCCCTTTCCACATTGCCAATACGCCATCTAGTATCTGCCAAACTAGGATCGAGTGTTCTGTTACCGGGGACTAAAGCAATTTCATCAATTCCGTAGGCTCGGCGAGCCATCTTTCCCCGCCCAAGTTGAATTTCCACGCTCTAACTTTTCTCAAAACTGTTTAAGCTAGGGTATCAAATTGTGGGGATATTAGGGGGAGTTTTTTGGAAAGTAACCCCCAAAAGACTGAAGAAATTCTTCAGATGATAGGATTTTTAGATTTTAGATTTTAGATTTTAGATTTTGAATTTTGTTAAGAGTATAGGGTGCTGAGTGCGAGAAAGAAGCAGAGGGGCAGAGGGGAGAAAGAAGAAAAACTAAAGTTTGTGGAAATGGTATTAATTCTTATTTCCCCCTTGCTCCCGGACGATTTTGCTCACGGAACGCACGACGATTTCGCTCTGTTACCACCTGCCCCCCTCCCCCTGCCTTTCCCCTTTTACACGCCTATGATTTTTGTTGTACCTTTTTAGCACCAGTATAACCCGTAGCCAGCCACAAAATCGCCCTAGCTCCATCACGGACAGATTTTTGAATTGGCTCCTGGGGATTTTCTGAAGGTACTGGTACTGGTTGAAAACCAATCCCATGACTACCCAAAATAATCTCACCCACTACGCAAGCACGACGCATATGAAAATCAGACGTAATCAAGTAAACTCGTTTGATCCCGCGAGCTTGCAAATCATCAACTAATGTAGTAAAATTAGTAACTGTATCTACGGCTTCATAGTTTAAGTGCAGGCGATTGGGATCAACTCCCGCTCTAGCAAACACCTGTTGAGTGTACATAGGTGGACTACCCCCAGTAATCCAAATTGGCATATTTGGATAGCGACGAACAAAATCAGCCGTAAACTTTTCCCTCTCTAAATTTTTAGTTGAACCACCTAAAACTAAAACAGCTTGAGGTTCCACGAATCGGCTTTGCATTTCTTTGTATACCCACCATGTTATAAGTAGTAGGGCAACAAGCATAATCCGTAAAGATTTACCTTTAAACAGTAGCTTATTCAAGGCTTTTTTTAGCGTATTTACTCAAACTAAAAGTTGTTCTAGCAGTAATAGTAATTAGTAGATTAGCAGATTTGAGCAAAATCTACTGTCGGTAATTTTAGGAAAGTCTTACTTAGTATACTTATTTCGCTAAAATGCACCCTTTCTAATCAGGCCATATCCTAGCTTGGATTGGAAAATTGGGCAAAGGGTTTTCACCCAACAGTTAAGAAATTTTACCAAAAAATGGGGTTTAAAGCCCCGTCCTTTGAGGACGGCTTTTTGGTAGAATAGTGGGAACAGGCAGGGCATTGTCTGTTGGGCTAGATAGTGTAAGACGGTATGAAACTGCAACTGTTGTTTGAACCCAGAATCTCCGCACTTTTAGGGTGGGGAGTATGTCAACGGACAATGATCAACGGGACTGGCGCGAATCGAACGCGCGACCTAGCGCTTAGGAGGCGCTCGCTCTATCCTACTGAGCTACAGCCCCAAACAAGAAACCGATACTATAATAGCAAAAACTTTAAATAGATTGCCAGTCTTGTTCCCAAGAATCACCCCCTACTTCTAACCCACAAACATCACTCTCAGCCTTGAGGATAGTTTTAACCTGGCCGTTGTTGATTTCTCGTAACTCTAAATTTACCTGACCTTGGGTAGTATCCCGACAGCAAAAAGTTAAACCGTCTAATGTAGGTGCGCGTAATGGTGTACCTGGTAAATTGGTAGTTCCCAGTAATTCTACTTCGTAGCTTGAATTACTAGCTTGCATTTGCCACCTACCCCAAGGCTGAATGTGCCAATTTACTTGAGCATTCCAGGGGACAAATTCATAAAATTTCCCTTGGTAGTGAATGCCAATCATTGCCACTTCTTCCATCCACCATAACACGCCTCTTCTCCCACCTCCAGCCGTTAAAGCTAAATTAGAGTGATTATTAAAAGAATTGCAGTTCAACCAAAACCATTTTTCAGGAAAAGCACCGCCCCAATTTTTTTCAGCATAGGCCGGAGCATGGTTGAATTCATAAATTTTACCATTCCAATCAATCCAACCACTAGCTAACCCATGAGCCATTAAAATTTGCCATCCAGGTTCAAAAATCTGCAAAAATGACAACCAACCAGCTGTTGATTGTTGTATGTTATTCTGATTCCCCCAACTGTAAATGGGTTTAATTTCATACTGCCAACGACAGTAATTTCCAGTAGCGGGATCACGAATTACTCCTTGATTTAAAGTAGCTGTGGCTTGATAACCTTCTTGTATAAGCTGGTTAAATTCTGATGGAGAGAGATAACCAAGAGCTTCTAAATTCGTTTTACCCCAATGTCCTAAAGCCAAAACATCCCGACTAGCCCAAAACTTTTTGAAGTTTGGAAAAGTCCGCCATAAATATTCGTCATTGGGTCCAAGTATTTGGGCTGCACCTCCAGTATAGAATTTATCACCAATGGGATCTTCAATGGAATACATAAAAGCAAAGGTTTGTCCAATTTCTGGTAAAGTTACGCGATAATACCAGCCTTCAAAGAAGCGGCGACTGCTACCATCCCAATGATAACCGCTATGGGGTGTTTGATTGACACCTAAGTAATTTTTAGGAACAATAATCATAATATCAAGATGGATGATGTTTAACAAAGTGGCTACTAGAAGACGGGAGATAAATTAATTATTTCTGATATGTCGTATTACAAATTGTTTTATATAGCTTTCAATATTCAAAGTCAAAGATAAGCAGTTGTGCAAAATTAATTTCCTACCTGGGAATAGGGAACAGGGAACAGGGAACAGGGGGAATAAGTTGTGTAATTAATTCTGCCTAATTACTTATCAGTATTTTAGTCTAACAATAATTTGAACCCACAGCCAGATTTTATGAATAAAAAGCTAGTAGAGTTGACAGAATATATCTTTTTCCTCTTATCTGTTTTTGGAACTGTTGGTACAGTCTTAACTCAGCAGATGTTTTATGTGGCTATTCCTCTAACTTTAAGTATTGGTTGGAATTTAGTCATCCGCAGGTTCAGTCAACAAGACCAGTATTCTGAATTTTATAAACTCAATCAAATAATGAACAGTTTTAATGAACGTATACAAAAGATTGAGAGTTGGAAGCAATATTTAAATGCTATTATTCAAGAACAAGTAGGATTTCATATAGAAGAGTTAAGAAAAGAACACCAAGATTTAATTACAAATATTCAAATAGAAGTTGAGGAATTACAGCAATTTCAACAAAAGCAAAAGACTAAATTTTCTCAGTTTCAGCAGCAAATTGATAATGTTAATCAGTGTTTTCAGAAATTAGATAGTTATACTCAAGAGTCAAAAATCAAAACTGAGGATATTAGCCAAAGAATTGCACAGTTAACTCTAATACCTTCAATTCAGATTCCAGAAATACTAGATGATGTTAATCAGCGTTTGCAGGAATTAGAAACTTCTCTCGAAAAATCGAATACACACATTCAGCAACTAGATAATTTTATTCGAGAAACTAATTTAAATATTCAAGAAAAAATCATAGAAATAAAACAAATTCAAGAAAATTATAAGACAAATTTTTCTCAAATTAATCAGCTAATTGATTCATTTAAAAAGCAGTTTCATGAAGTTGATACTTTTATTCAAGAATCGAAGACTATTCTTCAAGATATAGATTATTCTCTCCAAGAATCTCCAACTACTCTTCAAGAAGAAAATGAGCCGTTAGAACAAAAACAAAATAAAGAAGTTAACGAAATTGATCAGGCTGGTGATCAGAGTATTGAAGCTTTATCATTAGCAAATCAGATACAAACAACATCAGAAAAACCAGAGATATCCACAGGAACAAAAACAAGTATTATTAACAAACTAGATGTTAACGAAAAAGATTTTGAAGAACAGCCAGAGATATCCACAGGCACAAAAACAATTATTACTAACAAGTTAGATGCTAAAGAAAAAGAATCTGAACTGATAACAGTAACTAATCTTAGAGGACATAAGGATAAGGTACGTTCTGTAGTTTTTAGTCCGAGTGGTCAGGTTTTAGCTAGTGGTAGTGATGACAAAACTATCACGATTTGGAATTTAGAAACTCGACAAATTCGGACATTGAAAGGACATAAAGGTTCTGCTTGGTGGGCTGGGATTAATTCTCTGGCTTTTAGTCCTGATGGTCATGTTTTAGCTAGTGGGAGTGATGATAAAAGTATTAAGGTTTGGAATGTAGAAACAGAACAAGAAATTTACACATTAACGGGACATGAAGATAAGGTTCATTGTGTAGTGATTAGTCCTGATGGAAGGATTTTAGCCAGTGGTAGTCAAGATAAAACTATTAAGTTGTGGTTAGTAGATACAGGTAAAAATATATCTTCTTTAGAACTTCATAAAGATGCGGTTTTATCGTTGGCTTTTAGTCCAGATGGAAAGATTTTGGCTAGTGGTGGTGGAGGTAATGATAAAACTATTAAGTTGTGTTATTTAGCTGAGAAAAAAGTACATACCATAACTGGAAATTCTGAATGGTTTGGCGGAATTACATCTTTAGCTTTTAGTCCAGATGGAAAAATTTTAGCTAGTGGTTGTACAGATAAGACGATTAAATTATGGCAAGTAAATAACCGGCAAGAAATTTGTACTTTAATTGGACATAATGATGATGTTTATTCTGTGGCTTTTAGTCCTGATGGCAAAATTTTAGCGAGTGGGAGTAAGGATAAGACGATTAAATTATGGCAGATTGATACGGCTAGGGAAATTTCTACTTTTGTATCTTCTCGTGATGAAGTGTATTCTGTGGCTTTTAGTCCTGATGGACGGAGGTTAGCTGCTGGGAATGGAGATCATACGATTACTCTTTTTCCTTATTGTTAGGGCAGGAGGCAGGAGGTAAGAAAGTTGATTTGACTGGTGTTTGAACCCTTGTTAGTGGTAGTCGAGCTATAACTGTGAAAATTAGGAGATTTGATAATAAATAACCTGATAAATAGATGTAGCAATACTTCGGACATTTTGTAAAACCAGCTAGACTGCTAACGGTAGAATGCGGCTTTCAGACTTTTTCATGAGAAGAGCCGATAACCGAAAATCAATGGTTTCAAGCCCTACCTCAAAAACTGTCCGAACTATTGATGTAGAAATGGGAATAATATTAAGAAAGATTGCGAGATTATTGCAAGATATTACTGATAGTCAAGATACATAAAAAAGCCAAACATACGAAAAAACCTATGCTAGATTAAGAGCATGGTACAAAAAGGTTAAAAGTTCAACCTATACAAATGAGTTTAGAGCCTGTACCTCCTGCTCTAAGTCTCCACGCAATCACTGTTAGGTTTTGGCTTCCTGTGAACGTGTTTTCGCCTTGATTTATCTAGTTTTCTAGTTATCGTTGGAGGTTTTTGAACGCACAGCCAGAAATGCCTGCCTAGTTGGAATTAAGGATGCCAAATTGTAAGTAGTTGATTGCGAGTTTAGTCCACCTTAGTTGATATAGTTTCTGAAGATTCTCCCATTTCTTGAATTACTATTTCCTAGAGAAACCACTACAGCCTGCTGATGTTAAGCGATCGCAGTTTGTAGTGGTTAGCTGTATTTTAACTAAATAATTACACCAGAGTAATAACAGTAACTTCCGGGGGACAAAATAGCCGTCCTGGCCGATAAGTACCTAAACCACGATTGACATATAATTGATTTTCATCAAATTGATGAAATCCCTGTGACCATTCCCAATAACGCACTACTTCAGAACAATCTCCTAAGAGAAGTTGTAACCAACGGCGGATTTGTTTGGGCATGATTTTCAAAAGCTGCTTATAATAAACAACCACGGGGCCAAAGCCGGGAATTACGATATGTCCGCCGTGAGTATGGCCTGATAATTGTAAATCTACGCGCCATTTTTGCAAAATTTTGGCTGTATCAGGATTATGAGATAAAACTATCCGGGGGGTGGAGGGGTCTAGCTGGTTCATGATTGGTGTGGGGTCAAATTCTTTAGACCAATAATCTGCCAGTCCTACTAGGGGTAATTTTTCCCCAAAAGGATATGCAATTTGATTCCAGAGGACATGAACACCTATGCTGGTGAGTGCGTTAGTGATTTCTGATTGTGATTCTTTGTAATAAATATCATGATTTCCCAAAACTGCATAAATTCCCTGGTAACACTGTAGATGTTTAAGATGTCTTACGAGTTGGTGAATGGGTTCAGGGTCATCGGTTACATAGTCACCCGTTAACAGGATTAAATCTGGTTCAATAGCATTTGTGGCTGCGATCGCATCACTTAACATTTTTTCAGATAATCGGATGCCATCATAATGAAAATCAGACAACTGCACCACTTTTTTACCTTGTAAAGATGCGGGTAAATTTTTTATCTTAACCGTTATTTTATCTACTCTTAAACGTCCTGTAAACAACCAGTGCATAGCTTTATCTAGACTCCAGATACTAGCGTCTACAGCTTATCAAAAATTAAATTATTTCTTAAATCAAGATAATAAATAATGTCAGAAGCTTGATATGATTTGAGTAAATATGTGGGAATAGGGGTCAATGCGATCGCTACTGCTAAAATTAGCCATATATCACAAAAACATCAGCACAATATTAAAAATGTATTAAATTAAAAGTCGTAATTTTGACAATCCGAACTCTTTTATGTTTAGATAATTGATGTTATAAACCTACGAACAAGCACAACAAAACTAGACTATTCTATTAAATTTAATCTGCTGTCACAGCCTGATTAAAAAATTGTTCTAGATTGCGCTTTTGAGAAAAGGTGAATCATACAAATACCTCAATTTTAAATAGGTTTAAATAGAATGTCTATAAATTCTGAATGGTCATTAAATCACACATTTCACGAAAACTATTTAACCCAAGTTGCTAGTGCAAGGAGGCAGGGGGCAGGAGGCAGGAGGCAGGAGGGAATAAGGTTGATTTGACTGGCGTTTGAGCCTTATTTCATTGGATAGTTATTTTCGCCAAGCTGCACTAGTTATCTAGTTAAGGTTGGTAATGGGTAAATTGCGATGAATAGTGATAAAATTTCTATTTTCATCCTGTAAATCCTTAAATCATGGGTATCCTGATTCAGACATCATTTAGTATATTTTGAGAGTAAAAAATTGCATTTACATCTATCCTATGTTATGATTAATTTATCTATCCATAGATAGACATCAACTAAAAATTATAGATTTTTCATATTCTACCAACTTAAAATTTGCTCTTTTAATTCTTGTAAATCTAAATAATCATGAGCGAAAGCTTTATGTAAAAGCTGATCAGGAATAAACTGATCATATTTTTGCATTTTTGGTGCTTCGGCGTGACTAACTAACTGTTCTGGTGTCAGTCTTTGTTCACAAAATGATTTAAGTTCTGGATAAACATCAGTAAATTTATTTTTACCTAGCTTCAAAATCAAATAATAGGGATTTACACCACCAATACTATTGATTTCTAAAGATTCCCGACAATAGAAATTTAGTAACCTTTCCAACGTCCGGTAAGCAACTGTACCCAACCAAGGGAAAATACAACATTTACCATTTTCTAACAACACAATATTTTTTTGATCTAAACCTGCTTTTCTGGCTAATTTTCTAACTTGCTGTAATCTTTGTTGAGCATTTTTCTGTAAATAAATATATTCTGTATCTTCTATTAAAACTTGGCGCATTCGTTGTAAAATTTTAGGATGAATATTACCACTTCCACCACGCCAATAAATCGTTGCTTTTCCCTCTCCTGGTTTAACATTAATCACCTTTTTTTGAAAATCAACGTCTACAACTTCCCAACTTTTACCAGCTAAAGCAAATTGATTTCCCACAGTAGGAGGTGTATGAATACTACCAATTTCCGTACTACCTTGCTTAACTAGATATTCTTGCTGTTCTGAAAACACAGCGTAAAATTGAAACTTTTTCACCACCTTTTCCCCAGCCAAACCTAAAATTAATTTACCTTGCTCAGTTTTTTGCAGATGATTAATGTTAATTAAATATCTTAATAACAATTGATAATCAGCCGGAGTAATAGCAGCAAATGGGGGTAAACTTAATACTTGTTTAGCCAGATGAGCAGGTGTAACTTCTCCCACTCCTGCTAAATAACTCATCGTTTGATGATAAAGTAAACTGAAAGGATATTTTATTGATTTAACAGGTTCTAGCCAACGTTCTTCTAAATAAAGTTGAATAATCGCAATACATTGTAAAAGTTGCCAGGGAATTTGTTCAGGGATTTCAGCTTCAGATAATGCTTTTTCCTCTGCACAAATAAAACGCATATCAGCAGATTCACCTCTTCTCCCACTGCGACCTAATCTTTGTAAAAAACTAGCCACAGATAAGGGTGATTCTAACTGAATCACTCTTTCTAAATAACCAATATCTATTCCTAATTCTAAAGTTAAAGTTGCCGCAGTTACCGCAGGCAAATTAGGTTCACGCATGGCATTTTCCGCCGCTTGACGTAAACTAGCAGCAATACTACCATGATGAACATGATAAATATCTGGAAAGCCTTGTTTATTGGCAATTTGACGTAAACTAGCGATAATAGATTCTGTTTGAGTGCGGTTATTAGCAAAAATTAAACACTTACGAGACTTAGTTAAATTAAAAATATAATGCTCGTAATTTTTTCCCTCTAACTCATCTACATCTGGCTGAATATAAAAGTGTTCTACAGCTAGTTTAATCTGCCGATTTCCGGCTGTAATTTGTGGGGTAATTACTGGTTTTTCAGTTCCTGAACTTAACCAATTTTCAGCTAGTTTATAATCTCCCAAAGTTGCGGATAAACCGATGCGACGGGGTTGGTTATTCGTTAATTTGGCTAAACGTTGTAATTGGCAAATAATTTGTAAACCACGTTCCGAACCCATAAAAGCATGAATTTCATCAATAATTACAAACCGTAAATCACCAAATAAACGAATTATTTCTTGATGCTTGTTAATTAATAAACTTTCTAACGATTCTGGGGTAATTTGTAAAATACCTTGAGGACGTTTTAAAAGTTGATTTTTTCTGCTTTGACTAACATCACCATGCCAATGGTAAACCGGAATATCAGCTAATTTTAATAAATCATTGAGTCGGGAAAATTGATCATTAATTAAAGCTTTAATTGGCCCAATATACAATACACCAATAGTTTGAGCAGGATTTTCATGCAAGAGGGTTAAAACTGGTAAAAATGCTGCTTCAGTTTTCCCCGCAGCAGTAGCCGCAGCTACTAACAAGTGAGCATCTGTGTTAAATATCACTTCAGAAGCAGCGATTTGTATTGGTCTTAATTCTGTCCAGTTGTGATGATAAATATACTCTTGAATAAAGGGGGCAAGTCTAGAGAAGATGCTATTTTTCATACTAAAGACAAGAATTGTATAGAATTTTGATTTGACAAGCAAATTTTTCCAGCTATATCCTTGAAAATACAGTGGCTAGTTGTAATCAACTTCAGTAAGATAAGAATGTTACTTATACTCAGAATTAAGCAATAAATATCACAAAATTAACAAAATTAACAAAATTTAAAATTTATTAACCAATGATAAATCAAGGTGCGGGTGATTTTACCCAAGAAATTTTAGCGGAACGCTACGAAGTACAACAACTACTAGGTAAAAAAGCAGGAAGACGGACATTACTCGCTCGTGACTTGCAAACTCAAGAACTAGTAGTAGTTAAATTATTGTTATTTGGTGATGAGTTTGAATGGCAAGATTTGAAACTGTTTGAACGAGAAGCGGAAACCCTCAAGGCACTTTCTCACCCAGCGATACCCCGTTATCTGAACTATTTTGAGCTAAATTCATCGGATATTAAAGGTTTTGCGTTGGTACAAAACTATATTCCGGCTGAATCTTTAGAAGCACAAATACAAGCAGGGAGAAGTTTTAGTGAAGGGGAAGTGAAAGAAATAGCTAAAGCAATTCTAGAGATTCTTCAGTATTTACATGAGCGTCAACCAGCAGTAGTTCATCGTGATATTAAACCGAGCAATATATTATTAACAAATCGTTCTGGTAATAGTGTTGGTGATGTGTATTTGGTTGATTTTGGTTCTGTCCAAAACATGGTTAAAAATAATAATACTATGACCGTGGTTGGTACTTATGGTTATATGCCACCAGAACAATTAACTGGTAGGGTTGCTCCAACTGCTGATCTTTATAGTTTGGGAACGACTTTAATTTATTTAGTTACAGGTCAACATCCGGCAGATTTACCGCAAAAAGATTTAATGATTTTATTTGAGCAAGCTGCCAATATTAGTTCTACTTTTAGTAGTTGGTTGAGAAAAATTACACACCCTATTGCTAGTCAACGCTTTACTTCAGCTAACAAGGCCTTGCAAATTCTCAATCGTACTCAAATTATTGCGGCACAGTCTCCAAAACTTCCTAAAAAAACATCTAATATAATTATCACTAAACCTTTTGGTAGTAAGGTGATTGTAAATAATAAATCTGATTGTTTGGAAATTATTATTCCACAAGTTTTCAGTTTTTACAAAATAACTGTTCTCAGTTATTGGGGATTTATGTTATTTTTAATATCTTCCTTTTTATCAGTTATACCTTTAATAAATTTATTTACTCCTTTTTTATTTTCTCTGAGTTTGTTAATATTTTTTGGTATTATGGGGATATGTATTTTTGGAGAAAAAAGACTTTGTATTGATCAAAGGCAAATTTCTTTATGTTATAAGTTATGGAGTGTTGAGCGCTATCATCCTTTGCCAAGTTCGAGTAAACATATTTTGCGTTTAGAGCGAGCTAAGGATAATTATAATCAACCTTATTTAATTATTTGGTCAGGAATGCGGCAATATAAAATTCACACTGGGAATAATTATGCTTTTCCTGTGAGTACATTAGAGCTTGATTGGCTGGCTGAGGAGTTAAGTAATTGGCTGGGGTTGCCAATTGTGAGAGAATAAATTACAGGCTAAATTCTGCGGCGTTATCTTCACCCAAATTCATCGCTTGCATGACGGAAGTCGGCTGAAAGTTGGCACTATGAATTAATTCATTAAATTTAATTTCTTGATTGTGATGAAGAATATTTAACACGCTCATAAAATCTCTGACTATTTCCCCTGGTGTGAGTAGTGCTTCTGCACCTAAACGATTAACTATTTCTTTGACAAAAGCCTGTAAGTCAGATGGGTTTAATTTTTTTTCATAGCCAAAATTTAAAGCATGAATTTCTGTTAAACGTTGTAAGAGGGTAAAGATTTCTGATTCTGTTAAAGGGTTAAGTCTGATGACGGGTCCAGTAAATTCTTGAATGTTGGCTTGGGTAGCAAATCGGCTTTCTTTGGTGCGTCTTCGCCATGCTTGGTCTGCAAATAGTCCGCGATTTGGGTCTTCTAAAAATTTGGTTGTTCCACCGATGAAAATACCGAGATTTTCGGCTTTACATTGCATGGTATCGTTAAACATTGCCAGCAGTCTGTTATAGTTTTTTTCCCGTGTAACTGTGGTAGAAATTTGGTAGAGGTTAACGGCTTCGTCCATAAATATTAATAAACCTTTATAACCAATTTCGGCGACAAATTTAGCTAATAATTTTATATAGTCGTACCAAGTATCATCATCAATAATTACTCTAACTCCTAAAGCATTTTTAGCTTCGGTTTTGGTGTTAAATTCTCCTCTTAACCAACGTAGAGAAGCATTTTTTAATTCATCGTCATCTAAACGATAACCACGCCAATAAGCGATGATGACGTTACCAAAATCAAAGCCATGTACTAGGTCTTCAATATACTGGACTACTTCCCGAATTTTTGCTTCTACTTGGTCATCAAAACCTGGGTCATTGGGACGCATTTGGGTTTCTTTGGCTACTTCTTGCTGAATTTTATTAATCCACGCTTCTAAAATTGAGACTATAGCGCCACCATCGGGACGAGTTTTTGTAGCGAGACGACTCATTAATTCTCGATAGGTGGCTAAACCTTCGTTATTAGTTCCAGCTAAACGACGTTCGGAAGATAAATCAGCATCAGCAACAACAAAACCTTGCTCTATGGCTCGGTTACGAATCATTTGCAGCATGAAGCTTTTACCTGAGCCGTAATTACCAATTATAAACCGAAAGGCGGCGACTCCTTCGGCAATATCGTTAAGATTTTGTAATAGGCTATTGAGTTCTTTTTCTCGACCTACAGCTATATTTTCAACTCCTATTCTGGGAACTACTCCTGCGCTGAGGGAATTAATTAAAGCAGTAGATACTTTTTTAGAAATTTTAAGTTTAGTCATGCAGTTTACAGTAGTTAATTTTCAATGCCTATACAATTTGCGGGGGGGTATTGGTGAGGATAATACTTTTTTATTGAGTATTTTAATTAAGAAAAGTTTACCCCTACACATACCTTTTGTAATCATATTATATATTTAATTGTTTGAGGCTGATTGGGATGTAATGTTTTCGTAAAGTGCTATTATTTTCCTGATATTTGGCATATATTCGGGGGAAATTTCTGGTTTTTCTGAGTCGGTTTCAATGATTAATTCACCTATGGTATTATTGGCTATTTCGTTGATAGAGTCAATTAAGAGATTTGGCATGGTAATATTTGCTTCGGCAATTTGTTTGATGGTTGGTTTAGGATTTTCTTGTTCAACTATGGCTTTTAATACTTGAATTTCATAAGCTGGTAGATTTTCTAAGAAGTTATGCCATTCGGTGGGTAAAGTTTCTGTGTGATGGCGGTTATTGTTGCCTGATTTTAATGGTTCTAGGAGTTCATCAAAAGGAAATAAATCTGGTTCGTCTGTGGTTTCTGGTGCTGGTTCTTGGGTGAGGGTTTCTATTTGTTGGAGTAGTTCCCAGACTTGATTTTGGAGTAAGTCCCGTTCATCTTTGAGAAGGGAAATTTGATTTTGGATTTGATTTAGTTCTGTGTTTTGGGTGGTGAGTTGATTTTGGATGTTATCTAGACTATTTTCTAGCTTTTCTTTGGTGGTGTTTGTATTTTTAATTAACTGATTTTGTTGGTTAACTTCTGCTTCTAATTGTTGAATCTCTAATCGTAATTCATATAGCTTTTCTTCTAGTTGGGGCTTAAGTCTACCTAATAAAGTCAGATTACTTTCGGCTTCTTGCTTTTCTTGGTGGAGGTTTTCAATTTGGGTTTGCAGTTGATTAATTTCTGCACGAGAAACGTTACAATTTAGCTCTAGACGGCGTTTTTCTGATGTAAGATTTGAGCAGGTGTTGCTGAGTTCTTCGGAATTTTTAGCCAGGGTTTGAATTTCTGTTTTTAGTTGGCTAATTTCTGATTCTAGTTGTTTTTTTTGAGCGGCGAAAGTTCCTAATTCGCGTTGTAAACTATCTCTTTGATTACGAGAGTCAGCGACTTGATTTTGTAGTTGTTGTGATTGTGTATAAAGTATATTGCTATGTTCGTCTAGTTGTTTTAGTTCGCGGATGATGCGAGATTTTAATCCTTCCATTTCTCTAATTTTTCTGTGTAGGGAATTTAAAATCAGCATTTCATGGTTTCTGCGGCGTTTATCGACAACTACGGCGGCGGTATAGGTGGCGATAACAGTAATAATTCCTGTGAGGAAAGATTTAGGAAAATCCCAGTTAGGAACGAGACTGAGACCGAAACTCACTCCAAAGGCGATAATGCCTAATATTAACCGGTTGCTGACTATTGCTGGTTGCATTTTGCTGGTTTTAAGTTTAGTCAAACTATGGGAGTCATTAGTAGTTAAGGTCATTTCTTAATAGTGAGAAATACAAGTAATTTTAATAGTAGGGAACAGGGAACTCTTAACAGGGAACACTTCGACTGCGCTCAGTGCGGTGCAGGGGTAAAAGTCTCTTTATATAAGGGTTTGTTTCAAAAATTTGTACCTCATTTATCTGAAACGGGCTGTAATTTTAATAGTAGGGAAGGGGGAACTCTTAACAGGGAACAGCGTTAAAACTCGATTAGCATCAGGTTTTAATTGCTCAAATTTGTACCTCATTTACTTGCAATATGCTGTATATTTTCATTTTGACTAAATAAGGTTAAATCTGCTTTGAGAAAGTCAATAAATTGTCGTGCGGTTCTACCTGAACGTCCATTATGACGGGTGGCCCATTGTAAGGCTTGATATTCTAAATCTGTTTGATTAATATTGATCCCTGCTTGCGTTGCTAGGTGCTGGACTATCTGTAAATAGGTGTCTTGGTCTGCGGGTGGAAATGTTAAGGTTAAGCCAAAGCGATCGCTAAACGATAACTTCTCCTGCATTGTATCCCAAGCGTGGACTTCTTCGTGATCCTTTGGCGCTGGTCTATCTGTAAAATACTCCCTGATTAAGTGACGACGGTTAGATGTAGCACATACAATCACATTTTGAGGTCTAGCGGTTAAATTTCCCTCTAAAACTACTTTGAGCGATTTAAAAGCATCATCATCATTTTCAAAGGAAAGGTCGTCTACAAAGATAATAAATTTTTGTGGTACTCCCCGCAACTGTTCAACAATTTGAGGTAAGTTGTATAATTCCGATTTCCCTACTTCTATTAAGCGTAAATTTCTATGGCTATACTCATTTAATAAGGCTTTGACTAAGGAAGATTTACCAGAACCACGACTGCCATATAGTAATATATGCAGGGCTGTTTGTCCTGATAATAAAAATTCAGTATTTTTCACTAAGGCTGCTTTGGGAATTTCATAACCTACCAGTTCATTTAACTTGATGGGATCAGGGTGAGCAATGCCAGTAAATTGCCCATTTTGCCAACGAAAAGCATGATATTCTGTAAATATTCCTACGCCAAATTGCTGATAATATTTTGCTAAATTTTCTACAGCTTGACTCCAATTTTCTAAGCTTTGTAGATAGGTTAAAAATTCTGTTTCTTGGTTGTTATTTTCTGGTTCTTGATACCAAACTACAGGGGATACTGGTAAATGAGTAACAATCTGTACCCATTCGCTTAATATAGCACTGTTACATTCACAAAGATTTTGGAATATTTGTAAATCATGTTGGACGGCAGCAGTTACAGCTGGAGGAATGAGGGCAAATTCCGATTTTTGCGCCAATCTAGTAAAGGGATTATCTGCAACCAGTATTTGATGAATTAAATTTTCTTCCCAGTTTTGATTACTGGCGGCTAAAGATTGAAAATAATTACCGTAGGCTTGAAGACAATCACGCCCGTCAGCATCAGTATAACGTATAGCTTGTAACAAGTCAAGAAACGCTCTCCCCACTTTACCTTCAAGGACTGACTGATAAAGTAAAAGTGAGGCTGCTTGGCGCTGGAGGGTTTGAATTTTGGCGTAGGGTGAGGTATTTGCCGTTGGCATTGCTTGAGAGTCCATCAATCAATTAATTAAATCAAAATCTTAATGGGTGGTAAAGATGAGTTTAGGTATTCTTGCTGCTTTTGGCTATGGTATCTTAGTGTTAATCGGTGGTATCTTTGGTTATATTAAAGCTAAAAGTAAAGTTTCTTTACTAAGTGGTGGAATTAGTGGTTTGTTGATTATGGTGGCTGCGTATTTGCAACTTCAAGGACAAATTTGGGGTTTAAACTTAGCAGCCTTAATTATTGGTATTTTAGTAGTTTTCTTTGCTTTCCGACTCGTTAAAACCCGTAAGTTTATGCCTGCGGGCTTAATGATTATTTTGGGTGTGTTAAGTTTGGTAGTCATAGTTAAACAGGTTTTTACGGGTTGATGAATAAATTTTGGTTTTGAAATAATTATACAGTACATAAATATTGCTATAAATTTGATTTTTTTGCTATTTGTGGCTGTAAATGTGTGATGCCTGTGAGGGGTACAACCCAACTTGCGATCGCACAAATTCAGGTGTATCTTATTTATCTTAACAAGCTGCCGAAGTTTGTAAATTTCTGAATGTGAGTAAAAAAGGTGACATATAATCCTACAGTAAGAGTTATAAAAAATTTATCATTAACTATAGAAAATATCCGGTTTTCTTAGCTTGATGATGATAAATAGAAATATAAATGTTACACATCAGGTTTTTTAAATCATTTTTTTTTGCTTTATGATTACTTAAAAACTCATGTTGTATTTAATACTGTTAGCTTTTTTGAACTGAGATAATGATTACATCAATCAAAAGATAGATAAAAACAATGTTAAATGCAGCAATTTATTCAATAATTCTAGTTTCAAAAGAGAAGATGAAAAATGAGCAAACATAGCCACCGACTACATTATGACTAAGAAAACAATAGAAAAATGCTAAAAGATTTGATGCCAACATGGCTATTTCCAGGGATTAAATTTTATATTATCCTAAGTAAAATCTAAAAAATAATCAAATTTCTCTTGCCATTTTGGCAGCTGTTAATAGCACAAATAAGATATTAATAGATAGTATCATCCTTACTGATGTCAACAACTTGTTAGCTGTTCATTAAAAACTGCTATCGAAAGTTATTAAACAACGTTAATAATTAGGAAGTGAAAAATGTTATTATCACTATCTTCTCAAAATGTTATCCAGCATCTGCAAAAAGCAGGGCTGTGTAGCTCAGAAGATGGCACAGTCAAAAAAACTGAGTGGGTAGAAAGTAGCTATAAAAACCAAAATTTACTGGTGACATTAGCAAATAACTGTCAATATTTAGTCAAACAGGAACGTCAAGATAATTTTGATAGTAATTCCCATGAATTGTTTAATGAATGGCTAGTACACGAATTATTACAGCAATTTCCCATATTAGGAAATATTGGTGCTATTGCTTCGACATTATTACATTATGATCAGGAAAATTCTCTCCTAGTACGTCGCTATTTAAGCGAATATATAGAACTAGAGAAATTTTATCATCATCATATTTTTCCATCAGCAATTGCTCAAGCTATTGGGACAACATTAGCCGCATTACATCGCATTACTTTTCAACGTCGGGAATATAGTAATTTTATGACTACTGCACCCGATGGACAGTTTCGCTATAATTATTACAACCCAGCCCAAGGTATAGGTATAATTAATTCGGAAACTTTTGCTCAAGTTCCGACTGAAGCACTAAAATTTTACACACTGTATCAAAGTTATGAAAATTTAGAAGCAGCAATTGCTGATTTAGCTTATGAATGGAAACCTTGTTGTTTAACTCACAACGACTTACAATTAAAAAATATCTTAATACATTCTCGCTGGCAACAATTAGATAATTGTTTATTACGTTTGATAGACTGGGAAGCCTGCGGTTGGGGAGATCCAGCTTTTGACTTAGGGACTTTATTAGCAAGTTATTTAAAAATTTGGCTAACAAGTTTGATCGTAGATCCCGCTTTAAGTTTATCAGAATCATTAGATTTAGCATTGATACCGCTAGAAATTTTACAACCTTCAATTTTAGCTTTGATTCGTGCTTATCTGTCCGACTTTCCGATGATTTTAAAGGAACGAAAAAACTTTATAACCAGTGTGATTCAATTTGCAGGTTTAGCGTTAATTAATCAAATTAAAGAAGAAGTTGAGCATGATAAATATTTCCATGATAATTATCTTTGTATCCTAGAAATTGCCAAAAACTTGTTAACTATGCCAGAACAATCAATTATTGATATTTTTGGTATTACCGAATCAGAAATTCTCGAACCTATTGCTAAATTACATCAATTACCCCAACCAGATAAAGAGAAAAAATTAGTCAAACTTTATTATCAAAAAACTCGCCTACGTGGTTGTTAGAAAGAATAATTAAGCAAGTTTATTTTTATTAGTTCATCGTTTTAAGTTGTGAGGTGTCAAGAAAATAATGCTAGAAAATGCTACTAATCAACCTTTTGCTTCTTTATCTGACATAGTAAGTAATATTCAGATTCAGTCTAACTTTTGTATTCAACATCCCAATTATCAACCCTTCGCTTTACCGAGTAAAATAGCGGGTAGATTTCAACAAAATTCGCCAGATTTACAACATAAGTATTTGACATTACTTTTACGAAACTTTTTGTATGGTATTTATTATAATGGCTCATTGCAAACAAGTTTAGCCGTAGATAATCATGATAATTTAAAGGTAGAATTAAATCTATTTCAAAATTCACCTGTAGGAATTGATTGGGATTTTTATCAACAATTACATTCCCATAATCATGGTATAGGACATTATGATGCTGGTTGGCAGGTTTTACGAGTTGAACCTGATGGTAGTATTACAGTAAATAAAAATGATTTAACCTTATATGTTGAACCAGAATGTCTGCTGAAATCTAAGAAAAAAGCGGTAAAAGCAGGTGAGTTAATTTCTATTTGGATGCCTAAAAATCGCTTAGAAAATGGTTGTTATGTGGCGGTGAGTAACGAGGGACAAGAAGCGCAAAATACAGTTAATATGGGAGTAGGGAGAATATATTTTAATTGTAGTCCAAAAGGTGCGATCGCTCTCATGGATAACTTAACAAAAGAATTAAATCATGCTGCCATCCCCTTTAGTTTTCAAGTGCTTTATCATCCTTGTACCTATGGACGTTATGATGCTGGTGTATTGCATTTTGAACGCCATAATTATCCAGAAATTCGGAAAATTTTACAGTCTATATATAGAAAAAATCAATCATATTTTCAGCCAGAAATTCCTTTATTCACCAAATGGTTAGCCCCAGGTTTAGGTTTAGCAGAAGAACCCAGCCACAAATTTACAGCACAAGAAAGCTTTGGCATGAACCGATGTCAAATTGTAGCTAACGCCTTACTAGAAGCTTGGGAAAAAGGTAAAAATGCGATTGAAGAAAAGATTCAAATCATTGAAAAACACTTTGCACAGCATTTAATAGATGTACAGCGTCCCTATCTTAATCCCAGTTCCGAAGATATCTATATTCCCTTAATTAATTATTAATTTTGTTTGTAGGGTGGGCATTTTCCTTAATTGTGGATAAATTTACTGAGATTTTTAAGCAATGCCCACCATTGTCAATTCCTATAAATTAATTGTTAATTTTAACAAGTGCAGTACAATAAACTTGTAAGGCAGGTGAATAACCTGCTTTTTATTTGCATTGGAGAATTATCAATAATGACTTTTATGTATCATCGCACCGTCCATTTTCGAGATACCGACGCGGCTGGGGTAGTTTATTTTGCTAATGTTTTGTCAATGTGTCATGAAGCCTTTGAAGCATCTTTAGAAACTGCTGGTATTAATATTAAGGCTTTTTTTACTCATTCCGTTTTAGCTTTACCAATTGTACATTCTAGCATTGATTTTTTACGTCCGATGTACTGTGGTGATAAATTAGCAATTAGTTTAGCACCCCAAAAAATCGGTTTAGATAAATTGGAAATTAGCTATGAAGTTTCCATTAATGAAGTATTAGTGGCTAAAGCTATAACTCGTCATGTTTGTATCGAAGTCAATACTCGGACTAAGCAACCATTACCACAGGATATTATAAATTGGTTAGAAACAAACCGCAGAAAAACGGAGGAAGTAGAAAGAAGAAAATCTAGAGAGGAAATTGTGTAAAAAACAAAAATTAAAAATTTGCTACAGCAGGGAACAGGGAACACTTCGGCTACGCTCAGTGCGGTGCAGGGAACAGAGTTGAAAGTCTCTCAGCATGAGATTTTGTTCCTAAAATTTGTACCTCATTTACCTGAAATATGCTGTAATTGTTGATTTGTTTTTAAAAATTCTTGAGCAATATTCTGTAATACCTGGCGGTTAATTTTACCTTGATGATTACGTGGCAATGTTGGTAGGGAAAGCCAATATTTAGGAATTTTGTATTTAGTCAGTTGGTTTTTTAGTTGGGCTTGAATTTCTAAATCCGAAATACTAGAATTTTGGGGAATATATATAGCTGTCACTGCTTGTCCCCAGTATTGATCAGGAATGCCAATTACACAAACATCATTTACCAGTTGAGTTTTTCTAATGGCTGCTTCTATTTCTGCTGGGTAAACATTTTCACCGCCAGTAATTATTTTATCACTGTTTCTGCCAATTATATTTAAATATCCTGCTGCATCTAAATAACCCAGATCATCAACTGAGAAGTAATCTTGATTTTTCCAAATTTGGGGATAATAACCTAAAGCTAAAGATGAAGCTTTAATTTGAATATTACCGATTTGATTAACATTTAATATCTCACCATTTTCATTATTAATTATTACTTGGGCATGGGGTAAAATTTGACCACTGCTGGCTTTACCCTGTAAAAAATCATCAGGTTTAAGAGTGGCAATTTGTGAAGCTGTTTCTGTCATTCCATAAGTTGGGGCTAGGCGAGTTTTATTTAATCTTGCTGTTTCTAAAAGTTCATCCCATGCTGGTGCACCTCCTAAAAGAACAGTATTAAACTTGCTTAACCATTGAGTAATTTGAGGATTTTGTAAACAGCGTTGTAATTGGGTAGGAACTAAAGATATAAAAAAATCTGAAGGATTGATATTATAATTTTCGCCTATTTCTAAAGTTTTTAATGTGGTAATTATTAATTTTCCATTTGTAGTCAAAGAACGGATAAATTGCATTAAGCCACTGACATGATAAAGTGGTAAAATACAAAATGAGTTAATATGTTTAACGTTAAAATACTGCTTAAATCCTGTAACTGATGCCATTAATGTTTCCCAGGTATGGATTGTAAATTTAATTTTACCTGATGAACCACCAGTAGGAATCATGATAGAATGGGGAAGAAGAAACGGGGAAGAAGAAATAGGAAATTGATAATAATCTGGTTTGGCAATTCCTAAAATTAAATCTGGCTGTACTAATTCCAAAACTTGTTCCCATTCTTGCTTTCCCCAGTCAGGGTTACAAAGGAAAACCGGACAATTAGCCGCACAAGCAGCAATAAAACTGGCTAAAAATTTGACTGGTTCACGTTCAGCTAGAATAATTTTTGGTGGGTTGTCTGGTGGGAATGATTGAGTTAGTTTTGAGTATAATTCTTGGGCAATATAGTAAAATTGATAGCTATTTTCACAAATTAACCAATCAGAATTTTTTTGTAAATAATCTAAAGGTTTTACCATAAACTTTGCGGCCAGTTTTTTGCTTGGGGTGTGAAAAAGTGGTTAACACCAAAACCAACAGCGCGATGAGGTGATAATTCTGCTGCTAATTTTAGTGATGCTTGTCTACCTATTTCTGTTTCAAATACTGAAGAAAATACAATATCTATTTGCTGTTCTTGATAGAAATTTTTTAATCGAGAAGGAAAACCCAAAATTCCCGGTTTAATCACAAAAATTCCCCTCCAACCTTGTTGGAAACAATATTGTAGTTGTGAGAAATTAGCTACAGATTCATCTAAAGCTATTCCTACTTGATAATTATCACTTAATTCTAACATTTCGCTAAACTTATCTACCCCTAATGGTTGTTCGATAAATTCGATTTTTGGTTGATTTTGTTCACATATTTCTAACCATAGTTTAGCCTCTTGATAACTCAGTCCACCATTAGCATCTAAACGTAATTTGGCTGTATCTGGTAAACTGTGAATTAACGAGTTAAATATTTCTAACTCTTGGCTAATTTCCTCAACTCCAATTTTTAGTTTAAATGTTGTATATCCCTGTTCCAATAAGTTACACCATTGATTTAAAGCCGCTTTACCAGTGGGTAATAAGCCGCTATAACTGAGATTAACGGGAGTAAAAAATTCACCATTAAAACTCAAATTTTCTAAAGCTGATTCAAAGCCAAATTGACAAGAGGGTAAATAATCAGGAATTGTCAAAATTATATTTTTTGTAATTTCTTGGGGTAATTGATGACAAAAATCTAAAGTTTGTTCGATGGTTTCTGAACCAAACCAACTAATGGGGGAAATTTCCCCCCAACCTACATGATCTTTTTCGTCAATTAGACGAATAATAATACTGTCCCGCTTTTCCCAAATACCATGATTAGTTACCACAGGACGAGTAAATTTTTGACTAATTGCCCGAAAAGAAAAGTGATAGTTCATTAACCTAAAATAAACCCACAACCAAATAATAAACAACTCCAAAAATGCACAGCTACAGCAATAAATTTACTGTTACTGACTTTACTCGGTTGATCATGATTTTCCCAAACATGACGACATAATTTAAGGGCATAAGGTAAACTTAGCCAGCTTAATAATGTCCAAATTGGGAAAATTCCCAAAATAA
Source organism: Nostocaceae cyanobacterium (assembly GCA_035299225.1). Classification (GTDB taxonomy): domain Bacteria; phylum Cyanobacteriota; class Cyanobacteriia; order Cyanobacteriales; family Nostocaceae; genus DATGXB01. Next base: position 33,035 of record DATGXB010000238.1, on the reverse strand, counting down.
CTAAAATTAGATTGAGAGGATAAATACAACCAGTAAACCAGATTAATACTTTTGCCCCTGTTTTCGTTCCTAAGCGCACAATTGGAGATTGTTTTCCGGCTGCAATGTCATCTTTTACTTGATGAAAATGGGAACAAAATAAGATTAAACTGGTCACAATTCCTACTATTATTGATGCTGCTAAATTAGTAGTTGACAAAGTTTTAGTTTGACTGTAATATGCAGCACTCATTCCCAAAGGACCGAAGGCAAAAAAGCAGAGAATTTCACCTAAACCTTGATAACCTAAACGAAAAGGAGGCCCTTGATAGAGATAGCCTAAAGCGCAACATAAAAAGATAATACCCAGCACTGTTACATCTTGTTGCCAAAAGGCGATCGCTAATATTCCCAACAAACCAGAAACTAAAAATAAATTACCAATCCAAAACATTAATTGCTTGTTACCTGTCAAGTTTACCAATGAATGATGTTTATTTTGATCAATTCCTGTTTCTGCATCAAAAACATCATTACTGATATTTTCCCAAGCTAAAATTAAAATTGCTGCTGTAATAAAAGTTGCAAATATTCCTAAATTAAAAACTTTTGTTTCTGCATAAGCCACTGCCGAACCTACCCATATCGGCATGATTGCCACACTGTACATCGGTGGTTTAATTGCTGCTAACCACAATTTTTTCTGATGGTTCTGATTTTGGTTAATTAACTGTGTAGCCATGCCTAATCATTAATCTTGATGTAGTAAACAGATCAATTTTACGTCTTTAGGTAAACACAAATATCATCATAATATTAATTTTTACAAATACATAAATTCCCAAATGTCTAGTGTAAGGAGGCAGGAGTCAGGAGGTAAGAAGGTTGATTCAGTAGTAATTTATAGGTTTTTCAACTGGGTGATTATTTCTGCCATACTGCACTAGTCAAATATTATAAATATAGATGAATATTGATAATTTAACTTTTTCAGCAGTTAGGAATTTAATTTTACTACTCTTATACTGGCTGTAGGTGTAGTTCAAGATAATAGAATATAATGCAGCAGGGTAAATTAGCAAGTTGGATGAGAAAATTTGATAATAAAAAATCTCCATAGTTCACAAAGATACTAATCTTTAGTATAATAGCATGAATGTGTATTTTGATTTTGGCTGTAAAAATTACAAGTTTGTGTTGACTTAAATGTTACTATTATTTTTAATTCTGTAAACAAGCAGCCCATGATTTCAGCATCAGCAAGCCTTAATAAAAATCAGATATGTAAAGATTTACAACAATTCCTTTTCAATTGCTACAAAAGTAACTCTGAAAAAAATAGCACCCAAATTATCAGTATTTCTCTAGAGATTGACAAAGTTGATCCTTTGGTGGTATTCGAGAAGATTACTAAACCTCATCAGCTAAATTTTTATTGGGAGAATAAAAGTAAAAATCAAGCTGTTACCGCCATTGATGCTGTAGCTAAATTAGAATTTTCTGGAAAAGAGCGTTTTTTAAAAGCTGAAAAATTTATTCAAAATTGTTTACAACAGATTAAATATTGGGGAACAGGAGAATTATTTTCTCAACCTCAATTTTTTTGCGGATTTAGTTTTTTTGACCAAAATACTCAAACAGATTACCCTTTTCCAACTGCTACAGTTTTTTTACCTCGTTGGCAAGTAGCAGTAAAAAATAACTCTTGTTATTTAGTGATGAATACAGTAATAAATGCTGAAGTTAATATTTATAAAATCCTACAAGATTTACAAAATAAAATAGAATTATTACAAACTTTAAAAAGTTGTTTGCTGAAACCAGGAGAAAAAGGCGCACAGTTTGATTGTCAACATAAAAATAACTCTGATAAATTTAAAAATTCTGTTTTATCAGCTTTAGAAGCAATTAAATCCAATCGTTTAAGTAAGATTGTTTTAGCAGATATTCTAGATGTGAGTTCGAGAACTCCTTTTAATTTGTGTAATTCTTTAAATAACCTCCGGGAAATACATCCTAATTGTTATGTGTTTTGTTTGAGTAATGGTAAAGGACAACATTTTATTGGTGCAAGTCCAGAGAGATTAATTAGTGTTGATCAAAAACAATTGATGACTGATGCTTTAGCGGGTTCTGCACCCAGAGGAAAAACATCAACTGAAGATGCTGTCAATGCTGATATTTTAGTTAATAGTATTAAAGAAAAACACGAACATAAATTAGTAATTGATTTTATTACTCAGCGTTTATCCCAGTTAGGTTTATTGCCACAAGTTTTAGCCCCCAGGTTGCGACAATTATCTAATATACAACATTTATGGACTCCTATTAGTGCAGATATTCCTGCTAATATTCATCCTTTAAAAATTGTCTCGCAATTACATCCGACACCAGCAGTAGCGGGGGAATCTACAGCTGTTGCTTGTGAGGAAATTCGCCATTATGAGAGTTTTGAAAGGGGTTTGTATGCAGCACCTTTGGGTTGGATAGATGCGGAGGGAAATTGTGAGTTTATTGTGGGGATTCGTTCGGCTTTAATTGATGGAAATTCGGCTAGGTTGTATGCTGGTGCGGGGATTGTTTCTGGTTCTGATCCTGAAAAGGAATTTGGGGAAGTGCAGTTAAAGTTACAGGCTTTATTGAAAGCTTTGGTTTGATTTTATAGTAGGGAATAGGGAACAGGGAACAGGGAACAGGGAACAGTCATTAATTATTCTTTTTGACTTTTGACTTTTCTCCCTGCCTCCTGCTTTTTGCTTACAAATCTTTATGAGTAAATGATTTGGCATTTGCACCGGTGTAGGTGGTGACAATATGGCCATCTCCTGTCATTTGATATTTATAAGTTACTAATCCTTCTAAACCAACGGGTCCGCGTGGGGGCATTTGTTGGGTGCTAATGCCGACTTCTGCACCGAAACCGTAGCGGAAACCATCAGCAAAACGGGTGGAACAGTTGTGATAAACTCCGGCAGCATTTACTAAGGCTTGAAATCTGGTTGCTGTGGCTAAATCTTCGGTGATTATTGCTTCTGTGTGACGTGAACCGTAATTGTTGATGTGAGCGATCGCATCTTCTACGCTATCCACTATTTTTACTGCCAAAATCAAATCACTGTATTCTGTTTCCCAGTCTGTGACTGTAGCGGGGGTAATTTTTGGTAATATCTCTAAAGTGCGTTCATCTCCTCTTAACTCTACCTTTTGTGCTTGTAGTGCTGTGTAAACTTGGGGCAGAAATTCCGCCGCTATCTGACTATGAACTAATAAGGTTTCAATGGCATTACAAGCCGCAGGATATTGAGTTTTTGCGTCAACAGTAATATTAATAGCTTTGGTGATATCGGCTTTTTTATCAATATAAAGATGACAAATTCCGTCAGCATGACCTAATACGGGAATCCGGGTATTTTCTTGGACAAATCGCACGAAAGAATTAGAACCTCTGGGAATAATTAAATCTACATATCTATCTAATTTTAATAATTCGCTAATTTCTTCTCTGGTGGTTAAAAGTTGCACCGCATCAGGATTAACGGCAGTATTTGCTAATCCTTGTTTAATGGCTTTAACAATAGCTGTACAAGATTTAGTTGCTTCTTTTCCTCCTTTGAGAATGACCCCATTTCCTGATTTAATCGCTAAGGAAACTATTTGAATTGCGGCTTCAGGACGGGCTTCAAAAATTACCCCTAAAACTCCTAAAGGGCAGGTAATACGTTTTAAAATTAAATTTGTATCAATTTCCCGGTGAATTTGTACTTGTCCTACCGGATCAGCAAGTTTACCCACATCTCGCACACCAGCGATCGCATCTCTCAATTTATGTTCATCCAACTGTAACCGCTTGTATAGTGGTTTTGCGATGTCTGTTGCTGCTTGACAATCAGCTATATTGGCCTGCAAAATCTCCGTTTGGGCTGATTCTAGCGCCTGCGCGATCGCTGCGATCGCTTGATTTTTCTCCTCGGTAGATAATAAAGCCAGCTTACTAGCAGCTTGGCGAGTTTGTTCAGCAATCTGAGTTAAAGAATAAGCAACTTGCACAGTAGTCATCGCTAAAAATTCACTAAAAATTAAATTAAACTAGGTAGAAGTCAGAAAACAGCAACATAGGACTTTGCTAGTATATATTTTACATTTAATTACATTTCTTTGCTAAAGATAACAATCTTTACAGTTCATTTCTATAATTTTGAGTTAACTATTGTATAGTATCTCAGTGAATTTCACCCCATAATTCACACTCTTATTTTTGCCTTCCTCCAATTGGGTGAACCAGTTGGGTAATTATTAAATAATCTCATTGGGTGAAGTGTTCTGCTAGGTAAAACACATAATATTTAATCATTAGGATAAACCGAAAGATAAAAATCTCCAAGCCAAAACAGTATTCTTACGGTTAGCATCCCAAAAAATTCATGCGTCCACTTGACTAGAGAGACAAAAGCAATCATGTTTCTCTGGTCTTTTGCTGTTTACAGCAGGGGTAGGAGGAAAAGCCTTGTCAAACATTCTGCTTGTAGTGGTCGCATATCGCTAAAGCGTAACCCAAAGGATAGCCACAAAGATTTTGAATATGGAATTTTAGGCGTTGCTGATTTTTGGGATGAAAATCATTACCCTTGTAGTAGAGACGTTCCATGGAACGTCTCTACATTCAAAAATCATCCCGCAATTATGCAACGCCGAATTTTACAATTTTATCCCGCAATTATGCAACACTGATAAGTAATTAGGCAGAATTAATTACACAACTTCTTTCCCTGTTCCCTGCACCGCACTGAGCGCAGTCGAAGTGTTCCCTGTTCCCTGTTCCCTGTTCCCTTGCAACACGTAGGAAATTAATTTTGCACGACTACTTAATACAGCAGGTTTGAGGTAAATTAAGTACAAATTTTAATCATCAACTTCCCGTTTCCTCTTCCCAGCCGTATATGATAAAATTCAAAGTAGAACACTTTATTTACTTATGATTATTTGTAATTCCCTACACATTTATTTGTAGTTAATTAGCAGACAAAATATTATTGAAAGTTAAAAGTTAGATTCCGCAAATCATGTCTTTAGATAACACCTACCCCCTGAATTTACCTGCTGATTCTCCACCATTAAAAGTCCTAATTGTAGAAGATGATCCCATGATGCAACTGGGACTAGAACAGTCATTAATGGCACATCCGCAAATAGAAATTATTGGACAAGCAGAAGATGGCTATTTAGGAGTACAATTAGCACTCAAATTAAAACCTAATTTGGTAGTGATGGATATTGGTTTACCCCGCTTAGATGGAATTGCGGCCACACAACAAATTAAAGCCGCACTTCCTGAGACTCATGTAGTCATGTTGACATCACATCAAACGGAAACCGAAATTATTGCTTCCTTATCCAGTGGTGCGGATGCTTATTGTATCAAAGGTGCAAGCATTGAAAGATTATTGAATGCGATCGCAGCTGCGGTAGATGGTGCAACCTATTTAGACCCACAGATTGCCAAACGGGTAATTAATAATCTCAAACCACCCACAAATACCAACAATAACGTTAATCTTTCTAGTCGAGAATTAGAAGTTTTAAAACTGATGGTAGAAGGATTAAGTAATCCCCAAATTGCTGAAAAATTGTATCTGAGTCCCAATACTGTCAAAACTCATGTTCGGGGAATCATGAATAAATTAGCAGTAGATGACCGAGTTCAAGCAGCCGTAGTTGCTTTACGTTCTGGTATAGTATAAAAAAGCAGGAGGCGAAAAAGTTTTTTTAATCTTTGAATTTGTTAATTTTTAACTATTCTTTCTATCAGCCATAAAGATGTTATAGTACCGATAAAATGGGCAGCAATCCCATTAATATTAGCTATTATCACAAAAACATCTAAAGCGCGAATAATGCGATTTGGATCAGTAATTGCAACTCCTGGGGGTTGAGAAATAGACTTAGCTATTAATACGGATGCAGTTGCAACCGCACCTAAAAGAGTGAATAATATACCAATTAACCCAGCCATTACTCCTAAACGAATAATTCCCAATGTATCGGCTTTACTGGGGTGCAAACTTGGATTAGGATTTGCTAACCTTCGACCAATACGTGTATAGCGAAAATTCCAATAAATACTAAAAAAAAGCATCAAAATTCCTAAACCAGCCCAGAATATACCCACTCCTAAACCGGGATTAGGTTGTTCCGCAAAACGACGACCGGTGGATACAAAAACTAAAGCTAAACCAGAAACCAACGCTAAAGCTAATTGTACCCACAAAGTTAACCAACCAGTCAAGCGAATAGTTTTAGCAATCGCTGCTAATTTAGATGATACTTGTTTATGAGTTTCTGATTCAGTTAGCATTTTAATTTAAGCTTGGTATATTAAGTAGTCGTGCAAAATTAAATTCCTACATGAAGTAAGGGAACAGGGAACAGGGAACAGGGAACAGGAAAATAAGTTGTATAATTAATTCTGTTTAATTACTTATCCCCAACTTAAATGGTATTTCTTTTAATTGATTCTCCACACCCATCTCTAGATAGAATTAATAATAGAATTAATTTATGTCTACAGTAAAGCAGGAATAAAAATATCATTCTCTCCCAAGAATGCCATCTTATGGTAGATTTAAAAAAGTGGTAAATACCTTAAATTAAGCCGGGTAATTAATTTTCATATAATTGCATAAATCCTGACCAACAAACGCCAAAAATCAACATTGATATGATTAAATCTTGGATGATAATCGGTGCTATCACCTTTTTAGTCGCTTTAGGAGCAAATTTAATTACACCTAAAAATAATCAATGGTTTAGACGTTTACAAAGACCAAAATGGCTAACCTTTGAAGCCGCAATTCCTCTAATTTGGATTATTATTTTTATTTGTGGTGCTTGGTCTGCTTATATTCTTTGGGAACAAGATCCAAATAGTAATTTGACTTGGTTAATGATGGGTTTGTATTTATTATTAGAAATTGTTACTCTTGCTTACACCCCTGTGATGTTTTGGGAACGTAGTCTTCTCATTGGCACTATTATTGGTGCGACGGGTTTTGTAATTTGCTTTTTCATTGCATTTGCAGCTTTCTCCGTTTCGATTTGGGCTGGACTATTATTATTTCCCTACCTGTTATGGAGTCCGATTGGCACTTATACCACTTGGGAAATGTCACAAATCAATTCACACAATTGAACATCAAACTTTAACTATTAGAATAACTTTTAAAAAATTATTCTAGTGCAGCTTGGCGAAAATAACTATCCAATGAAATAAGGCTCAAACGTCAGTTAAATCAACCTTCTTACCTCCTGCCTCCTGCCTCCTGCCTTCTTGCACTAATCTTCCATAAATAGCGGTTACGGGATGATCAGCATAAGTTTGATTATACAACCAAGCCCACATTTGATCACCATAGGAAAAATGCCACCATTCTTTAGGATTACGGGTAAATCCAGCTTTGAACATTACATCATATAATAATTGTCGAGAATGATGATATTGCAGATTTGCTGATGATTGGGCATAATAATCAGGATGCGATCGCTCAGACATCTCATCAATAGGTGAACCCATATCTACAACTTGTCCCAAATCATCAACCAAAGTAATATCTATAGCCGCACCTGTACTATGGGGAGGAGGTGTTTTCATATCTAAACTTGGTTTAGCCCAAATTTCATCAACAGCTTGCCAAATTTCCGTTTCTTGTTCCGGTGATAACTCCCCAGCAATCAATCCCCTTTCCTGTAAAGCCAGATTAAAACTATAATCTACCATAAACTGTTGCACAGCCACAGGACGATAAGCATCAAAAATTTGAATTTTCCACCCCGGACAAATTAAACTTAAATAATTCTGAGCTTGAATTAAATTATCAATCACAGTTTGGCGTAAAAAATAAGGTGAATGTTCTCCATAAGGTGCACCCAACTTCTCATAAGGATGGGGAGATTCTACCGCAAACAATTCCAAAGGAATTTTAACTAAAGGTTCACCACATTCAATAATTGGGATTTGATGATAAGGACGCATAAGCAATAAAAAATTAATAAATTAAAAATTAAAAATTAAAAATGAAGTACAAAAGTTAATCATAAAACCTGATGCTAAAGGAGTGTTAACCCTGTTCCCCGTTCCCTGTTCCCTGTTCCCTTGAATGATCACAACAACATTTCTTTTTTACTTCTGGAACAGGATCATAACCCCCCGGATGGAAAGGATGACAGCGTAAAATCCGTAAAGTCGCCATCCAACTACCTTTAAACACACCGAAACGCTCAATAGCTTGAATAGCATACATCGAACAAGTGGGTTGAAAGCGACAAGTCGGAGGAAACAGAGGGGAGATAAAAAGACGATAACCTTTAATTAGCCAAATTAATAGTTTTTTCATCACTCAAATCGCCTACAGTAGTATTGATAGTCAAACTTCATGTTGTATCGTAGTTGAGTAAATTGGTGTTTTTACAAACTATTCCCCTATTGTGGCAGCAAATTGGCATTGCCGCAGCTTGGGTTTTATTAATTATCCTCATTGCCTGGGTGGTGAGTCGTCGTCAGAATAACACCGAAATCATCCGCAAAATCGTGCACATCGGTACTGGTAACGTAATTTTGCTGGCTTGGTGGTTAAATATCCCTGCCTTTGTGGGAATATCTGCATCAATTGTAGCGGCTATAATTACTTTATTATCTTACCTTTTCCCAATTTTACCAGGGATTAATAGTGTTGGTCGCCAAAGTTTAGGTACATTTTTTTACTCTGTTAGCATTGGCATTTTAGTTGCTTGGTTTTGGTACTTAAATCAACCCCAATATGCTGCGATTGGTATACTAATTATGGCTTGGGGAGATGGACTAGCAGCATTAATTGGTCAGCGTTTCGGTAAACACAAATATAAAATTTTTAGCTCACAAAAAAGCTGGGAAGGTTCTTTTACCGTAACTGTTGTGAGCTATCTAATTTGTAGTTTAATTCTATTAGGTACACAAGGGAATAATTGGCAATCTTGGGTAACATCCCTAGCGGTTGCAATTTTAGCCACAGTTTTAGAAGCTTTCTCATTATTAGGCATTGATAATTTAACAGTGCCTTTAGGTAGTGCCGCCCTAGCCTTTATATTAACACAATTACTTAATAATTCTCTTTGACTTGTGAGATTATTCACCGATTCTGGGCATTAGCCTTGGCTCACATTTCATTGAGAATTGATTAGCATAGAATTTTACAGCAATATTTTTAAATCAGATGAGTAATGATGGTTAATTTATCACCACCAATACCCATCTTTTTTATTTACCTATTTTGGTAATCAAATACAATTTTTTCATATAAAAATATTTTAATAATGCTGAAATTACAACAACTATAGGAATCCTAAATGATTTGTGAAAAATAAGAGTATGTATAGGGTGGGCTAGGGGTTAAAATCCTGAAGAGAAGCGGAAAATTATAGGAAATGACCACCTCAGTATATTTCAAAAATCAAATTGGAATCCTATATAAGTAAATTTCCCACTCCAGAGAGAGTAAAGATTAGTAATTATTTAACTTAAATCAAAAGTGAGGATAAATGAAGTGTTGAAAGATTAACTTCCTTAAGCAAAATGAAATTCGCCAATTATATAAAATTACCTTTATGTCGCAAACAGAAAACCGTAGAAATAGAAAAATTAACAGGAGTGTGGTTAGTTAACTGGAAAATTGGCCGCATTTCTCTGTATTCAACATATTATACCTGTGTTGATCGTGCTTGTATGCTGTGGATTTTATTCATTTTACCAATGTTTATAACTCCTCATTTTTTTGCTGTTAGCTGGACTTTACAAGCTATTTTATGGTCAATACTGAGTTTAGCAGGCATAGGAACTATGATCATCCTTGCATATAATTGGGTAAAAGATAAACAAGTAACTTGGTTATTATACTCCTGGACAAGTTTAATTTTAATCGGGCTAATAATCACCGATTTGAGTATTTTTCTGGGTTGGGGAGAAATTTTAGTTAATTTGTGTTCACTTTGGTTGATTTTGAGTGCCATTGGTTATTTATGTACAAGTGTGGCCTTGCGATCGCTTGCCTTCTTCCTAACCGCAATAATTCACTGTTTAGTAATTCTCATCTTACCTTACTTAATTGCTTGGCAGTTTCTTTTAACGGGAATCTTTATGGCTGCTTGCTTATTTATCTTAGCTGAATTTCGCTGGGATACTTTATAATACATCCCCAAATCAACATCAAAATTAGATACTGGTCAAATTTTCTCTGATAGAAACCATAAAACTAAATTTACTATTTTTCTTCACTCCTGAATACTATTACCATATCGAAAAAAATGATTGTTCACATCTCTACTTTAAGGAAGAAAATCATCAGTTTTATTTCTACCCTCAGATTTATGAATTACTCGCAAACAATGCTTATAGTAGGGTCGTAGGTGGACAACACCTAAATTTCGTAAGTGAGGCTAAGATTCATGACACTTCAAATAAACAACTCTGATTTATTTTTAGCTTTGTCTGATGAGCAGCAAGAATTAGTAACTGGTGGAGCTGACTTTGAGTTAGCAGGCAGTAACTACGCTAACAGACTAGCTAGTTTGCAAGGTTTCACCGCTTCCGGCCCTGCTGGTAGTACCGGTAACTCTACTGGTACAAGTTCTGCGGTCAACACTGCGGCTCAAGACTTGTTAGGCTTGGGTGTACCTGCCCTTCCTGGTGGTATTGGTGCATTAGGTCCGGCTCCTGTTCTCACCGGTCTAGCACCCGCAGGAGGATCACCTGTAGCTCCACCCGTAGGTGGAATAGGTGGGCCTCTAGGTGGAGGCTTGCCTTTTGGTGGCTTAGGAGGACCTGGTATAGGCGGCATCATCTAAGACTGAGTAAAATTAACAGTTAACACCAGAGCGTCGCACCTAAATTTTAGGTTGGGAATGGTCTAGTAGGGGACTTAAAAAGTTAACAGTGAAATTTGCTGTTGACTCCCCTACCTCAAAGAAAGCAAAATCTACACCTAATAATTAACCAATAATTGCAGATATTATTTAACTGAATTTTCATTTCTGCAATAATGGAATTGAGTTCCCTCAACGCTGTGAGTTTTTAACTGTAACAGATAACGATCATGGGTTTTTAAAACTTCTGGGTTGCCTTTTTTGCCCAAAAGACAATGGTATTAAATCAGTGAGTTTTAGAAATCCTTTGGCCGATTAATTATGTAAGTGAGGCAAACTAAAATGTCAGTTATTCAATCTGATTTGTTTGTTGCTTTGTCCGATGAGCAGCAAGAAGTTTTAACTGGTGGTGCTGACTTTGAGTTAGCAGGTAGTAACTATGCTAACAGATTAGCTAACTTGCAAGGTTTCACCTCTTCCGGCCCTGCTGGTAGTACCGGTAACTCTATTGGTACAACTTCTGCGGTCAATACTGCGGCTCAAGACTTGTTAGGCTTGGGTGTACCTGCCCTTCCTGGTGGTATTGGTGGTTTAGGTCCAGCCCCCGTTCTTGATGGAGCAGCAGGCCCAGCAACCGGAGCAGAAGCCTTTATCAACCCTGCCCTAACCAGTCCTGTGGGTGGTCTTGGCTTGGGTTCTCCCTTCTAGACCAATGGTTAATTAGGCTCTTCATCACTGAAGCAGAGATATTCATTGCATATATTCCCTGGAAATTCTAGGGCTACCATCTTTGCAATGTTGGTGTTGAAGAATAGAGACAATTTTGATTTTTCTTTTGAGAGACAGCAATCAAGAATTTCCGAAACTTCCTGGTTGGCTTTTTGCCCAAAGACAACTCAATAAATTGGTTAGTTTTGGGAATTCTCTGCTGTATTCATTAAATTAAGTGAGGCAATCTAAAATGTCAACTCAAATCATGACTTCTGATTTATTTGTTGCTCTATCTGATGAACAACAAGAAGTTTTAACTGGTGGTGCTGACTTTGAGTTAGCAGGTAGTAACTATGCTAACAGACTAGCTAGTTTGCAAGGTTTCACTTCTTCTGGCCCTAATGGTAGTGTAGGTAACTCTAGTGGTACAACTGCTGCGGTCAACACTGCGGCTCAAGACTTGTTAGGCTTGGGTGTACCTGCAATTCCCCCTGGTATCGGTGCTTTAGGCGCAGCCCCCCTATTGGATGGAGTAGGCGCAGGCCCAGCAACCGGAGCAGATGCGTTTATCAACCCTGCCCTAACTAGTCCTGTAGGTGGTCTTGGCTTGGGAGCACCAGGAGCAGGTCCAGCGCTGTTTTAAAAACTGTGGATAAAGCCAGTAACTAGTTAAACTTTTGTTATTGGTAACAAGAATTATTTGTCACTTTAGAGAGTCTTATTTATTTTTTCAGAACTCGTGGGGAGTGTGAAGTGCGTTTTAGAGATGGAGTAAAAAAGATTTATATCCACATCATTATGAACCCTCTTAAATAGGCTCATATTAATCTCAAGTCAGATGTTCGGATTGATGTTTTGTTGACCAAGTGAGGCTAACAATTATGTCGGATTTTGTTGCAGATTTATCTAACCAAGAGCAAGAATTAGTAACTGGTGGTGCTGATTTTGAATTATCTGGAAGTAATTACGCTAACAGAATTGTCGTTTTACGAGGAAATATATCTTCTGGCCCAAATGGTAGTTTTGCTAATTCTTCTGCTTACAGTTCCAATATTAATACAGCAGCTCAGGATTTGTTAGGCATGGGTTTACGATCACTACCTCGTCTTCGCTCTTTAGGTACTCCACCAATTTTATAGGGTGAACGGCTCAAGATAACATCAAAAGGTCAACAGGTAGTGGTAAGTAAAAAGCAAGGCGAAAAATTATGTTAATTCAAATTGAAATATCGGATGGGTTTGTAGTTTTATCTGAGTGGGAACAGGAGTTCATTACTGGTGGTTCTGCTCCTCAGATTAATAACAATAATTTTGCTCAAAGAACTGGAACTGTAACTGGAAATAATAGTAGTGGACCGCAAGGCAATACTACAGAAACTAATACCCAATTTGCTGAGATTAATAGCGGTTCTCAATCTATTATGTCGTCTGATGTGCTGGGATTGAATCCTATGGGGGGTATGGGTAATGTAGCACCAAATAATCTTTCACCTGTTGGCAGTCCAATGAGAATGTTTTAACTCTTTTCTCGACAATTAGGCTTTGTTTGTTTTACTAATGGATGATAGGTGATTTAGGTTCGGATACCATTACAATAAGTTGGTTGATTTTGCTACAAAGGCTTTTGGTTTTGAATGTTTCACCTACTAAAAAAAATTAGTTTTTTGGTTGATAATTATGCCATATCAAATTTTTACATCTCTATTATTAGTTGATGTATCGGTTCAGGAACAGGAATTTTTAACAGGTGGTCAAGCTTCTCAAGTTCTTGCACCTGTGGAAGCTCTCCGGGGTAAACCTGTTACTGCTCTTGGTAAAGCTTTAAAAGATGGTTCAGAAATGGAATTGGGGAAAAATACCCTGCGCGGATTTACTAATTCTGGCCCGTCGGGTAGTCTTGGCAACTCTAATGCAGAAGGTGAAGCTACAAAGACTGGTGCAGAAGATATAATGGTTTTACCGCCATTTTTAGGCAGCAGTCAAACATTCTAGTAAACGGTAGTTTAAGTTGCATCATTTGGGTGGTAAGACTTTGGTGTAAACGCAGTCAAAAGCTGCCCAAACTACACGAGTTGACGCTAAAAAATAGTTTTTCAGTTTAGAGAATTTTGCCTATTTTTGCCAAAGATTATAAATGGTTTGTGTAAAGAGCTTTAGGATAGCGTTCAATGTATTTTGTGTTTAATACTGTCAGGATTTACAGCAGGGAACAGGGAACAGGGAACAGGAAACAGGGTTGAAAGTCTCTTGATATAAGCTTTGTTCCAAAAATTTGTACCTCATATACCTGAAACGTGCTGTAAGTAAGGCTAAGAATCATGTTTGTTCAAGTTATCACATCTATATTGTTTGTGGATTTATGTGAGAAACAACAAGAGATTTTTGCTGGTGGTGCTGATTTTGAATTAAGTAATACTAATTTTGCTCAAAGAGTTAAAGCTTCTTTAGATTCAAGTGCTTCTAGTCCTATAGGTTACAATAATTTTTCTTTTGATTGGGATCAATCTGTCAACACCGCAGCACAAAATTTACTAGGTGTTGGTGGTAATATTCCTGAGAATATTCCCCCTTTACCTCCTCCGCCTGTTTTGTGAATATGGATTAGGTATTACATGATAAGGTAGGAGTGAAAGTTGCTTGCTAGAGAGGGTTTTGATTTTCTGTTTATACTTCATTCACTCGCAATTTGTTGTAAGTAATCTAGTGCAAGAAGGCAGGAGGCAGGAGGCAGGAGGCAGGAGGTAAGAAGGTTGATTTGACTGGCGTTTGAGCCTTATTTAATTGGATAGTTATTTTCGCCAAGCTGCACTAGCAGAATCAATTACACAAATTCTTTTTCTGCGATGCCTCTATCCACGTAGGAATTTAATTTTGTACGATGATTTATTGATTAAGTTTGCATAACCAGGGCGGGCAAGATGCTCACCCGAAATGGGTTTTGATTAGTTTTGTTTTGATTAGTTTTATATTGGGGTTTGTTCTGTCAGCTATCAGTAGGGCTGAATGCTGAGAAATTAGGAAGGGGGGAGAGGAGATTTTAATTATTCGCTCAATGTAAGTGAGGTCTTTAAGGGAGTCTGAGCGTCTCCTCAATTGTCTCTCTTGTGTTGCCCACATCTGAGATATACAGAAAAGTTCCCGCTTTGCCCAGCATTTACTTTTCTTACCCCCACCATGATTATAGATGATGGTCAGGGTGATGTTTCCTTCTATGGGGGGTATTTGTGAATATTTGGTCTTTTGAGGTGAACAGGTTTGATTTTTCTAGAGTATTTGGTGATACTAGGGCTTTTGCTCCTGTTTGATGGGTGAGTTTTGGATAATGAGTTGAGGCGATCGCCTTTTTTACTCCTGATTTCTTTCTCTGACTACCCTATTTTTATTGAAAGTTGGACACCAAGTAACAATTTATCACTCTTCTTTAAGACATATTACCGTAGACAGTTATTTTTATTTGCTCTGAGTTTTGCAATAGGGTTGTAAGGGGTGGGGAGTAGAAGAGGCAGGGGGCAGGGTGCAGGGGGGAAATAATTAACTTCTTAACTTCTGACTAAATCCAAAATCCAAAATCCAAAATCCAAAATCCAAAATCCAAAATCCAAAATCTAAAATCTAAAATCCAAAATTGTTCTGCCTCCTGCCTCTTGCCTCCTGCCTCCTGCCCCCTGCCTCCTTTAAAATGATGTTTCAAACCAAAAGGTATGACGCTGTGGACTCCTTACGCCATGAGGAAAACTACAATGGGAATCGGTCTGTTGAACCAAACCCAGAACAGCTACATTTGGTTGATTTAAACGAATTTCTGCCGGAAATTAGCAAATGGACGAATGTTGGTGCGATCGCTATGCTGACTATTTTTGTAGTTGGTGTTGGTCTAACCACTGTTCTCAAGTACAAAATTACGGTTAAAACTCCGGCTAATATCCGACCTGTGGGTGAACTGCGGGTTGTACAATCTGCTATTTCCGGTACTGTACAAAATGTAGCAGTTAAAGATAATCAATTTGTCAACCAAGGAGATGCTATTGCTTTTGTTGATGATTCCCGTTTACAAACTCAAAAAAGTCAACTGGAAAATAGTATTCAACAAAGTCAATTACAACTAAATCAAGTTGATGCCCAATTAGGAGAAATTAATGCTCAAATTTTGGCACAAATCAATTTAATTAATCGTACCGTGAGTGCGGCTTATGCAGAACTGGGTGGTACTCAACGCAACTATGATGATCAGAAAATTAAGGCTGATGCGGAAATGATGCAAGCAGAGGCAAATTTAAGGTTAGCAAGAACCCAATTAGAACGATTACGCCGGGAAAAGTTGCTATCTACGACTATAGCCGAAGCTGAGGCTGCATACCAATTAGCTCAAACACAAAGAGATAGATTACTAGCGATCGCTAATTCTGGGGCGATTTCCCGAAATATGATTGAGGAAAAGCAACAGGCGGTAAAAATTGCTCAAGCAAAACTAGAAAAAGCCAAATCTGATGCTAAGGATCTTTGGCAAGAAAGGCAACAGGCGGTGAAAATTGCTCAAGCTAATTTCGCTAAAGCCAGAACAGCAGTTAATCCTGATAATGCGGCTGTGATTGTGGCTTATGAACGAATTAAACAAGAACAGGCCAGGGGTGATGCTACTTTAGCAGCTTTGAAGAAAGAACGGGAAACCCTTGTTCAACAACGGCTAGAACTACAAAAACAATTAATTCGTAATCGTCAAGAATTACAACAAGTAGAAACTGACCTGAATAAGAGTGTGATTCGCGCTCCAATTACGGGGGTGATTCTACAATTAAAACTGCGTAACCCTGGACAAGTTGTACAACCCAGCGAAGCGATCGCCCAAATCGCACCCGAAAATGCACCTCTAGAAATCAAAACTTTTGTTTCTTCTCAAGATATTGACAAAGTTGAAGTAGGACAAAGAGTACAAATGCAAGTATCTGCTTGTCCTTATCCTGATTATGGAACTTTAGATGGGATTGTTAAAACCATTGCCCCAGATGCTTTACCAATTGATCAAAATAATCCTAAAGTTCTTGCTTATGAAGTCAATATTGAGCCAGAAACTTTCTATGTGGGTAGAGAAGGCGATCGGCAGTGTGAACTCCAACCAGGTATGGAAGGTCGTGCTGACATTATTACTCGTGAAGAAACGGTACTCCGCTTTATTCTCAGAAAAGGCAGATTAATTACAGATTTGTAAAGGAGGCAGAAGGCAGAAGGCAGAAGGCAGAAGGCAAAAGGCAAAAGGCAGAAGGCAGAAGGCAGAAGGCAGGAGGTAAAAAGTTTTTTGTGTAAGCTTATCCCAGTTTTTTAACTGAATAGTTATTTCTGCTAAACCGTACTAAATGTATTCATCAAATATTTGTATCTGTCACTTTATCCAGTCAAAAATTAATACTTTAAATTCCCAATTCCCAATTCTCAACTTTCAATAAATAACAATAAATTAATTATGTTATCTTTCTTCCAACCCAAGAAAAATTATCAATGTATTCTCCAAGCCAGTGAAGAAGATTGCGGTGCGGCTTGTTTGGTTTCTATTTGCCGATATTACAAGCGATATTTAACCATTAATAAAAGTCGTGAAGCAGTAGGAACTGGACAACTAGGAACAACTTTACTAGGCTTAAAACGTGGTTCAGACAACTTAGGTTTTAATGCTAGAGCCGTCAAAGCTTCCCCAGAAATAGTTGACAGAATCAAAGAAATTCGCCTCCCAGCAATTATTCATTGGCGTGGTTATCACTGGGTAGTTTTATATGATAAACGTGGTAAAAACTACGTTATTGCTGATCCAGCAGTGGGGATTCGTTATGTTAGCCGTGAGGAATTAGTGTCTGCTTGGAATGGTGTGATGCTGTTGCTAGAACCAGACCCAGAACGCTTTTTCCAACAACCACAAGAAAAACCTCACACTGGTATTGCTCGCTTTTTTAAACGGATTTTACCTTATCGGGGTTTACTATTCAAAGTCTTATTAATTAATATTGTTTTGGGTGTTTTGGCTTTGGGTAGTCCCGTTTTAATTCAAATATTAACAGACGATGTTTTAGTGCGGGGTGATATGCAATTACTAACTGTTGTAGTCACAGCAGTGATAGTAATGACCTTATTTAGTAGCAGTTTGCAAGTAATTCAAGCACTCATGATCGCCCATTTTGGGCAAAGGCTACAATTAGGCTTAGTTCTAGAATTTGGACGGAGAATTTTACAACTACCTTTGAACTATTACGAATCTCGCCGCAGTGGGGAAATTACCAGCCGTTTAGGAGATATTAATGAAATTAATCAGTTAGTTTCTCAAGTGGTTATTTTAGTACCTAGTCAGCTTTTTATTGCTACTATTTCCTTCTGTTTAATGCTATTTTATAGCTGGCAATTAACTATTGCGGTGTTAGTTTTTGCCGCTTGTATGGCTCTTGCGACTTTACCATTTTTACCTATTTTACAGCAAAAGACTCGGAGTTTATTAGTTCTGGGTTCAGAAAATCAAGGTGTTTTAGTTGAAACCTTTAAAGGTGCACAAGTCATTAAAACAACAAACTCTGCACCACAATTTTGGGATGAATTTCAAAGCCGTTTTGGTCGTCTAGCTAACTTGACTTTTAGCACAATTCAAATTGGCATTATTAACGGCACAATCTCTAAACTACTGTCTACGGCTGGCGGAGTAATCTTGCTGGGAATAGGTAGTATTTTAGTGATGAATGAGCAATTAACTATTGGTCAAATGTTAGCTTTTAATGCTTTACAAGTTAACGTTTTAGGTTTAATTAGTACCTTAATTGGTTTAGTTGATGAGTATTTTCGTTCCCAAACAGCAGTTTCTCGTTTATTAGAAGTAATTGATGCTACACCCGAAGTAGTAGGAACAGGTCAAAAACCAGCAGGAGAAATTTCTGCAAATGCAGATATCCGCATTTCTCATCTTACCTTTCACCATCCGGGTAGAGTTGATTTATTAGAAGATTTTTCACTGAAATTACCAGGAGGAAAAGCGATCGCATTGATTGGTCAATCAGGATGTGGTAAAAGTACCTTAGCCAAACTTCTCGCTGGTTTATATCAGCCTAATTCTGGTAATATCCGCATTGGTTTTTTTAACATTCATGATCTGGATTTAGATTGTTTGCGTCAACAAGTAGTTTATGTACCCCAAGAGCCGCATTTTTGGAGTCGTTCAATTTTAGACAACTTTCGGTTAGGTACACCTTTTATTAGTTTTGAGGAAATCGTCAGAGCTTGCGAAATTGCTGACGCAGACGGATTTATCAGTCAACTACCAAACAAGTATCAAACCGTACTCGGAGAATTTGGGGCTAACCTTTCAGGAGGACAAAGACAAAGATTAGCGATCGCTAGAGGAATCCTTACTGATCCACCCATCCTCATTTTAGATGAAGCTACTGCTGGACTTGACCCAGTTAGTGAAGGTCATGTTTTAGATCGTCTCTTAGAACATCGTCGCGGAAAAACCACAATTTTAATTACTCACCGTCCTACAGTAATTCAGCGCTCAGAATGGATCGTTTTCCTAGAAAAAGGTCAAGTTAAAATGCAGGGTAGTTTAGAGACTTTTCGCGCTCAACAAGGAGAACATCTCAAATTCTTAACTATTTAACTATTAAAAAATGTCCCTAGTAGGTGGAATAATTGAACAATATGTCTGACATTTTTCCTTCTAATCATGATAAATTATTTGATGAATTATCCACATCAGAACAAGAAAGCATAATCGCTGGTCAAAGTCTCAACATACCTGGACTTGGTAGTGCTGATTTTTTCCTACAAAACACCAATATTGAAAGTAATGCAGATAATAATGTCAATCTTGGAGGTAGCGAATCTAGTTCACAAAACAGTCAATATAAATTATCGCAGTTAACTTTCGCTGCATCTCTTAAATTTCTCATACCAAATGGAAATAATCTTCAATTGCCTAACACCTTATCTAACATACTTGCCAAATTGTTTTCCTAAAAATGCCAACCATAAATCATTGAGACTTTTACCTTAATTTATTGACCTTAAAGTAAGAGCCTTCCCTAGAAAAATGAATATTAGTAACCCAAGTAGTTATCTAGTTAAGGCTAGTAATGTGTAATTGATGAGGGATAATACCAATTAAAAATTAAAAATTAAAAATCAGGAAAGCCAGATTTAGCAAGAGTTTTTGAATCTGGATCTATCGCAGAACTTTGGAAAATTGGTATAATTAGTGATGAAATTCCTGTTTTCATCCTGTAAATCCTTAAATCCTGGACATCCTGATTCAGACATTTTTCCCTCGCAACTTAATTGAGCAATGATTTAATCAGTCTCAAAACCATATCATAATACTTCCCATAAACTCCTCATTAGAGCTTTATTAATCTGCACATATAATGCAGATTTTTTTATTATTTTTTCAGGCAATCATGAATCAAAAGATAGAATTTATTGCTTTGTATTTCTAACCAGAGAATAATTAAACCACTCAATTTTTATTTAATAATAAAAACTATGAGTGATTCACACCTAATTTAATTAAGTGAGGTTATCTAAATTATGTCAAACGAAATCATCACATCTAATTTAGTTGAAGAGTTAACCACCGAACAACAAGAAAACCTCTCTGGAGGACAAGTTGGAGCAACAGGTTTAGGCTTCGGTGGCCTTGGTGGATATCCTGGTGGTTATGGTGGCTATGGTGGCCTTGGTGGATATCCTGGTGGTTATGGTGGCTATGGTGGCCTTGGTGGATATCCTGGTGGATATCCTGGTGGTTATGGTGGCTATGGTGGCCTTGGTGGATATCCTGGTGGCCTTGGTGGATATCCTGGTGGCCTTGGTGGATATCCTGGTGGCCTTGGTGGATATCCTGGTGGTTATGGTGGTTATGGTGGCTTGGGTAGATATCCCGGTTATGGTGGTGGCTTAGGTTACGGTGGTCGTCTCTATTAAATTTGACAAAATTTAGCCGGGAGCAAGTTAAAACTCAACAAGTTTCTTAAGTTTAATCAAATCCTTAGAGAGTTCAGTAAGTCTATTTTCATTAGGTATCATCTTCAGTTATGTAGCTATCAAAAAGTTAGCTACTAGAGGAGATACCTGATTTTTTATATTGCCTGAAATAGAAAAATTGAGTTTAAGATTTATGACTATAATCATAAATTAAAAATTATATATAAATTAATTATTCTAATATAATAATTTCTTTAAGCTTTTCCACAACAGCAATTTTGTATAAATAGATAATATGCGCCTAAAGACATATATTTAATTTAAGTAATTACTTCTATAGAATCATTTTCTTTCTAGTAAAACCTTCTATAAAAAACAATATAGGATTATGCAACCTATGTACACATTGAGGCTAATAATCTATGTCAGATCCAAACATTTCAAATGATTTGTTGGCAGAATTATCCACAGAAGAACAAGAACTTCTATCGGGAGGTCGCTATTATGGCGGCGGTGGCTATGGTGGCGGTGGCTATGGTGGCGGTGGCTATCCTCCATACTATCCTCCATACTATCCTCCATATCGTCCTAGACCTTGTCCTTATTACTAAATTAGTGAAATCATAAACTAGATCATTATCTAGTTTTACTTAGGCAAGTTTTAGATCGAAAATAAAGCAGCAGTTCTCGCTCGCAATTAATCAATTGTTGAGCGAGAATGTACAACAATTGTGACACAAAATAGAATCACAAAATTTAAAACAAGTATCTAGAAACAATGAAATATGTAAATATTTATTTGTCTAATTCTTTAAAAATTAAATAATAATTTATGTATAAGACTTAATATTATTTTCTTAAAAAGATATTTCATCAACCAAAATATCAATAAATTGTATCTGACGATTTATAACTTGAGAATTTTTATTAATATGAGTAATTTTTTTAATAAAAGATATATATGCACAATGATTTTTGTAATCAAGGATGAGGTTTATGTCAGAGAAAAAATCTACAGAGAAATTATTGGTTGATTTGTCTTCAGAGGAACAGGAACTGGTTCAAGGTGGACAATTTTTTGGTCAGGGTGGATATACTAATTTAGACGTTATGGGTGGTGGATATGGTTATCCTGGCTATGGCGGATATGGAGGATTAGCTTATCCTGGAGGTTATCGCGGTGGATTTACCTCTCCTCCCTATGGTGGATACGGTTATCCTGGATATGGTGGATATGGTTATCCTGGTAGGGGTTACTTCCCTGGAGTTCGTCAATTTGGTGTCGTTCCAGGTAATGTTACTGGTTTCTAATCATTTTTTTAATTAATCATTGATTCATAGCAATGTAGAGGCGTTGTGTCGGAACGTCTCTACTTTTGACTGTGAGAATATATTGCAACGACTAGAGAAATAATTATTAGTTAAAATCTTGCTTTATCAACACAAAAGTAATATTTTTAGATTTTAAAGTAACCCAAATTGCTAGTTACAGCAGGGAACAGGGAACTCTGAGAAAAGACCAAAAAATAAATTATCCAATTTGTACTTGTGTAGGGTGCGTTCCCTAACGCACCTTAGCTTTGGCTGACCACTACACAAAAAGGATATTTCTTTAGTTGGAACTCTCTTAAGAGGGTTAAAAGTCTCTTGCATTAAGGTTTTGTTCCTAATTTACTTGAAATATGCTGTATCTAGTAGAAGTAATTGATGATGGGTAATTGGCGATAAAATTCCTGTTTATATCCTGTAAATCCTTAAATTCTGGATATCCTGATTCAGACATTTTGCTTAAAGGGCAAATTCCGTTACAATATTTTTATTTAAAAAGTAAGTAAATATTCAATTCTTTGGAAAGATTAGTAAATTAAGCTCAAAATTTTACATATATAAATAAATCAAATTGAGTCAAAAGTTAGAATTTTTAAATATTGATTTCTAACTTCAGAATAGTTTAATCTTTTTAGTCAGGATTTATTAATAAAAGCATAGGTTTTGCAAACATGATATTACTGTTTCATAGATGTAAAACCTATTACGAGATTGAGGTAATAATTATGTCAGATGCAAAAATAACTTCAGCTTTATTGGTGGAATTATCTTCAGATGAACAGCAACTTTTAGCAGGTGGTTGTGGCCGTAGAGATTATGGCCGCAGAGATGACTACGATCGCTATGAGCGCAGAGGCTATGATGATCGCGGTCGGAGAGGCGATCGCTACGATGATAGATATTATAATGACTATACCCCTGGTCGTCGTCCTCTCTGACGCTCTGATGGCGGTTTCGGCGGTTTTAATTACTAATCAATAATTAAACCTCTCTGCTTTGACTTTTTCCAGTTTGGGCGGAAAAAATACCAATTTACAAGGGCTTTATACTGCTGATATCTGCCCAATCCAATCTTGTAAGATAGGGTTAACTAACTCTGGCGCTTCATCTTGGGGGCAATGTCCTACTCCCTCTAAAGGTATAAATTTTTGTACTGAGGGAAATTTTGCTAATTCCTGACCTAGTTTTATTGGTTCCCACGGGTCATCTGTTCCCCAGAGGATAATTGCTGGACAAGCTAAGACTGCTAACAAGTCTTCTGGTAAGGGTCCACTAGAATAAGCAGTAAAGGCCAAAAATACCGCTACCGCACCAGGATCTTTTGCCGGTGCGGTCAAAATATCTACTAACTCATCTGTCACTGTTGCGGCGTTTGCGTAGGCTTGAAGTAAGATTTTTCTGACTGTTTTGGGTTTAGCGACTTGCTGAAAAAAGAATTTACCAACTGATGGAATAGATAAAAGTCGTTGTAATATAGGTGCACCAAAACGTTTAGTTAATGGTAAAGTTTGCCGTTTGCGATCGTGTAATAATCGTAAAGAGCAGTTTAGTAAAGCAACTCCCAAAGCCATCTCAGGATTACTAACCGCCGCTTGCATGGCTACAATACAACCAATAGAATTTCCCACTAAAAAAGCTGGTTCACCGACTATTTCTCGGCAAAAATCAGCTATTTGTTGTCCCCATGTCTCTAATGTGTAGTTGATTTGTTCTCCTGGTTGGGGTTTAGCTGAAGCACCAAAACCTATTAAATCAATCGCATAAACTCGACAATTTTCAGCTAAAACTGGTATATTCTTACGCCAATGCCACCAGGAAGCACCAAATCCATGTACCAAAATTACTGCTGGCCCCATGTTGCCTTGAGTTTGGTAACAAATAGAAAAGCCTTGCCATATCCAGGTTTTTGTAGATGTAAATGTATTGGCAGTAGTTGTCATAATGTAATTAAAAATGGCAAATTTAATTTCTATACTTATCCTACATGATTTATGAACACTCACCCAGGCTATAGGATTCTTATTTGATTTTTGAAAAATACGTAGGTGGGCATTTTCTACAGTTTTCCACTTCTGTTCAGGGTTTTACTCAAAGATGCCCACTCTGCACATACTATAATCATCATTTTAGTTCTGCTTCTAAAGCCTCTACTAAGGAAGCAGTGACAGCTTGGAAAGAACCTGTTTGTTGCCAAATCTGACGCTGATTAATATAACTTAATCCTAATTCAAGATGTTGGGGAATCAGTTGTAAATATTTTGTTTCTCCTAGTTTATCACCTGTAACTGATAACGCATTTAAAATATCTAAAATTATCTGTTTAATTGGTCTAGTATTACCTTGGTTATCTTCAATATAATTAGCATCTATACCATCAACAGAAGCGCGATAGTAGTTTTCTTTTTCAATGAACCAATGCTGAGGATTTAAAATATATCCTGTTTCTTTTCCATCTCGATGAAGTTGGAGATATAAAATTAAAGTATGGATAAATGCCGCCAGCATGATTGAATTTTGAACTGTTGGTTGAGCATCCATTACTCTAATTTCTAAAGTTCCTAATTCGGGTTGAGGACGCAAATCCCAATGAATATCACGAATAATATTAAATATTTTGGCTTGTTTGGCCATTTGCCAAAAGTTATTAAAATCTTGCCAATTTTGAAAGGTGGGAGGAATTCCATAATTTCTCATGGATGCTAGAAATCGTTGACGATAGGAAGCAAAACCGGTATCATTCCCCCACCAAAAGGGAGAACTAGCGGATAAAGCGAGAAATATGGGAAGATATGGTTTAAGCCTGTTCATGATATCAATAGCTTCATCACCTGATGACATACCGACATGAAGGTGTAAGGCAAAAGTCATCATCAAATCTGCTAAATAGCCGGCGTTTTCTTGCTGTTGGATATAACGAGGAATAGGGGTTACGGTGGCAAAGCGATCGCATACAGGATGAGTTCCGGCAGCACATAAGGTCATTCCCAGATTGTCACATTGGGCTTTGAGATTTCTTAAAATAGAAATGATATCAGCTTTTAATTCTTCTATATCTAAACAGACGTGAGAAGCAATCTCGACGGTAGCCTGATTAAACTCTGGCTGAATACAATTATTTTCTAGATTTTGGGACAATAAAGGCAATATTCCATCTACCAATTGTAGAGTATCAGGATTGAGCAGCTGTAACTCAATCTCCATCCCTAAAGAAGTTGTAGGAGAGCTTTTAAAATCCAAGTCACTCATTTTTATTGTTAATATTCCCCGATAGCTTAAATTTTCCAGATATATATTTTCATCTATCTGAGGGTGAAATTTACTAAAAATAAAATAAACTCTAAATAAAAAAATTCATGAAAACACAGTTTTCAATATAGCAGGGAAAAGGGGAAAGTCAAAAATCAAAAGTCAAAAGTCAAAAATCATTAATTACTTCCGCCCCTGCCTCTTTCAGAGAAAATATCAGAAAAATTAGGGAATTATCAAAAAAAATATCACTACGGCTAAATTCAGTAGTTTTACAATTTACCTTATTGCAATTAACATATTATGATAACTGCCATGCTAATTCCACTCAGGCGTGGTTTTGCCACTGGAAACTGATGCTAACGTGCCTCCAGTTTCTTGTTCCTAGTTTCTGCGGAATATAAACAAATGACTATACTAGAAACAATTGATACTCCTGTTGGGAGCTACGCCCCAGATTTTGAATTGCCAAGTGTTGATAACCAAGTACATCACCTGGGACGTTATCTAGAAAATTACCAGGCAGTGTGCGTGATTGCAATGTGTAATCGTTGCGCTTATGTTGAATTATATTTAGATAGGTTAAAGAAGATTCAGACAGATTTTGCTCCACAAAGTTTTACATTGATTGGGCTGAATGGCAATGATGCAAATCAAGACCCTAGAGAAAGCTTTGATAATATGAAAATTTTTGCTGGGCAGCATGAGTTAAATTTTCCCTATTTGTGGGACCCGACTCAAGATGTAACCCGCAGTTTTGGAATTATCAGCACACCAACAGCTTTTTTAATTGACAATCAGGGAATAGTCCGTTATCGGGGGCAAATTGACGATCGCCCGGAGGATGGGACAAAAGTAGAAATAGATTATTTAAGAAATGCGATCGCTCATTTATTTCAAGGTCAACCCATCGAGCCAGTAGAGACACCGCAGCTAGGAACAAATTTACTATGGCGGAGATAGAAAGCGAGTAGACAGAGAGAGTCAAACTACTGCTATCTTAAATTGGAGGCAATTGCAACTTTTTCGAGAAAGCGTAACTTTTCATGGGAACGAATTACCGGCGGGTTTTACTTAAACTAAGCGGTGAAGCCTTGATGGGCAACATGGGCTATGGGATTGATCCAGAGGTGGTGAAAGAGATAGCCCAAGAAGTAGGAGAGGTGGTAGCCACTGGCGTTCAGATTGCCATCGTCGTTGGCGGCGGTAATATATTCAGAGGCGTAAAAGCGGCATCGGCAGGAATGGACAGAGCAACTGCTGACTACATAGGGATGATTGCCACGGTAATGAACGCCATGACACTGCAAGATTCGCTAGAAAGAATAGGTGTACAAACGCGGGTGCAAACGGCGATCGCCATGCAAGAATTAGCAGAACCATATATTCGTCGTCGAGCCATCCGTCATCTAGAAAAAGGACGGGTAGTAATATTTGGTGCAGGTTCAGGAAATCCCTTCTTTACAACAGATACCACTGCCGCCCTCAGAGCAGCAGAAATTGATGCAGAAGTGATTTTTAAAGCCACCAAAGTAGATGGAATTTATGATGCAGATCCTGTAACTTTTCCCAATGCCAAGCGATACAACACCCTGACCTATGCCCATGTTCTAGCTAACGATTTGCGGGTAATGGATAGCACCGCGATTGCTTTATGTAAAGAAAATAATATTCCCATCCTGGTATTTGATCTCTCCGTAAGAGGAAACATTCACCGGGCAGTGATGGGAGAATCTATCGGCACTCTTGTGGGAGGTTCTTGTGAAATTAGCTGAAGCTGAGAGTACAATGCAAAAAACCGTTGATTCCACTCAACGGGCTTTTAACACAATTCGCACTGGTCGCGCCAATGCAAGCTTGCTAGATAAAGTGATGGTAGAATATTATGGTTCACCAACACCCTTAAAATCTCTAGCCAACATTACCACCCCAGATGCTTCAACAATCTTGATTCAGCCTTATGATAAAAGCAGCTTGAATCTGGTTGAAAAAGCCATTTCCTTATCTGATGTGGGTTTAACGCCTAGTAACGATGGTTCCGTGGTGCGGTTGAACATTCCTCCACTAACAAGCGATCGCCGCAAAGAATTAGTGAAATTAGCAGCCAAATATGCTGAAGAGGGTAAAGTAGCTATTCGCAACATCCGCCGTGAAGCTTTAGACACAATTCGCAAACTAGAAAAAAGCGCGGAAATCTCTGAAGACGACTCACGAGATCAACAAGACAAAATACAAAAACTGACCAACAAATATATCGAAAGAATCGAAGAATTGCTGGCAGAAAAAGAAAAAGACATCTCAACTGTCTAAAAAATTTAAGTCTGATTTTCCCAAAATGCTGAGTTAAAACCACAAAAATTATGTCACCTGTAAAACTCACCAGTCTGGCAATATTTAAAACTCAGCACTAACCCAAATCAAACTTTTACGCTGGAGAATTGATACTTAATTCTTCAGCTTTTGTTATTAATACAACCGTTTACTAAAAATTTATAGAAAGCCGTCAATCCTTACTGAAAAGTTTGTAAACAATAGAAACAAGAATAGTATCTTAGCGATTAAGACTAAACCAATTAATTTCCCTTAAAAAATTGAAATGAACAAATATTTTAGGTAAATAAAAGACAAAAAAACCAGCAATTAAATTTTTGCCCATCAACCGTTTCTAGGTTAGAGATATATACTGTAAAATCAACAAATTGAGGAGCAGAACTGTAAGAATATGTACGATTGCATCATAGTTGGGGCAGGCCCCGCAGGTGGAACAGCCGCTTATCACCTAGCCAAAAAAGGACGTTCAGTTTTAGTTCTAGAGAAAGAAACCCTACCCAGGTATAAACCTTGTGGTGGAGGAGTCTCACCAGCGATCGCGCAATGGTTTGACTTTGACTTCACCCCAGCCATTTCCATCAAAGCCGACACCATCAACTTTACATGGAAATTAGGCGATCGCGTAGAAGCCAAAATCGCCACCAAAGAACCCGTTTGGCTCGTCAGAAGAGATATATTTGATCATTTCCTCATTCAGCAAGCACAACAACAAGGCGCAGAACTACGAGACAATACAGAAGTCACAAGCATAGAATTTAAAACCGATTATTGGCAAGTTAACACAACCAACGGACCAATAGCAGCCCGTTACCTCATCGGTGCTGACGGCGCAAAAGGTCCCATGTCCAAATGGCTAGGTTTTAAAGAACGTAAACGCCGTTTAGCCGGAACATTAGAAGCACAAATTCCTGCCAACATAGAAAATAAATCAACAATTCATTTTGAATTTGGTTTAGTCAAAAACGGTTATATTTGGAACTTCCCCAAAGCCGACACTTATTCCATCAGTGTAGGAACATTCATCGGTGGCGAACCTCAAGATTTTAAAAAAGTAATAGATGAATACGCCAAATCTTTTAACATTGATTTAACCACCAGTCAACAATTTACCCATCCCCTCAACTTATGGGACGGTAATCAAAAACTACATACCCAAAACGCCCTTTTAGCCGGTGAAGCTGCGGCCGTAGTTGACCCCATGACCGCCGAAGGTATCCGCCCCTCCATCTTTAGCGGTTTACTAGCAGCCAGTGCCATTAATGATGCTTTAAGCGGCGATATTAACGCCTTAGAAAAATACACCGAAGCCCTAAACGAACAGTGGGGATCAGAAATGGCCTGGGCACAAAAATTAGCCGGTGCCTTCTATCGCTTCCCCGGTATTGGTTACAAAGTCGGCGTAAAACGTCCTTCCGGCGCACAAATCATGGGTAAAGTTCTCTGTGGAGAATTACGTTATGGTGACGTAGCCGGACGCGCCTTAAAACGATTAATCCCCGGTCTCGGTGGTTAACTCTAATATTCCCTCGTTCCCGGCCTCCGGCTGGGAATGCCATCATAGAGGCTCTACCTCAAACCAAATCAAATACTAAAAACCTTCTCAGATATTCTAATTATTAATATTCCCTTACCTAAATCAAATTTGGACACATTTCAGGAATTTCTCAGCACCACATTGTAATTTACTCTGTTCTCATGGAAATACTGAAATTGTATGAATAAAACCACTAAAATAAGCAGCTTAGGAGTTTTGCTAATTACTGGTATAACTTTGATTAGTTCTTTGAATGCTAATGCAACAAAAAACACTAATTTAGCACAACAACTGCAAACCACACGTAGATGTGTAGCTTGTGACCTCACTAACACTAATTTAGCTAAAGCTAATTTACAAGGTGTAGATTTATCTCGTGCTGTCCTTTCAAGAGCCAACTTAAAACAAGCAAATTTACAACGAGCCAATTTAGTTTTAACAGCTGCCAACGAAGCAAACTTAGAAGGTGCAAATATCTCCTTTGCCGATTTACCTCAATCAATCTTAATAGGAGCTAATTTGAAAAATGCTAACTTTAAAAACTCAAATCTTAAAGCGGTTGACTTAGAAAATGCTAACTTAGAAAACACCTCTTTAGAAGGTGCGGTTTTAGAAAGAGTTAATTTGGCTGGAGCTAATTTAACTAAAGCAAACTTGCAAGGCGCTTATTTAGTAGGAGCAAATTTACGAGGTGCAAAAATCACCGGAGCTAATTTAAAAAATGCTAACCTTAAAGGCGCAATAATGCCTAACGGGAAAATTAACCCTTAAATTAATTAACTTTTCCCATGTATAGTGGGCATTTTGAGTAAAATACTGAATAAAAGCGGAAAATTATCGGAAATGCCCACATAATGTATTTTTCAAAAATCAAATCAAAATCCTATTTTAAACAATATCTAATTATAAGATACAGCATATTTCAGTTAAATGAGGTACAAACTTTTGAAAAAAAAACTTATACCAAGAGATTTTCAACCCTGTTCCCTGCACCGCACTGAGCGCAGTCGAAGTGTTCCCTGTTCCCTGCTGTATTAATTCCATGAATAAACAACTTTGGCGTAAATTACTCATAGGTGATTTTACCTGGAAAAGAATGATTACATCTATAATTTTTATCTATACTTTTCTAGCAGTTTATGTCTACTTTCGCGCCGATAGCATGATTTTTCTTCCTCAGCCCCCCAGTTACCAAGACAGTCAAAATATCATTAAACTGCAAAACCAAGATAATACTAAAATTTCCGCAATTTATTTACCAAATCCCCAAGCTAAATATACTATTCTTTATGCTCATGGTAACGCAGAAGATTTAGGAATGATTCAAGATGTGTTAGAAAAATATAAAAAATGGGGTTTTAGCGTCTTTGCTTATGATTACCGTGGTTATGGCACAAGTGAAGGAACACCTACAGAATATCATGCCTATCAAGATATTGAAACTGCTTATAATTATTTAACAAAAGAAATCAAAATTCCTCCAGAGAAAATTATAGTTTTAGGACGTTCCGTAGGAGGGGGTTCGGCTGTAGACTTAGCCAGTAAAAAGCCTGTGGGTGGTTTAATTTTAGAAAATGCTTTTACTTCTGCATTTCGGGTAGTTGTTCCTTTTCCTCTTTTACCTTTTGATAAATTCCCCAATTTACAAAAAATCAAAACAGTAAAAGTTCCTGTTTTCGTGATTCATGGTAAATTAGATGATACAATTCCTTTTCATCATGGAGAAAAATTATTTACTGCTGTAACATCACCAAAAATGTCTTTTTGGGTAGATAAAGCCAATCATAATGATTTAATTTGGATAGCAGGAGAAAAATATGGAAAAAAACTACAAGAATTTGCTGATATAGTTTCAAAACACCACGCCGAAAATCATAATCAATAGGTTAATATAGGATTACTATTTAATTTTTGAAATATACGTAGGGTGGGTTAGCGACAGCGTAACCCACCATTCTCAGTCTGAATAGTATGTGTAGGGTGGGCATTTCTGAGGATCATTCGCTTTTATTCAGAATTTCGCCAAGAAATGCCCACCTAAGTGTGCTTCAAAAATAAAATAATAATCCTATAGTAATCCTATAGTTGAGGTTAGTAATGGGTAATTGGTGATAGATAATTAGTAATAAAATTCTGGTTTTTATCCTGTAAATTCTCAAATCCTAGACATCATCTCGACTTCGCTCGATAACCACCTGATTCAGACATTTTCCCGAAAAAGCAACTTACTTTAAATAACCATAAATTTACTATTCATCTTGGGGGCAATCATTCCATAAAGTGGTAATTTCTCTTAAACTTTGATGAGTACCATTACCGATGATTAAATGGTCTAAGATAGGAATGCCTAAAATTTGTGATCCTGCTAATAATTGCTGGGTTAAATCTATATCTTGCTCACTAGGTTCTAAACTACCAGAAGGGTGATTATGTGCAACTATCACTCTAGTCGCACCTTGACGAATTGTTTCCCGAAAAATATCACGGGGGGAAGCCAGGGTTTCCGTTGCTGTACCAATAGTAATGACTTTTGTTCCCAAAAGACGATTTTTTACATCTAACAATAAAACTGCAAACTTTTCTTGCATTTGCCACATTAAGTCTTGACTGAGTGCGGCTGCTGCGGCAATAGGACTATCAATAATTGTACCATCAGAAGGACGAGATAAAAACACCCGTTTACCTAATTCTATTGCTGCTAAAATTGTAGTAGCTTTAGCAGGGCCAATACCAGGAACAGCCATTAATTCGGCTGGGGTGATTTCCCGTAAAGCTGCTAAGGGATCAATCTGGTCTTTGCTAAGTTCTTGTAAAATATATTGCCCTAAACCTATAGCTGATAATTTACCGGGCCCTTGACCAGTTCCCAAAAGAATGGCTATTAACTCAGCAGTAGCCAATATTTTAGGGCCGTGGGACATTAATCTTTCACGGGGTCGCTCGTTCTCCGGGATATCAGCAATTCTTAGGCAGTAGGTCATAGTCAAGTAAAAATTAAAAATTAAAAATTTGGGTCATAACTCTTACAGTTAGTAATTTTATGGACAAATGTCCTCAAGCTACTTTGACCGGTGTAACCCGGAATGGGCAAACTGCAATACCCGCTATCCCTAAGCTAAAAGCCGCCGGGACTACTTTTCTGGCTATATTCAGACTGGCATTAACATCAGCATGAATCAGCCTGCCATCTTTCGATTTGTACCAAGCGCGTTTAATTCGCTTGCCACTGAAATTGTGTGATTCTCCTTTTTTGTACACAGGAAGGGGGTCTAAATCCAAAAATGATGCGGCAGAAGTATAAGATTCTTCATTAATCAACACGGTAATTCCTACCAACTCAGCCTTGTATTTTAATTGCTCTATAAATCGAGCATGGGGAATACTAGTAAAGTTCTGATTTGTAGTTTTACCCAGATTAATTTCTTGCTTCCATTGCTCATTTTTGCCAATAACTAACGTCCCAATTCCGGCTTTTACTAAATAGTCTATCACCCATCTGCTGGCATTATGTAAGTAATTATCAATTTGATTATTTCGTTTACAAGTTAGTGCATTGATGCGGTGAGAGGTTTTAGCATTTCCTCCTAGTTGAGATTGAAGTTTAGCTTTGACTTTGTTGTAATTACGGTTAATTGATTTTAGGGGTTTTCCATTTACTAGCACAGGAGAAAATCCTGGTTTATTAGCAGTTAAGGCAGCTAAATTATCCAATCCCACATCAATACCTGCTACCCAATCAGGATTTAATGGCTGTGGAATAACATCCTTATCATAAACTACTTCTATCACATATTGCCTACATCTTGGCACAATTCTGACTTGTTTAACATTGGTGGCAAAACTTGGAAATTCAATATTTGTTTGAGATAATTTAATGATTCCTTTTCTCAAAGCTGGCTGAGAAATTGCGCCAGATTCATAAATGAGAATATTCCGTCCTTTAGTTTTATCCTTGTATTTTGGTAATTTTGGTTTTCCTAGAAACTTAGATGGATCTTGGTAGTAAGCTTCTGTCGCATGGAGAAACGATTTCCAATTGCGGTGCAAAACCATCAACACCTGATTGCTAA
>DATGXB010000237.1:0-18692 GCA_035299225.1 Nostocaceae cyanobacterium | reverse complement strand
GGGGTATATATATTCCCGGTGCGCCCTCGTCTTCTTCACCAACACTTAAACGTTTTCGGCCGATCGATCTCTCTCGGCCCCTCTGCCCCCCTGCCCCCCACACTCCGCCTCTAAAATTAATAAAACATAAGATGTCGTAATATGTATGCTATTAAAGCCACAGCACAGACTACAGCTAGTTGTCCTGGTAGTGGTGACAAGGAATATCTAAAAATTGCCTGTATCAAAGATAGGTTATCTGAATCTTTCCAAGGAAATAAATAACTGATTACCAAATAAGTAAGACCACAGAGGTGAATAGTTAACAAGCCGCAAATACAACTAAAAGCTAAAGTTTCTAGTTTTGGTCTGGCTTTAAAAGCCAAGTAACCACAAATCCAAGCGCCTGGGATAAAGCCTAGCAGATAACCAAAATGAGACAACTTAACATAACCAATACTAGCTCCTCCTCTAGAAAAAACTGGCAACAAAGTTAAACCCATGACTAAATAGGCAATTTGTGAGAGAGCCCCAGCACTTTTGCCTCCCAAGCAACCCACAAGCAGCACTGCACCAATTTGATAGGTGACACCTAAAGACACAGTTTTAATGCCATGTTGACCCCAAGGTTCGGCAAAACTGATGCCATAAGCCTCAAGAAAAGTGCCACCCATTGTTAGGAGTAAGCCTATCATTGACCATAGTAATTTATTGGAAGCAGCAACCATCAAACATTAATTAGGGAAGAGGGAAGAGGGAAAAATAACAGACTATAGCAGTATAGGTGAAAAAGACAAAGTTGGGACTGAGGGATCATTATCCCCTTAAACCTGATTTTTTTGGGTTCTTATGTATAATATTTAGCTGAATACAGTTAATTTATAGTTGGGGCAATATCTAAAAAAAATGCTAAATTTTGTGCTTTGTTAACCTTTTGTTTACCTTGAACGAAAACATTTAAAGGTATGTTAGAAGCGCTCACCTGGAAATTTGTGGAGTTGTCTCTATCATGGTACTAAGTTTAATTCCAGTAAAAAATAAGCGCGTTCTAACTTCTATTTCAGCGTTAACACTGGCATTAGGATTAGCAGCTTGTGGCGGTCAGACCGACACAAATGTAAGCACAGACGAAACACAACGGACGGCTACAAACACTACTGCTACTACCCCAGCTAAATTAGAATTAGGTGGAAATGTTACTTTAACTGGTGCTGGTGCTTCTTTCCCTGCACCTTTATATTCAACTTGGTTTACTGAGTTAAACAAAAAATATCCTCAATTAAAAGTTAACTATCAATCTGTTGGTAGTGGTGCTGGTGTTGAGCAATTTATTAAGGGTACTGTAGACTTTGGAGCCAGTGATGTGGCAATGAAGGATGATGAAATCCAAAAAGTGCCACAAGATAAAGGTGTGATCATGCTGCCTGTTACGGCTGGTAGTATTGTCTTAGCTTACAATCTGCCTAACGTATCAGAAATCAAGTTACCTAGAGAAGTGTACACCAACATTCTATTAGGTAAAATTAAAACTTGGAATGATCCAGCGATCGCTCAAGCTAATCCAGGAGTGAACTTTCCCAGCACCCCAATTACTGTAGTTTATCGTGCGGATGGTAGTGGTACAACTGGCGTATTTACCAAGCACCTGAGCGCAATTAGTCCTGAATGGAAAGGTGCCGTTGGTGAAGGTAAGAGTGTCAAATGGCCTGTAGGTGTTGGTGCTAAAGGAAATGAAGGTGTAACTGCCCAAATTCAACAAACTGAAGGGGCAATAGGCTATGTAGAATACGGTTATGCTAAACAAAATAAACTACCAATTGCAGCCCTACAAAATAAAGCTGGTAGCTTTATTACTCCTACCGAAGATTCTGCCTCGAAAACTTTAGCCGCAGTAACATTACCAGAAAATCTCCGCGCTTTCATTGAAGACCCAGAAGGAGCAGATTCTTACCCAATTGTTACCTACACTTGGCTTTTAGTTTATAAGAAATATCCTGATGCAGCAAAAGCAAAAGCGGTAGAAGCCGCAATTGAATATGCTTTAACTGATGGTCAAAAGTTTGCTGGTGAATTAGGGTATGTTCCCCTACCTACCAATGTTGCTCAAAAAGTGGCTGGCGTTGCGGATCAAATCAGTGCCGAATATAAAATCAATGTTGGTGATGGTGCCAATGCTAGTAAATAATCTACTATTCTCTGGAAAGTAAGATTTAGACCAACTTTTAAGTTATGGGAGGCGGAATGTCTCTAGCTTCCCTTAATTCTATCCTTATAGTGCAGCGTGGCGGAAATAACCATTCAGCTAGATAAGGGTAAAACATTGATTAATCAACCTTCTTATCTCCTGCCTCCTGCCCCGTTCGACTCCGCTCACGGAACGCCTGCCTCCTGCCTCCTGCCTTCTTGCACTAGTTCGCTCTCACATTTTTCTGGTTTGCTGTTTACCGTCTGTTTTCATGGCTACCAATATTCAAGACGCACAATCAACATTTAAACAACGTTCTAATTTTGACAGAAATCTAGATCGTGGGTTTATTCTGTTAACAAGAATTTTTGCTTTAGCGATCGCAGCTATTTTATTATGGATTGCTTTCCAAGTAGGAAGCGCATCTTGGCCCGCAATTAAGGAGTTTGGATGGCAATTTTTAATCAACACTACTTGGAATCCTGTTGAAGATCAGTATGGAGTCCTGCCAGCAGTTTATGGAACTATGGTTAGTTCTATAATTGGTTTATTAATAGCTATACCCATCGGTGTTGGTACAGCTATTTTATTAAGTGAAAATTTTCTGCCATCTAAAATCAGATTAATTTTAGTATTTTTAGTAGAACTGTTGGCCGCTATCCCTAGCGTTGTTTATGGGATTTGGGGGATTTTCGTTTTAATACCATTAATTAAACCTATGGGTGATTGGTTACACAACAATCTTAGGTTTATTCCCTTATTTAGTTCCCCACCTACAGGGCCAGGAATGTTACCAGCCGGAATTATCCTCGCTGTCATGACTTTGCCAATTATTACCGCTATCTCTCGTGATGCTTTAAATGCTGTCAATCCAAGTTTACGCCAGGCGGCTATGGGACTAGGTGCAACTAGGTGGGAAACTATTTTTAAAGTCATTATCCCGGCGGCTTTTTCAGGAATTGTTAGCGCCGTGATGTTGGCACTGGGTCGAGCTATGGGCGAAACTATGGCTGTTACTATGTTAATTGGTAATTCTAATAACATCAGAGCTTCTATATTAGCTCCTTCTAACACCATTTCTTCTTTATTAGCTAATCAATTTTCTGAAGCTAGTGGTTTACAAGTGTCTGCTTTAATGTATGCTGCTTTAGTTTTATTCTTTTTGACATTAGTAGTAAATATTTTGGCAGAGTATATCGTTTTCCAAGTGAAGAAAATTTAGGGGATGATCGGGGAAATTATGTCATACAATCTGGGCAACCACAGCCTACTTCGTTCTCCTAGTGCGCCAAGAACGCTGTTTAATTCAGCGATGACCGTAGTAGCGTTTATCTGCGGTATATTGGCACTATTACCTTTACTGGCTCTGCTTTCTTATGTATTAATTCAAGGCTTCAGTAGTGTAAATACCACCGTGTTTGTTGAATTACCACCCCCTCCTTTGAGACCAGGGGGCGGTTTTGGTAATGCTATTTTAGGAACATTGCTGATGGTAGGTCTAGGAGCATTAATAAGTATACCTTTTGGGGTATTGGCAGCAATTTATCTAGTAGAATTTAGTCAGGGGAAAATTGCTAGGTCCATACGTTTCGCCACTAATGTCCTGAATGGTGTACCATCAATTATTGTTGGGGTATTTGCTTACGGGATTGTCGTATTAACACTAACAAGATTTGGACTAGGTTCTTATTCAGCCTTGGGTGGTGGTTTTGCTTTAGCAATTTTGATGCTACCAATTATTGTCAGAACTACAGATGAAGCTTTACAATCAGTTTCTCAAGATTTACGACAGGCAGCAGTAGGTTTAGGCGCGACTAATTTTCAAACAGTGGTACAAGTGGTTTTACCATCCGCTTTACCAGCTATTGTTACAGGATCAACTTTAGCGATCGCTCGTGCAGCAGGAGAAACAGCTCCATTATTATTTACAGCTCTATTTTCTCAGTTCTGGCCTAGTGGTTTACTTGAACCAACTGCGTCCCTGGCGGTTTTAGTTTATAACTTTGCCATTTCTCCCTATAAAAATTGGCAATCTTTAGCCTGGGCTGCTTCTTTAATTTTGGTCTTGATCGTATTACTTACCAGTATTCTCACTCGCTGGATCACTAGAAGCAAAAATTAATAATTCTCCAATACTTAGGATTTTCATTTCTGAATCTTGAAACTTACCCAGAATTTATGGTTACTAATAATGGCATCGAAAATGGATATGAATCCATTTTAAAAACTGAAAACGTCAAGGTTTACTATGGTAAATTCTTGGCTTTACAGGATATTTGGCTGAATATTCCCAAAAATCAAGTTACAGCTTTTATTGGCCCTTCTGGTTGTGGTAAAAGTACCTTACTACGTTGTTATAATCGTCTGAATGATTTGATTGAATCCTTCCGTTTAGAAGGTGGTATTTCGTTCCAAAATCAAAACTTATACGCGCCAGAGGTTGATCCAGTGGAGGTGCGGCGACGTATTGGCATGGTGTTTCAAAAACCCAATCCTTTCCCCAAATCTATTTTTAATAACATTACTTTTGGGGCGAAAATTAATGGTTACAAAGGTAATCTAGAGGAGTTGGTAGAACGCAGTTTGCGTCAAGCGGCTTTATGGGATGAAGTCAAAGATAAGTTGCATCAAAGTGGTTTATCTTTATCTGGTGGACAACAGCAAAGACTTTGTATTGCTAGAGCGATCGCTGTTCAACCAGAAGTAATCCTCATGGATGAACCTTGTTCAGCACTAGACCCCATTTCTACTTTACGGGTTGAAGAATTAATTCACGAACTCAAGGAAAAATATACCATCGTCATTGTCACCCACAATATGCAGCAAGCCGCACGGGTTTCTGATAAAACCGCTTTCTTTAATGTCAAAACCACTGACAAAGGAGGCCGTATCGGTTATTTAGTGGAATATGACGCTACCGAAATGATTTTTAATGACCCCAAACAAGAAGACACCAAAGCCTATATTAGCGGTCGTTTCGGCTAAGAATTGCTTTTTAGCTTAATGGATTTTTCCCTATCAAAACGTAGCATACAGCTAATTTTTCTCCCTGCTACGTTGATAGACTTTATTAAAGTTAAAAAGTCTAGATAAAAGACTGATTAAGTTTATAATTTATGATTTTATCAAAAGCGGGTGGCGGGAATCGAACCCGCATTAATAGCTTGGAAGGCTATAGTTTTACCACTAAACTACACCCGCAAAGTTCCAACTTTTAATAATATAACACAAGTTTTTCAGAAGTGCAAGTGTTTATTGAGAATTTATTACTTGAATTTGGATATTGACATATAAATTACTTAAACCTGGTTTTGAACCGTCTTTGTTAAAAGCGGCTTGGAAGCTGGCTTGCTGGAAAATTTCTGTTAATGCTTGTTGGTAAACACTTTTTTGGCTACTAAGTGCTGCTGGTTCAATAGAGATGATATCAGCTTGTTTAAATTGGCCGTTTTCGTCAATGACTAAACTTGCCAGGATGTTTGCTGGTTGAAGTGGGAATGTATCAGGAAAAAGACTAATATCTAACTGCTTTGTATTATTACCTTGATACTCAGCTAAAACATCAGGTAAGTCATTTAAGCGGATTTTTCCCTGTGCTGCTAATTGAGTTAGTTCATTTCTGGTGATGGGATTAATAGAAGCGATCGCACTTCCAGATTGAACAGGGGGGGGTGTTTCTTCTGTGGTGGGTGTTTCTTCTGTATCCGGTGTTTCTTCTGTAGGTGGTGACGGTATGGGAGAAATATTTGGTTTGGGTAATGGAGTTGATTCACCTAAAGCATAATCTTGGCGCTTTTGCCAAGGTTTTTCGCCGACGGGATTTGGTGGTGTAACTGGGGTTGTCGGTGTGGGTGTGGGTGTGGGTGTGGGTGTAACTGGGGTTGTTGGTGTGGGTGTGGGTGTTGCAACAGTAGAAGCAGGGGTATTAGTGGGTTGAGGGGAAGTTTCCACCTTTTCCACTGCGTTAATATCAGAATTTAGCTGTTCCTGAGTGGGTTTATTTGGGGCTGGTGGCGATTTCTGGGATTTTTGAGGTAGTGTTTTGGCGATCGCATCGCTTTGGGGATCAAGGGTAATCAAATCCACAGCGATCGCGTCTTGATTGGATGGAGAAAACCAAGGTGTAAACTGATTTGATGATGAACGTACTAATAAAAACGCCAACAAGTGCAGCGTTACCGAACTAATAAATAGAACGATCCACAACCAAAACGGATCTTGATGTTTCCTCCAACTTTTGGCAGAGGAATTTACAGTTTTATCAATTTTAGAAGTGATCATTTTACGCTTTTCACTGGATGGACTAGGCATTCTGGACTGTTTGCTGTCATCCAGCAGGAACTTTAGCGACTAGCCATTACCTCTGTAGAAACAACAAAAGTCAGAACAGTTTCATCTATTCCTTTTAATTCCAAGGGACTACCTTTAGTGATTTCTTCTTCCTGTAAATAATCTGCTACGGCAGCAGAAACCAGGATAGTACCAGGAACGGCAGCAGATTGCAACCGAGCCGCGATATTCACACTTGGACCGATAGCTGTGTAATCAGCACGTTCAGCACTGCCAAACATTCCGACTACGGCTGTACCTTGGTGAATGCCACAGCGAAACTGTACACCTGCGCGGCCATCAGTTTCAAAAATACCTTGCGATCGCCAACGTTCATTGAGTTTAGCTAATTCTCGATGCATCCCTCTTGCTGTGGAGATCGCCCGGCGTACCTGTTCATTTGGAGTAAGCTCTTCTGGGGCTCCATATAAAGCTAAAATAGCATCTCCCATAAATTTATCCACCGTGCCGCCATTGTTAAACACAACTTTGGTCATGACTTCTAAATATTCATTTAGTATCTCTGCTACTTTGCGCGATCGCAAGGTGTTGGATAACTGAGTAAACCCGACAATATCACTAAACAATACTGTGACTAGGCGCGGTTCAGGACGTAAATCTAAAGTTAAAGACCCCGCCGCAGCTTTTTGGACTAGGATAGGTGGTAAAAAGCGTCCCAGAACGGATTCTGTTAAATAGCTGTTTAATTCTAAAACGCGCTTTTCATTTTCCTTAAGAGCTAATAAGTTTCTGGCTTCTGCTAACAATTCCCGATCATTAAAAGGTTTAGCTAAGTAAGCGTCTGCACCATGCTCTGTTCCTTCTATGCGCGTCTCTTCATCAACTTTAGCGGTTAGTAAGATAATTGGTATTCCTTTCAGCTTGTTTTCGCTGCGAATCATCCGAATCATCTCTAATCCTGTTACCAGAGGCATCATTAAATCTGTAATGATGAGACTGGGTTCTACTTCTTGGGCTGTGTTATATCCTTCATAGCCGTTCCTAGCGGTGACAACTTGATAGCCACTCCGCCGCAAAATATCCGAGACATAGGAACGTAAATCGGGATTGTCATCAACAACTAGAACTGTATACCCATTTTCACTGGTATTGATGGCTGGTGTTGGTATATTTTCATATCCACTAACAACCTCTAATTTATCTTCTGTTGTTGGCTCTACTAGTTCCAGGTCAGCTAATTCAATCATTGCCCGACCGATATTGATTTCACAGGGGCTATCTGTTACCTGTTCTGGGGATAAGTGATTTGCACCAGTTTGTAACCACAGGATAAAAGTAGTTCCTTGACCATAAACTGAATCTACAGAGACTTTGCCGCCATGTAGTTCTACCAGTTCTTTAACTAGGGCTAAACCCAAGCCTGTCCCTTCATAAGAACGGTTTTCTGAACCTTCTGCTTGCCGAAAACGCTCAAACAGGTAGGGAATTTGCTCTTTTAAAATACCAATTCCTGTGTCTTGCACCTCTAAGGTACAACTATTTTCTTTTGAGCGCAGTCTGACTGAGATTCTACCCCCATCGGGAGTAAATTTCATGGCATTAGATAGCAGGTTATAAACTACTTTATCAAATTTTTCCATGTCTAAGTAGATTTTAGGACATGGTAATAAATCCGTTACTACTTGTAGACCTTTTTTCTCACAATAGGGGCGGAATGATTCTACAATTTGGCTGACAAAATCGGCTAAATCACAGGGGCGGAAATTAGGCTGCATTCTGCCAGCGTCTAGGCGTTGTAAATCCAGAAGTTGATTGACTAGCCGTAACAACCGCCGAGAATTTCGCAGAGCAATGACACTCTGCTCGTAGGATAATCCTTCTTGTACGCCTACTGCTGACTCTAGAGGGCCTTGAATTAAGGTAATAGGAGTACGGAATTCATGGGAGATATTTTGGAAAAATTCCGTTTTTTGTTTATCTAGTTCTAATAAACGTTCTGCTTGTTCCCGTGTTTTTTGATATAAGCGTGACTGTTGAACAGCGATCGCTGCTTGAGAAGCCACTGATTGGGCGAGTTCTACTTCTGATGCTGGCCAACGTCTGGTTTTACTGCCTTGACCCAAAATAATGCTGCCAATACATTGCCCATCGGCTACTAAAGGTACAACCATGAGCGATCGCAATGGCATTTTTAAAGGTAAAGCAAAACCTTTCACTTCTAAAGATGAGTTGTTAATATCAGCAATAACTACAGGCTGTTGTGTTTGTAATATTTCTTGCAGGATGGGATTTTCCTTAATTGGTGCTTGGAAATCAGATAAATTTCCCACCATGTTACTGTGATGACTAGAGTTATTTTTTGCTAACGCTATATCTTGATCGCTATCATATAAGCCCACGCACTGGGCATACTCATCACCTTGATTCCATAAAGATAAGATACAACAATCAACTTGTAGGGCTTGTCCCAATTGTTGGGTAATAGCAGCAAAAATATCTTGCTGGTCTAAACTAGAACGAATAGCACTAGTAATAGTATTTACCAACGATTCTCGTTTAGCTAGAGAACGGACTTGTTCATAGGCATAAGCTTGAGCTAGAGCCAAAGCCGCTTGGTCAGCAACTAGGGACACAAGCTGAACTTCATCTTCTTCCCAAACCCGGTCTTCTAAACATTGATGTAATGCCAGTACCGCCATTAATTCTTGTTGAATAATTAACGGCACAATTAAGCTAGAACGGATCTTGGCTGTAGAAAAAGCTTCTTGGCGCTCGCTAGAGAGGCGATCGTCACCTCCTACCCCATGAATTACTTGAACTTCGCGGGTTTCCCACACTGTTTGAGTTAACACCTCAGAGGAAGTCACCGCCACCGTTTCTGAGCCTTCAAAGCTTTCTACATGACTTGCATTAGCAGCTTTCTGGTAAATGAATGCTGCATCAGACAACTGCCCATCTTGGAAGGGACGTAATAAACAAACATCCGCCTCCAACATATGCCCGACTGTATCAACAATGGCTTGTAAAATTTGCCGATAATCCAGGGCACTGCGAATTGTATTGGTCACTGTATTTAGCAGTGATTCTTGTCGCAGTGTACGAGTTAGTTCACGAGTCCGAGCTTTCAAGACATTGTGAGTATCCAAGGCTTGGCGGACTACTGCCTTTAGTTCCTCAGATTCCCAAGGTTTAGTGACGTACTTGAAAACTTTACCAGCATTGATCGCTTCCACCAAGTCTTCGACATCGGTGTAACCTGTGAGAATAATCCGAATGATATCCGGGTATTGAGTCGCTGTCAGACTCAAAAATTCTGTACCGCTCATCATCGGCATACGCTGGTCGGAGATAATCACAGAGACTTCTCCCTCTTGTGCCAGCAGTTCCAATGCCGCAGGGCCAGAAGTTGCCCTCAGCACTTTGTATTCCCGATAAAAAGTGCGGTAAAGCAAGTCGAGGTTGTCTGGTTCATCATCGACAACCAATATTTTAGGCTTACTGTTTACTTGGGATTTCATGCACCGCTTTCCTGCTGCAAAGGCAGACGGATAAAGAATAATCTGATCAGGTAGAGATATTTCTGAGTCAGGTAAGGGCAGAGCATTTCGACCATTAATTTATGTGGCTACATGACTGCTAGATTGAAAATTATTGATCTACGGTAGTTGTAGGCAATGTTTTGATCATGATCCTGCCTTATTTTGGTGCTGTCGGGTTGTTCCCATAGTCAGTTTTGGATTTTTCAAGTTGGACATGGCTGATCAATTTTCTTCTCACCTCCATCAACACATCTTCTGAATGAATATAAATAGCTTTCACTAGGAGCAGACACCAGCACGAAGCCGCCTAGTATTGATTTTTCCCATCGCCGCAACTGGTCTAACACTTGCAGGCTAATTTTATTTAGTCATACTGGAGTATTTAAATATTACACATAGTCATATTTAAACTCAAAGTATACTATCAACGTAACCGTAAATTAACCTCAAATCCTTATAAATTAAGGATCAAAACCTAATTTTAGATCAATCTCATGTATACAAATACATCTTATTAACTTAGTCATCAGAACTAAATACTCAGACAAGTGGTAGTTTCAGGAAAATTGACCAATTTACAGATAGACTCTACAGTTTTCTGTGTCGGCATATAATAACGCAGTACCTTTGCTAGTAACCTCCTTGACTAAAAATAATACGATAGTTAGCAGCTTGACTTTTAGGTATGGTTCTTTACTGTTAGCATTAAGCAATTAGCCTTTAGCAATCAGCTTTTAAAGGAGGTGTTGAGGCTAGGGTTCATGGGTTACTT
Source organism: Nostocaceae cyanobacterium (assembly GCA_035299225.1). Lineage (GTDB taxonomy): Bacteria > Cyanobacteriota > Cyanobacteriia > Cyanobacteriales > Nostocaceae > DATGXB01. Next base: position 7,927 of record DATGXB010000237.1, on the reverse strand, counting down.
TCAACCGCTACCTGCACAACAGCCTTGTTGTTGATGGTTAACATCTGATAACTGAATGTTGGTACTTTACCAAGAGTTCGATTGGTTTTGCTACCCTTGTTGGTAATCCCCATCAGTCAGATTACTCTTAATTGGTAGTTTACTCAAGATAACATTCATGCTGATAACAGCCAATACAACATACATCACTACATCCCAGAATCAACAGGTGGATTTATACAGCAGTAAGGTTAACACAACCTTAAACAAAGTTTGACATTTTGTATGATTTATGATCAAGACCAATTTTGAAATTTCATCACAAATTTAGTCAATTGACAACAATCACTGAGGTATATAAAAATGCACTACTGATTCCATGTTTTATTCCCAATTTTTGATCATCCTCTATTTCGTCCTCTGGAAAAATTAAGTTTTTATCTAGTTTAGATGGTGTTTGAGGATACTTGATAAAATTTCGTTAAATTAAATTAATCGTCAACTAGCTTTGAAATCTTGGTTCTTTTACCCACATCACCAGAAGCCAGTTACAGAAACTGGTATACCTGCTTCCCGGCAAATGCAAATTCGTGTAGCGACAACTGCTGATTTGACTTGTATTGCTCAAATCATTGCTGAAAGCTTCCACTGTCAAACGGGTATATGGGGCTGGGCTTTCCCTTTATTCCGTTTAGGCATTTATGAAGACTTGAGGCATCGTTTATCTTCAGCCGCACCACATCATGTTTGTTTGGTTGCTGTTGATACTACTGTTAGTGCTTCTCCGCAGATAGTGGGAACTGTGGAAATGGGTGTGCGTTTCAGTGATTACTGGGCTTATACTCATAAATCTTTTCCCTATCTATCTAATTTGGCTGTTAATTCCAAATATCGGCGGCACGGTGTTGCTTCTCATTTACTGATGAGTTGTGAACAGATTTCTCAAGAGTGGGGATTTCAAGATTTATATCTCCATGTCTTAGAAAATAATTATCAAGCTAAACAACTTTATTTCAAATTGGGCTATCGGGTGCATAAGGTTGAACCTCGCTGGAATACATTTTTCTTTAATTACTCACAACAATTATTTTTACATAAACACATTTCTCCCCGGTTGACTTTGTGACGCTAAACGCAATGTCATATTGTTTGCCTTTATTTGCTAATTACATAATCATTTGAGAGTAGAGAATTTTTCAATTACTTCTACTCTTGTAAATTTGATTAAACATTTTTAGCTTGCTTGAGGTTCTCGTGATAAGTAAACCTAATCAATGGGAAATATCAAGACTTTTTAGTTTCGGCTAAATACATCATTAGGCAATAGGCAATAGGCAATAGGAAATGAATTTATGTAATATTAGGCAATAGGCAATAGGAAATAAATTTATGTAATTTATTCTGCTTGATTACTTAAAACGGAAATAATTTGGTACAGTGCGTTTCAGGTATATGCTGTAAAATTCCTACTTAACCTAATTAAACCCCTGTGAAGTTGCTTTTTATTGCCTACAGCTGATAAGCCTGGGAGTATCTCAACAAAACTTGCCTAAACAGGTTAATTAGGCTCATCTTTCCTGAGTAATAATATAATAAATTAGTTGATAAATTTATGTATTTATACTGAAGTAATCTAGTTTTTGACTAGGTACTGACTGTTGATGGCTGAGTGCTTAACTAGTATATCCAGGCTTTTGATATTTAATTTTTATTATAGACTTATAGCTATTTTTTTAGTAAATAAGCGGATAAATAGATATTTTCCAGCAATATTTGATTAGGTGTCGCCATTTTTTGTGATAGATGATTGGCGATCGCTTTTTATCTTATCTATAATTTAAACTGCTGGAAAAAATAAATATGAACAAATTTACTAATAATAGAGATACTTAGTCAAAAAAGTAAAGCTTTTCTTAATAAATCTTCAATTACTCATTCTAACTTTGTATATTTAGGTTTTATCTTTATAAAAAATTTAAAAATTAACTACCTAAGACTGACACAAAACTAACCAAATCCCCTAAAATAGAATCACCTGTTGGTCAACAATGCTGAATTACAGCTAAGTTAGTGTAACTATCCCAAGCACTGCTGATTAGTTTGGAACAAGCCACAACTAAAATTTTGATTGTATAGCTAGTTAAAATATTCAGTATATCGTTATACCCAATTTCCTAAAATCCTAAAAACATGGATAGCTAAAAACGCCAACGCTATCAGAGTGCTATGGTATCAACTTATCATCATGAAACTAATTATCAAAACCGCCCGATCATGCCAGATGGAACTAATCCACCGCAAAGTTCTGATACGTTAACACTTTTGCACAGTGGAAAGGTTTTCATTGTTAATAGTCGCCGGCGAAATGGGTTGATACTGTTTAAACGCTATCATGCGGAGTTCGCTGGACCTGGGGCGGTAGTAGGTGGAGATTATGATCGAGATTGTGATAAGGTGCTGCCTATAGGTAACTTATCCTTACTGACTCCTGAATCTCATGAAGATAGTCAAAAAGCTTATTTAATTAGACGACAATGGATTCGTTTAATTAAGCAAATTACAGAAAATCCTATGCCTCATCAGCGAGTTCAAAAAATATTAGACCAATTTGAGCAATATTTTCCCTCGGAAGTTGTGGCTGATTTACCAGATGTTGCTTTTGCGATGTTAGTGGGGGTACTTCCACAAACGGTAGCTATGGTGCGTCGTTTGGGTGTTGATTTGGATAATTAGGGAACAGGGAACAGTCATTGGTCATTAGTCATTGGTCATTAGTCATTAGGGAATAGGCAAGAATATTTTTATCTTCTTCTTTCTCCCCTGCCCCCCTGCCCCTCTGCCCTCCTGCCCCCTGCCCCCTACCTTCTAAATATTACTCAAAACGGCTTGAATGCGGTTAAGAGTGCGGGTATTTTCTTCTGGTGTGCCGATAGTGATGCGTAGTCCGTCTTTTAAGAGCCTAATGAGGGTGCCTTGTTGATGCAGTTGTGTATGAAGATTTTGTAAAGTTGTGTCTGGGTAATTGGGTTGAAGACGTAAATAAACAAAATTGGCTGAACTGGGGCTGATATTGACGGTGGAATGGGGGGATAGGGTAGCGATAAAGTGCTCCCGTTCGTGGATGGTTTGGGGAATGGTGGCTAGTAAAAGCTGACGATTTTGTAAGGCGAATTGAGCACCGGATAAGGAAAAACTGGGTAAGTTATAGGGTAGACGGACTTTTTCTACAATGGCGATCGCTTCTGGATGTCCGATACAGTAACCTACACGTAACGCCGCTAACCGAAAGGCTTTAGAAAATGTCCTTAAAATTACCCAGTTGGGATGCTGGGCTAATTCTTCCACTAGAGTGGTTTGGCTAAACTCAAAGTATGCTTCGTCAATTACTACTAAAATTTCTGGTGGTAAACTTTTTAACCAATTTAATTCGGCTTCATTTAGACAATTAGCTGTAGGTGAGTTGGGATGAACTACAAAAACTGTGCGAATAGGTGGGTTTTGGGTTTGTTCTATGGCTGCTTGGGCGGCTTGTAAATCCATTGCAAAATTATTTACATCTCTACCCACGCTCACTACGGGAATACCTAGAGTTTGGGCTAAAATCCCGTACATGGAAAAAGTAGGATTAGCGACTAAAATTGCACCCTCTCCCCTTAAACAAGTAGCAATTAACAGTGAGCGTATTAGTTCATCTGAACCACTACCGACGGAAATATGGTCTGATGTAAACAGAGGAGAAGCCAGATTTGCTGATTCATTTACATATTCTGCGATCGCCTGTTTTAATGTTTCATGTCCACCATCAGGATAACGGTTAGTTTCTATTACTTGTTGATAATGCCAAGCTAATTTTTCTTTTAATTCTAGAGGTAAATCATAAGGACTTTCATTAGTGTCTAATCTGTCTAATTGATTAGTAACAGGTTCGGCTGTATCACTACCAGGGTGGGATTTGTAGGCAGTAAATTGAGATAAATCAGAACGAATAAATGGCAGCATTAGTAATAATTAAAAAGGGAACAGGGAACAGGGAACAGGGAACAGGGAACAGGGAACAGGGAACAGGGAACAGGGAACAGGCAGGAGTTACATGAGCGAAGTTGAACGGGGCAGGAGTAATTAATTATTCTTTTAACTTTTGACTTTCCCCTGTTCCCTGTTCCCTACTGGAAAATTGACAAAAGGAGTAGATAGCTTGCCAAATTTCCTCTATGACATTACCTAAAGCGTGATCGCTGTCCAGTGCAATTAATTCTACCCAAGGACGTATTTGGGCAAATTCTTGGCTGGCTGTAATGGGAATAACTTCATCATGATTGCCGTGTAAAATCAAGGTAGGAATGGGGCGTTGTAGTAAAGTTTCTGAGTATTGGTGAGCGTCTACCAAAAAATTATAACTGAGGGGGAGCGATCGCCCCTCTCCATAGTGATAAACAGATAAATATTCTTCTCTTTGCCAAGTTTTTACCGCTTCTAGTCCTAAATTCTTTAACCAGTGGGAGACAAAACCAAAGGCAGGCGCTAATAAAATTAATTTCTGGACTTGTAAATTTTGTTCTGCTAAATGTGCGGCGGTTAATCCCCCTAAACTAGAACCAATTAAAATCACGGGTTGAGGAGGTTCGGGAAATTCTCCTTTCACTTGATTTAACTGTCGGGTAATTGTTAACTGGGTAAAATTGCCGTCGTTTAAGTCAGGAATGGAGAGGGGAATTTGTAGTTTTGTAAAGCGATCGCTTATTTCCCGCGCTTTTTTGGATTGGGGACTAGAGGCGAAACCGTGTAGGTAGAGGTATTTAGTCATTAGTCATTAGTCATTAGGGAACAGGGAACAGGGAACAGGGAACAGGGAACAGGGAACAGGGAATAGACAATAGGCTAATTAATTCTTCTTTCTCCCCTGCCTCCCCTGCCTCCCCTGCCCCTCTGCCCCCCTGCCCCTCTGCCTTTCCTAGCGCATTGTGACAAACTCTTCCGCCGAGGAGGGATGAATACCCACGGTAGCGTCGAAGTCTTTTTTGGTTGCTCCCATTTTGACAGCGATCGCTACACCTTGGATAATTTCGGCGGCATCATCCCCTACGATATGAGCACCTAATATTTTATCAGTATTGCTATCTACTACTAACTTCATCATGGTTTTTTCTTGCTTGCCGGGCAATACATAATACATGGGACGGAAGCTAGTACGATAAACTTTCACCACGTCATCACCAAATTTTGCTTTGGCGGCGGCTTCTGTTAAACCTACAGTAGCGGCTTGAGGTGTGGAAAATACCGCAGTTGCTACGTTTTCATGGCTAAATTCTCGGCGGTTGTTACCAAACTCACTATCAGCAAAAGCCCGACCTTCGCCAATAGCTACAGGTGTTAAATTCATCCTGTCTGTGACATCACCTACAGCAAAAATGTTCGGTTGGCTGGTTTGGCTATATTCATTTACCTTGATGGCACTAGTCGTACTGTATCCTGGTCCCTCTACGGAACTGGGGACAAGTTCAACTCCAGCATTTTCTAAGCCCAAACCCTCGACATTGGGAGTTCTACCAGTGGCTACTAAACAAGCATCAGCAATAATTGGTTCTAAATCTTCCCCAGAAAAACTGATTTTTAATCCTTCGGGAGTTTTTTCAATGGCTGTAACTGTATGATTTTGGATGATATTAATACCATGATTAATCATCCCGTCTTGAATGCCTTGGCGCAGGTCTTGATCAAAACCGTTTAGAATTAAGTCTCTGCGGATAATTTGCGTCACTTGAGAACCCAAACCGCGCATAATACAAGCAAATTCTGTGCCAATATAACCAGCACCAATAACTGCAATGTGTTTAGGTTGAGTTTCTAGGTGAAACATTCCATTAGAGGTGATGGCGTGTTCCATACCTGGGATATCTGGTTTAACTGGACGACCACCCACAGCAATTAAAATTTTATCGGCTGTGAATTTTTTACCGTCTACTTCTACGGTATGGGGGTCAACTAAACTAGCACGACCGGAAATTAATTCTACTCCAGCTTTTTCTAACAAACCGATGTGCACTTGAGAGAGTCGCCGGACTTCTTTATCTATGGATGTAATGAAATGTTCCCAGTTTAATTGATAATCACCTACTTGCCAGCCATAGCCTGCTGCTTCTTGAAATTGGGCTGGAAAATGGGAAGCATAAACCATCAATTTTTTAGGCACACAACCGCGAATAACACAAGTACCACCTACTAAATCATTTTCTGCGATCGCCACTTTTGCTCCATAGCTGGCAGCCCGTTTAGAAGCAGCCAAACCCCCAGAACCAGCACCAATTACAAACAAATCGTAATCAAAAGTCATAAATTTTCTATTTTCTTGCGGTACATAACCGGCGACTATGCTACTGGGGAATGTACAACACATTTACCCATTCAGCAGCATCAAATCACCTTTGATTTAATTTAGCGTTAGTTAAGGTTTCTCTGAAATGAGCAATTACTTTAAGCATTAATCATCATCATCATCATCATCATCATCTGGTCTATCTGGTCTATCTGGTTGTTCTGGTCTATCTGGTTGTTCTGGTTTATCTGGTTTATCTGGTTTATCTGGTTTATCTGGTTGACCCCTTACATCATCTTCCGGTGGCTTATTGTTTAAATGCACATCATCAGGTTTATTATCTAATCCTGGTGGTGTAACTGGAGTTGTGGAAATAGGTGGAAGATTATTCTCTAATTGTCTGGCAGTATTTGATAATATTTCCCCGGCTTCGATGAAAGAACTTACAGGTGATATATCTTGAATTTGCCTTGTGATAGGCTGAATAAATTCGGGACTGGTAGAATTAGCTGTATTAGAAGAGTTCTGTAAAAAACTGGGATTGTCAATTACTCCTTCTCCCACAATTGGAGCTTGATTAGCTAAAGCTTCCACCGTTTCCGCTTGTATGCTGGCAATGTCTGGATCAGATGCAGGTGTCTGATTTTGCTTGGTTAAATCTAAACCCCGTACTAAATCACTGGTTTCATAAAAATTTCTTAAATCAAAATCATACAGTCCTTGAAACTCACCTTTCACTACCACCATTAGCTGGCCAGCTTCTAGGACATAATTTTGTGAAGCTTTCTGATTAAAAACTTCAATCCCGCTATTAGTCAAAGCTCCCACAATAGTAGTATCTGACTCTGGATTGTAGCGCACAAATAAAGCAGAACCACGAATGGCGGCGGCGGCATTTGGTGTTCTGAGTCTAGTTTGTCCTCTCCCTGGTGGGATGAGTAGTAACATTGTGCCGTTGGAAAGTTGAAAATCACGGGTTTTAGGCAAAAATCTAAATACTGCTTGTTCACCAATTCTTGCCAAAGAACCATCATTAAAGCGTAATTCTGCTAGAGAAGCCTGACCTGTTGATAAACTGTCCCCTGGTGTTATGGTGTCAGCTTTGCGTGCGGGACGCTGGGGAGTATTTTTTGGAATCAACCGCACAATATTACGGAGGTTTTGAATTTCCGCTTTTGTAAGAGGAGTGACAGCGCTAACCTGATTTGGTAAGTGCAGAACCATTGCCAATCCTAAACCAAACATCAAATGAGAGACAAGTTTATCCAACATAATTCAGTGAATTTACTTACTGAACGGACAAGAGTAGATTAAATCAACACGTTGTTCTAAAAGGTTTAAATTTATAACGATTAGTAATTATAAATTAATTTTAATTATTTTCGTGTATATTCCTTAACCTAAATTATAGTGTAAGTTATGTAAATCAAGAGTTGTAAGCAGCGATAAATGTAACAAAACTTAAGGAAAAGCCAATCAGTAAAATATAATTTTATTGGCGTTGCTGATTGGTGGGATGTTTTTTGTCTCACGCATTCGCCGTCAGGCGTTCCGCTTGCGGTAGGCGCAAAGGCACAAAGACAAAGGTTTTCAATATTGAACTTTACAATTTCATCCCGCAATTATGCAACACCT
>DATGXB010000236.1:0-15919 GCA_035299225.1 Nostocaceae cyanobacterium | reverse complement strand
TATCCTCTAGGGCTTTGAGTTACCAACAATAATTAAATCAAAGTCAGGTCTACACCTGAGTTGCATTTAATTCGACATTTCCTAGACTCCATACGCTGTAAGCTTTGTGGCTTCGTTCTAAAAATTGTCCGAAGTATTGATTAAAATTTCTGATATATGTCTAAGGATGATGAACTATAGACATCAAAATAAAGAGAATTTGTAATTAATTTTAAATAAATCCTTAGTAATTGAGAGATAGTATTTTTAAACCAACCTAAATATGTTTATTAACTTTATTACGTGCTTATTTAAAATTAGACTTTTTAGCATTCTCATTCTCGCCAGATATTATACTGCTCATGTGTTAAATGTCAGTATATTAAGTAATTAGGCAGAATTAATTACACAACTTATTCTTATTTCCCTGTTCCCTGTTCCCTGTTCCCTGTTCCCTTGCTTTACGTAGGAAATTAATTTTGCACAACTGCTTAATAGCTGAATTTGACAGAAAACTGATAAAATCCCCTTATAGCCTATCGTCAATGTGATGTTTTTGAGTATTGACGAACCAATTATACAAAAATCTAGTAAACTAAAAATACTATATTCCTATCAACTAACTGTAGATTATCGGGGTAAACGGAAATGAGCTTGTATAAAGGTAAACTGTTGCAACCAGAAGCGATTAAACGTAGAAAAAGCTGGCTAAGTTTTCATAAACTCAGAAGAGTTGTATCATTATTTTTAATTGGGATAGTTTTAAGTGGTGCGATCGCATCTTGCACTGGTAGGAATGCTAGTGGTGACAAATCAGAAGTAGAATTGACCTTAGTATCTTTTGCCGTCACCAAAGCTGCTCACGAGGCTATTATCCCTAAATTTGTGGAAAAATGGCAAAAAGAACATAATCAAACAGTTGTTTTTAAGCCAAGTTACGGAGGTTCAGGTTCTCAAACCCGTGCGGTAATTGATGGTTTAGAAGCAGATATTGTTCATTTAGCCTTAGCTGGAGATGTAGAAAAAATTCAAAAAGCTCAGTTAATCGAACCAGGATGGGAAAAAGAATTTCCTAATAATGGTATTGTCTCTAAATCTGTAGCAGCAATTATTACTCGCTCAGGCAATCCCAAAGGGATCAAAAATTGGACAGATTTAGCCAAACCAGACATTAAATTAATTACTGCCGATCCTAAAACTTCAGGTGTGGCAAGATGGAACTTTTTAGCATTATGGAATGCGGCAGTTAAATCTAGTAGTGATGAAGCTAAAGCTACAGAATTTGTCACCAATGTTTATAGAAATGTGCCAATTCTCGCCAAAGACGCAAGAGAAGCGACTGATATTTTTGCTAAACAAGGCCAAGGAGACGCATTAATTAACTATGAAAATGAAGTCGTTTTAGCTAGACAGAAAGGAGAGAAAATAGATTACATCATTCCTGATGTTAATATTTCGATTGATAATCCTGTGGCAGTAGTAGATAAAAACGTCAATAAACATGGCAACCGTGAAGTAGCAGAAGCATTTGTTAAATTTTTGTTTACACCAGAAGCCCAGCAAGAGTTTATTAAATTGGGTTTTAGACCTGTAGATACAAATTTAGCACAAACAAAGGAAGTAACTGATAAATTTCCCTCAGTCAAAAATTTAGGAACAGTACAAGATTTTGGTGGTTGGGTAGCAGTTGACCAAAAATTCTTTACTGATGGAGCAATTTTTGACCAAATCCAAGCGAAAATTAGAAGTTAGTGATTAGTCATTGGTCATTAGTCATTAATTAGGAGAAGATTAAATCTTGGATTTCTGATTAATGACTTTCTCTTTCAACCTTCCCTTTTTACCATTTTGAAATTATGAGTGTATCTTCTTCTTTAGCAGTTGAGAAAAAACTTCCAATTTGGAAGATAGCTATTAATAATTTAAAGCGAATTACTTGGACTTGGCGAATTACAATAGCATATTTAACAGTAATGCTATTTTTGCCCTTAGCGGCTATGTTTGTTAAAGCTAGTGGAGTACCATTTGCCGAATTTTGGGCGATCGCCACTAGTCCAATAGCTTTATCTACTTATAACGTGACATTTGTCACCTCTTTATTAGCCGCAGCAATTAACGGTATCTTTGGAACACTCATAGCATGGGTGTTTGTCCGTTATGACTTCCCCTTAAAACGGGTATTTGATGCTACCATAGACTTACCATTTGCCTTACCAACCTCAGTAGCCGGATTAACCCTAGCCACAGTTTATAATAATCAAGGTTGGATTGGTTCATTATTAGTGCCATTAGGGATTCAAGTATCTTTTAGTCGCTTGGGAGTTTGGGTAGCAATGGTATATATTTCCTTGCCATTTATAGTGCGAACCGTGCAACCTGTTTTACAAGAAATGGAAAAAGAAATAGAAGAAGCTGCTTGGAGTTTAGGCGCTTCACAATGGCAGACTTTTTGGAAAGTAATTTTACCCCCAGTTTTTCCCACAATTTTAACTGGTGTAGCCTTGGGTTTTTCTCGTGCGGTGGGTGAATATGGTTCAACAGTAATTATTGCTTCCAACACACCATTTAAAGATTTAATTGCTCCAGTTTTAATTTTTCAAAGATTAGAACAATATGACTATGCTGGTGCAACTGTCTTAGGGACAGTGTTATTAATTATCTCACTGTTATTGCTATTAGGAATTAACTTTTTACAAGCTTGGTCAAGAAAATATGACAACAGATAAAACACAACACCAAAAAAAACGTAGCTGGGTACCAACAGCTTTAATCGGAATAGCGATATCCTATCTATTTCTAGTCCAATACATCCCGGCAATTAACGTTTTTGTCCAAGCATTTAAAAAAGGAATCACTCCATTTTTATCCAACCTCTCACAACCTGCCTTTATTAATGCTGCCTTGTTAACATTTCTGTTAGCCTTAATTGCAGTACCAATAAACGCAGTATTTGGATTATGTGCAGCTTGGGCAATTTCTCGGCATAGATTCCCCGGACGAGCGATAGTTTTAAGTATTATTGATTTACCCTTTTCTATCTCTCCAGTTGTAGCCGGTTTAATGTTAGTATTATTCTATGGTAGAAACAGTTGGTTTGGTTCGATACTGCAAAATAATTTCGATATCAAAATCATCTTTGCTTTACCAGGAATGGTATTAGCTACAGCCTTTGTTAGTATGCCCTTTGTCGCCAGAGAAGTAATACCAGTTTTAGAAGAATTTGGTCAAGACCAAGAAGAAGCAGCTAAAACATTAGGTGCAAACGATTGGCAAATATTTTGGCGTGTAACCTTGCCTAGTATTCGTTGGGGTTTACTCTATGGTTTAATATTAACAAATGCGCGAGCAATGGGAGAATTTGGAGCGGTTTCTGTAGTATCTGGTAATATCATCAACAAAACCCAAACATTACCACTATTTGTAGAAGATGCCTACAAACAATATGAAACCGAAGCTGCTTTTTCTGCTGCTGTATTGTTAGCACTTTTAGCAGTAGTTACCTTGGTACTCAAAGAAATTTTAGAACGCAAAACTCAAATTAAAGATGTTGAATAAAAATATCAAATCTTACCGCATCAATGTTGTAGTTTTTATTTAGAGATGTTCTACTATAGGAATCCTAAATGATTCGTAAAAAATTTTAGGTATGTGTAAGGTGGGCATTTTTTGGTTAAACTTATAATAATAGCAAATTATATTGATAAGTGCCTACCTACACATTAAAAATCAAACAGGAATCCTATAAAACATCTCCAGAATGTAGAGATATTTGATTCTGCTGATCCACTTATGCTTATGTATTGAAATCAGAAATTTAAAGGAAACCTCAAAATCCTAAAATACAGGCTTTATAAGGAATAAAGCCTAAGTAAACCTTTGATTTATGATTTGATTTCATCAAGGGAGTGGTAGAACAAAAATAATGCCGAAAAACAGAGAATTTTTACCCATCGAAATGGGGATTTATTTTATGATTTATTCTGCTGAGTACATCTACAACTTTTTGCAACTAACACCCAAAATTGGCACATCTGGACAACCAACAATTGACCAATTCATAGATATTAAAGAATTAAAATATCAATTAGTTGTGAATTTGTTACCAGAAGGCTCAATTAAGTTTTTACCAGAAGAACAACAAATTGTAGAATCTTTAGGAATGGAATATATTCATATTCCCGTAAACTGGAACAATCCAACCTTAGCAGATTTGCAAAAGTTCTTTGCAGTGATGGAAGCAAATCAAGATAAAAATATTTTTATTCACTGTGCTGCTAATATAAGAGTTGCAGTTTTTATGTATCTTTATCGCTGTTTAAAGCAGGGAATGAATGAGAAAGAAGCAAAAGCAGACTTAGAGAAATCCTGGCTTCCTAATCAAGTTTGGAAACAATTTATAGATGAAGCTATGGAAAATTGCAAATAACTTATTCTTTCATTTTCTACAAAAATCAGTAGAACTAGAGATTTTTCACAAATATTAAACGGTGTAGGGACACAGCATTGCTGTACCCCCACCATTCAACTGTATTCTAGCCAATTGAAACCTACTACATTATCTAAAAATATTCAATCGAAGATTACATTTATTTACATTTTACCCAAATTTATATTGTTTTGAGAAAACTAAACACCGAATAGCATCTAAAAACACCTATTTTTAGGATAGTATGTGTACCTTGTTTCCCCACAAAGGTACAGAAAAACGTAGTTTACATCAATACGATCAATTATGTTTTTTAATTCTCAAAATGCTCAATTTTTTCTTTAGGTAACAATATTTCTCCTTTGTAATCTTGCCATTTCAAAACTCGTCGCAAACCAATTTTTACATATTCCTCTTGTAACTCAATACTAATAGATTTTCTCCCCAATCTTTCAGCTACAGCACCCACCGTAAAACTACCCGCAAAAGGATCAAGTATTAAATCCCCCACATTACTACTAGCAATAATTACACGTTCTAATAATAATTCAGGTTTTTGTGAAGGGTGATTTTCATATTCATTCATTTTATATCTAACACGGGGAAAGTACCAAACATTACCAGGCACTTTTTTAGAATTATAGGGAGCAGGAATTGATTTCCTGTAATCAATTAATTTTCGTTCTGCACCAGTCTTCGTTTTTATTTTAATATCATTAGCATTAAAAATATAATTTTTTTTATCCTTTACACAATGTAGAATTGGTTCATACATCGAACCAAAATGTTTTGTAGCTTGCACCCCAGAACTATCATAATGCCAAACTATTCTACTTAAAATGGTTAACTTATTTCGCAAATACAGGTCAAAATAAGGCATTGATTGAGTGCTGGCCATCATATACATTGTACCATTTGGTTTTAAAATTCGGACACATTCATCTAAACATTGACAAACCCAATTTATATAATCTTCTTGTGATTCCCATTTATCATAAAAATTAGCAAATTTCTTACCAATATTATAGGGAGGATCTAAAAAGATTAAATCCACCGATTCTGAATTTATTTGAGTTGATAAAATGCTTAAAGCATCACCGTGAAATATAATATGTTCTTGATTTTCATGGCGCTCAAACATCTTTTATATCTGGTGATAAAATTAACTTGGCAAAAACAAGTATATAATATCACGCTTATGGATGTTTGTGAAGCATCTTACTGTATCATTTTTTCCAACTCATGAATATTGAAGAAATTCTGAACTTTATTGCTTCGTGCGTCTAGTCTTGCGGCTGATATTTCTTGATAAATTTCCTACCGACGTTTTTTGATGCTGTACTGGCAAATTAAATATTTAGTTTTTACAAAAACTTACTTAAATTCATCAGTTGCAATAGATTGGAGTCAGTGAAGAGTTAGCTATAATCTATATAATTGTTACTAAACCACCTTCAGTGAACTGTATAACAAGCTCAGAACCAGCAAGTAAATCTCTATCAAGTAAAGACCGTCTTCCTGAAGCAAGTACAGTTACTTCTCTTTCTTCTCCATTCCAGAGAATAACAGCTTGATGTACTGCCAAGATTATATTGCTATTATCAGCTAAATTAACATTTACATCCAACAAAAAAGGTAAACCCAGTACGGTAACTGCTTGGGGTGGTCAACTTAGATCACCTTTGAAACCTGTATCAATCACAAATTCAATAGCATCCTGTTCTTCTGCTGGTAATTTTTCAATTTTTGCTACAGCACGTTGTAGTAATTCAGTCATAATTTATAATGTAAATGAAATAGATTTTTATATCTTCTCATGACATTACAAGAATTGCAAAAACAGGCATTAAAATTATCAATCAGTGAACGCTGGCAGTTGTTACAAACTCTATTAAAGTCAATACAACAAGAAACTCAACCAGTATCAAAGAAGGGTAACTTATCCCGACTGCGTGGTATTGCTAAAAGTACAAACATATCAAGTGATGAAAATATTGTTGAAGATTATGTCACTTATCTAACTGAAAAATACCAATAATGAGAGTTTTTATTGATACAAATGTCGTTCTAGATTTTTTACTTGAACGAGAACCTTTTATAAAAGATGCCGTTAAGCTATTTGCAAAAATTGATTCTGGTGAGATTACAGGGTTTATTGCTGCCACCACAATCACTAATATCTATTATATAATTCTTAAAGCCGCAGGGGTAAAAGTTGCTCAAGATGCAATCTCTCAAATTCTCACAGATTTACACATTTGCATGGTGGATAGAAATGTTTTAGAACAAGCAATTACTTTAAATTTACAGGATTTTGAGGATGCTGTGCAGTATGCTTGTGCTATGACATCTATGGTAGATATTATTGTAACTCGTGATGTGTCTGGATTTTTAAGTTCAGAAATTCCAGTGATGCAACCTGGGGAGTTCAGCAATATTTTTAGTGAGTAAAGCATCCTGTTCTTCTGCTGGTAATTTTTCAATTTCTGCTATAACACGTTGTAGTAATTCTTACTTTTCACGCTAAGTCCTGAATTGCGCTTCCCGACTGGGTTTGAACTAACAGCCTGTTCTCAATAACTGCAAATTAATGAGAATAAAGAGTTAGTAATTGGACTTTGAACCCCTTAATTTTAGGGAGATAGCAGAAATCAAAGAGGTGTTGCTAAAACCAAGCTAGATACCAATGTACTGCCTTTACCTCGTCTGGCTATAATCCTTGTGTGGTAAGCGTTTCAGAGATGCCGTGAAAAGTAAGGTAGTAATTCAGTCATAGTTGATCAATTTTGCATAGCTTTGTACTAATTATCATATCAAGTATTTGTGTAAATCAGGTCATATTATCACTTCCGCTAAAAGTACACCTCCCACTATAGCCAGCAAATTATTTCTTAATTATGTAAAATATTTAGTTATCTTTAAAATTCACCGACAATTCTTAGTTGGGAATTTCTCAGCATAATTTTCTGTTAAGTAGCCAAGCAGAATTAATTAGAGTATTCCAAAAAATAAATGATCCAATGGTTATGTCATTGCGTTCGCGTAGCGTTCCCGCAGGGTGCGTAATGAAATGGAGCGACGCAATCTCAAACCCTTGCGATTACTTCATTCCACTCCGCTCTATTCGCAATGACGGTTGGGCATTTTTTTATTTTGTGTACTCTTACATAAGCAGTTTTATCCTTTTCCCTTTTCCTTTCCCCTTTCTCCTAACTCCACGTGGGAAATTAATTTTGCACTACTAATTATCAAGAATTTAAGCTAAAAATGCCCACTCTACAAATACTATGATATTTAACTATAATTTTTGAATTGTTACTAAACCATCTTCTGTAAATTGGATAGATAATTCATAGCCATCAAGTAAAGCAGTTCCCAATAAAGGCCGCCTTCCTGTGGCTAAAACATTAACTAATCTTTCCTCACCATTCCAAATAATAACAGCCTCATGCATTCTTATATCTACCCAACTATTATTAGCTAAATTTGCAGGTAGTTCATATAGAAAAGGTAAACCCATTACATTTATTGCTGCTGGAGGTAAACTAAGTTCGCCTGTAAATCCTGTATCAATCACAAATTCAATACTAAAATCTGGTTGATTCGGTAGACGAAATATGACGTTAACTGTGGGATGTCCGCCTTTAATAATACCAGTTATCACTGATAATCACGCTCCATGTCACCACAGAAAGAAACAGCAACTTTGTAACCAATACGAAGTCCATAAAGTCTAGCTAGTGGATTCTTTTTACGTAAAAATCTTGCTGATTCTATGCCCGTTTTATCAACAGCATATTCACCTGTTTCTATATCAATAATTACCATTTTACCGATATTTTCTTCTGTTTCCACCTGTTGACGAATATTATTTTCATATAATTCTTTGGCACGTTTGCCGACTTCTTCACTGCTTAAAAAGATAGCTTGCACGTTTTTACTCCTTACCTGAAGCTATACATTTATTATACTACTTGATTTTAATTAAATTTGTTGGTTTTTGTAAAAATTACTAGCCTTCTTCAAGCCACTTTTGATAACCGCAC
The DNA here is from genome assembly GCA_035299225.1 of Nostocaceae cyanobacterium. Lineage (GTDB taxonomy): Bacteria > Cyanobacteriota > Cyanobacteriia > Cyanobacteriales > Nostocaceae > DATGXB01. The sequence goes on along the minus strand of DATGXB010000236.1, from coordinate 7,468 downwards.
TTAAGTAATTTTTCCCTTAAATTAGCAATAGTTTCAGGGGTGGGTATATCAATTGATTGCATTCGATATATATCATTAAGTACAACATGATAATCTTTAGTGCTATAGTAAGCTACTACCTCAGCTAAATTTCTATCTGACATTTCCTCACTGAGTAATGCTAAAAGTGGTAAATAAACTTGTGATTCTATCCCATTAGGAAAAGCACATTGAATTAATTTATATGTACCTTGTAGATGTGGTGAAATAGTAATTTGCATGATCAAATACTAACAATTAGTATTACAATCTCCGAAGTAACTCATCATACTCATCATGAGTACCTATCCAAAACCAATAGATGTGATTTTCTTCTAGTAATCCGAGAACACGATAGTTAATTCCCACACGAGCAGAGTATATTGGTTGACGCTGACTTACTAACTTAAATTGAAGACTGTTATGATAGGGATCGGAACGCCACAAGTCATAAGCTTTAGCAGCTTGTTCTTGAACTGATGCAGGAAGTTGATCAAGTTGCTTGCGAAATGTCTTTGTTACGCTTGACTTCATGGCTGAGAAGGAAAAACTTCATCGAGAGGTGTAATTTCTCCAGCTGCTATTTCTTGACGTACTATTGCAGCTAAACTATCCCATTGATTATCTGTTGTTGCTGCAAAGCAAACTTTCCAGGCTTGTTCGTCTTTTAGTTCAGCCAGAAGACGAGTAGCTATAGCATTCTGTTCTTCTGCTGGTAATTTTTCAATTTCTGCTATAGCACGTTGTAGTAATTCAGTCATAGTTTATCAATTTTGAATAGCTTTGTACTAATTATGATATCAAGTTTTTGAGTTAATCAGGCAATATTGACACTTTTAGTAAAAGTGTTACCTTCTCACCCCTTAGTAACACGTTAGTTTAAATTCATTTACTGAATAAATATTTTTTAGGCTTTCAGTATTTTCACTATATATTTTTTGTGTATTTGCTTGTATATTCTACTAGAAGCGTGTCTAAATTACTAAATAATTAATAATTTTTGACACAATTTGAGCATATCACTTGCGGAATTAAGTATTGATTTCCGTTGTTGATCCTGCGACGGTGTATTTTACGGTTCGTTTTACACGCGCCTTTTAATTGTATTTCCTTTTCCTTTTACGAGTAAGTTAGAATACAAGCCGCAAGTGATATTTTTTTTTAAATATAAATATTTAAAAAATATAGTCTTAATGAGGCTAATTATAAATCTAAATTATAAATTATTCAAATAGATAACTAATTCAATCTACATCAGCATAAAGTGAAAGACGAATCTAAGTTACTTCTTACAGATAATCCAGAATCTTTACGAGAGAAATTTTATTCTCTGACAACACCAATGGATATAGCTGATTTGTTAGATATATCTTATTCTCGACTGGTTTATCATATATACGTTATTCAACCAGATAAGCGTTATAAAAGTTTTGGGATTCCTAAAAAAACTGATGGTGTTCGTCAGATTACAACCCCTATTACTGCACTTAAAATTATTCAAAAAAAACTTAATCAAGTTTTACAAGCTGTATATAATCCAAAACCTTCGGTGCATGGCTTTGTAAAGGGTAAAAATATTGTTAGTAATGCTAAAGCTCATTCTAAAAAACGTTATGTTCTTAATATGGATTTAAAAGATTTTTTTCCTTCTATTAATTTTGGTCGTGTGAGAGGAATGTTTATTGCTACGCCTTATGGTTTACATCCAGATGTTGCTACAGTCCTTGCACAAATTTGTTGTCATAATCATCAGTTACCTCAAGGTGCGCCAACTTCGCCAATAATTAGTAATATGATTTGCTCCAAAATGGATACTCAACTACAACGTTTAGCAAAAGAATGTAAAGCTACTTATACGCGATATGCAGATGATATTACTTTCTCAACTTCCTTACCTCAATTTCCAAAAGAGTTAGCATATACAGTCAAAAGTGAACAAGAAGAAAAGATAATTATCGGGAATAATCTACTAAAAATTATTCTTGAAAATGGCTTTGAAATAAATGATAAAAAAATTAGATTACAAACTAAAGGAAATCATCAAGAAGTTACAGGATTGACAACAAATGTTTTTCCTAATGTTGACCGTACTTATATTCGCCAGATCCGCGCTATGCTTCATGCTTGGTCTAAGTTTGGACTAGAAGCGGCTGAAAATGAGTATCTAGATAAATATGAATCTAAAAAAAGTAGATTAATAATAAAGAAAAAACCAAGCTTTCAGCAAGTTCTTAGAGGTAAAATAGAGTTTATAGCTATAGTTAAAGGAAAAAATGATCCAATATACAAAAAATACATGAAACAATATAAAAGTCTAGTTAGCTTTAGTCTTGATACCAAAAATTAAAGGAAAAAATTTTATGGAAGTATCTTTGTTACAAGAAATTGAAAATTTAAAAGAAAAACTCAATAAGCTAGAAAATTATATCAAGGTCAGTGATTATGAAACATATAAGCGAGTTCAACAATATATGTCAATCATTGACTACTTCACGTTAGATTTTCTTAAAAAGCATGAAAATTTAAGGAAACAACTTGAGTTTGATTATAGAATGATGGTTAGAGCCAGAATTGAAGATGACTTTATAGAATTTTGTAGATATGCTAATTTCCAAATTGAATTAATGGTTGACATTTTTATAAAATTTCAAGAAGAAAATGGTAATATTACAATTGATAGAGGAGATTTTGATGAAATTAAGTTAATCACAGATAAAAATCAAAAAACTTATGAAGGAACAAATAGGAAAAAACTAGATTTTTGCTTAGATACAATTGGATTAAATAAACGTGAAATGAAGAATATAATTATTAATATTATGAATTTAAGAAATATAGCAAGTCATAGAGATGCTTCAGGAAAAGACATTGAATCTAGAATTGGTGAATTATAGTCAATATATAATGAAGATTTTCATGCTATGACAAACATCAAAAATTTCAATTGTTTTTAATAGGTTTAGAACAATGACAATTACGATTTTTTTAGTTAATGATGCAATAAAAGATAAAAATGATGATGAAGTTAAAGACGATTTACACAGAATAATTATTAATTGTGGAGGTCAAGTAAAGACTTCTAGTTTAAGCCCTTATAAAATTGAAAGTAAAGGTAGGTGGTTTAATGTTGAACTAATGGATATAACAATTGAAGATGAAGTAGCCAATAGAATTAGACAAGAACAATATAATAATTCTGTACTCAAACCAAAAATATATCATGAAATCATAATTAAAAATATTCTCATTTCGGAATCGAAAAAAGATATAGAGAAATTATGCCAAAAATATGTAGATGACAAACAAATTACAAAAATTAATTGCAAGCCCTCTGGAGCTTATATTTCCTTAAAAAGTAGACAAGATGCAGAGAATTTAGTGGCTAACCTTCATGATATAGAATGGAATGGTAGAAGGCTATCAGTAACATTTGCTCAAATAATTCCCACAAAGCAACCATCAGAAATAAATAGTTTACAAACAAAAGAAAATTTAGATAAAAGAGAAATTACATCTGATTCAGACTCTCTTTCTACAAACCAAACATTAGAAATAAATAATTTACAAACCACCGAAAATTTGGATAAAAGAAAAATTACATCTAATTCATACTCCCTTGAAACTTTTTATCGAAATAGGGATTATGATTTAGTAACTAAAAATTTAAGAACTTTGATTTATGAAATGTGTAAATATTTAAGCAATCCTGTATCTAAAAGTGAAATTAATCAACAAGATAAACAATAATTGATTGTTTTATTCTCATTGAGATTATAGGTTTTTTTATTATAAAGTTACTTTATCTTATAAAAAGTATGATTATTATTTCCTGTGCTATTAGTCATAATCAATTACTGCTGCAATAGCCGCAGCGACTTCTTCCATAAATTCGGGTGAACATTGTCCGATTTTACGGATGAATCTTTGTGTATCTACACCACGTAATTGTAAAACATCTATGGCTGAATCTTTGGTTAAGTTATTTTGATTATCTGGTTCAAGTTTAATATGCCAAATATTATTAATAAAATATTCTTTCCAATCGGTGATTGGTGCAATTAATTTAATTGGTAATTTACCAACACTATCGGAACTGACAATTACAGCAGGTCTGATTTTTTTAATTTCTGCCCCTATGGTTGGATCAAAATTTGTGAGCCAGATTTCACCCCGTTTCGGTGCTGAAGAATTAGTAATCAATGAAGTCTCCTGTTTCTAATTCTTGCCATTCTTGATTTTTTGCATAATGTTGTAACATTAATTCGGCTTGTTGTGCTAATATTTTTCGCCGTTCTGCTAATGGTAATTTCATAAATTCACGACGACTCATTTTCTGGGATTTTATGGTTATTTTTAAAGTTTCTCTTAGTGTGTTATCTGTGGGAGTAATGAAGTTTGAGGCTTCCATAAGTTTCCATAATTCCTGGTTTACGTTGATTTTATCTCAAAAAGTAATGATGTGCAATTGACATGAAAAACGGCAGAGGTTTTTTAAGTTCCTCTACCGCTTGTAAATTAAGTTGAGATTAAATCTCAAATATTAACTATGACTCAACGCCTTGGGGTAATAATTCCCTGTCAGTGCGTGAGCTAACTTGAACTGTACCGTTTTCATCAACGTCAACGATCGCTACATCGCCATCTTTGATGCGACCTGATAAGATTTCTTCAGCCAAGCTATCTTCTAACAAGCGCATAATTGCCCGGCGTAATGGTCTTGCACCGTAGCTGGGGCTGTACCCTTCTTGAATTAGGCGGTCTTTGAAGCGGTCTGTTACTTCTAAGGTGATGCCTTTTTCGGTTAAGCGGCCAAATACTTCTTTGAGCATGATGTCCGCAATTTGGGTAACTTCCGCTTTGTTTAACTGACGGAAGACAATAATCTCATCTAAGCGGTTGAGGAATTCAGGACGGAAGTATTGCTTCAATTCCTCGTTAACCAAGGAACGAATGCGGTTGTATTGGGATTCTGTGGCATCTTCGGCAAACTCGAACCCGATACCGCTACCACCTTTTTCAATTACCTTAGAACCGATGTTAGAGGTGAGAATTAACAGGGTGTTTTTAAAGTCTACTGTGCGACCTTTGGCATCTGTTAACCGACCGTCTTCTAAAATTTGCAGCAGCATATTAAAGACATCGGGGTGCGCTTTTTCGATTTCGTCAAACAGCACTACTGTGTAAGGACGACGGCGCACGGCTTCGGTTAATTGTCCGCCTTCGTTATAGCCAACATAACCTGGAGGTGAACCGATCAGTTTGCTGACGGTATGGCGCTCCATGTATTCGGACATATCTAAGCGGATCATTGCTTCTTCTGAGCCGAAGAAGTAGGAGGCTAAGGATTTGGCTAGTTCGGTTTTACCTACGCCAGTTGGACCGGAGAAGACGAAACTAGCTATAGGTCGGTTGGGGTTCTTTAAGCCAACGCGAGCGCGACGAATGGCACGGGAGACTGCTTTTACTGCGTCGTCTTGGCCGATTAAACGCTGATGCAGGGTGTCTTCCATGTGCAGCAGTTTCTCGGATTCGGACTCGGTGAGTTTGTTAACTGGTACACCTGTCCAAGAAGCGACGATGTGAGCAATGTCTTCTTCAGTAACGACGGGTTCTAGTCCGTCACCACTTGCACCATTGGTTTTGTTTTGGGCGATCGCTCTTATTTCGGCTTTGATCTCCATTTCCCGATCGCGCAATTCTCCTGCCCGATCAAAGTCCTGGGAACGCACAGCGTCATCTTTTTCTTTTAAGATTTGCCGTAATTCTTTATCTAACTCTTTGGCTGCGGGGGGCAATTGGGAGTTAATTAAACGGACGCGAGAACCAGCTTCGTCAATTAAGTCAATAGCTTTATCTGGTAAATAGCGATCGCTGATATAACGATCTGACAATTTCGCTGCCGCTACTAATGCCTCATCGGAAATCTTTAATTTATGGTGGGCTTCATAGCGATCGCGCAAACCATATAAAATTTCAATTGTTTCATCAACTGATGGTTCACCTACCATTACCGGCTGGAAACGACGCTCTAGGGCTGCATCCCGTTCAATATGTTTCCGGTACTCATCTAGAGTGGTTGCGCCGATACATTGCAATTCTCCCCGTGCTAATGCCGGTTTGAGAATGTTCGCCGCATCAATCGCACCTTCCGCCGCACCCGCACCAATTAGGGTGTGAACTTCATCAATTACGAGAATTACATTACCCGCCTGGCGAATTTCATCCATGATTTTCTTCAGGCGTTCTTCAAATTCACCCCGGTATTTAGTTCCTGCTACCAGTAAACCAATATCCAAGGTGACTACTCGTTTATCTTCTAGGATGTCTGGTACATCTTTAGTAGCAATACGTGTGGCTAACCCTTCAGCGATCGCCGTTTTACCAACCCCCGGTTCACCAATCAGCACTGGATTGTTTTTTGTCCGCCGGCCTAAAATCTGGATCACCCGTTCAATTTCTTTGGCGCGACCAACAACAGGATCTAGCTTGTTGTCAATGGCCATTTGGGTTAAATTTGAGCCAAATTCATCCAGAGTCGGGGTTTTAGTGCGACCGGATGACCCTCCTGGGGTAACTTCGGCTGTTTCACCCAGCATACGGATGACCTGGGTTCTGACTTTGGACAAATCTACACCGAGGTTTTCTAGCACCCTGGCTGCTACACCTTCCCCTTCGCGGATTAGGCCCAACAGCAGATGCTCGGTGCCAATGTAGTTATGCCCCAGTTGACGTGCTTCCTCCAAAGATAGTTCTAGTACGCGCTTGGCTCGTGGTGTAAACGGAATTTCTACAGCCACGAAGCCTGAGCCTCGACCTATGATTTTTTCTACCTCAATGCGAGCGTCTTTAAGATTAACGCCCATGGATTTCAGCACCTTAGCGGCCACTCCAGTACCTTCGCCGATGAGACCCAAGAGGATCTGCTCAGTACCAACGAAATTGTGACCTAAACGGCGGGCCTCTTCTTGGGCCAGCATGATTACCTTAATGGCTTTTTCTGTGAAGCGTTCAAACATAGGCTCTTTCCCATCACCTGCGTCGTGCCGGTACGCTGATTTTAGCACAGGCCAAAGCTTTGGACATCTTTAGCCAAAAAATAGACATCCAAGAATCATTACACAAGTTAATGAGTTGCGCGTTAGCTATTTATTACTTTTTTATGTGGCTTTTGCACTGAGGAGCTTAGTTTTGCAGGGTTTTGGGACTAACTACCAATAATTGACTTACAATTTTGAAACTTTTTATAGTTAATCCCAAATAGAACTATCTATCATAGTTGCTGCTTATTTGTCAACTTTTTAGGCTCATATATAACTTTTATTTATTAAAGAAAATTTTTAATTAGAAATATTCTATCATTGCCTCTACCCAAAGGATTAACTTTCTACATGGTTCTTACATTTCTGATAGCCGTCAAGTGGAGGCAGGGGGCAGGGGGCAGGGGGCAGGG